>NZ_JAHRYQ010000002.1:687471-1005038 GCF_020622065.1 Geothrix sp. | reverse complement strand
CCACCGTGGTCTGGGGGTTCTTGCCGAGCACCTCCACCAGGAGCTGGGTGGCACCCTGGATGAGCCGGGCCTTCTGCTCGGAAGTGGCGCCTTCGCGGGTGATGCGGATGTTCACATAGGGCATGGCGGCCTCCTGGGGTGAAGGTTAGCCCGGATCGAGGGCCTTCCGCTGGAGAACGGCCCGGCTGTCCGCGTCGGCGAAGCGCCAGGGGCGGGCCTGGTCCCCGGGGGTGGCGAAGGCGATGCCGAGGCGGGGGCCGGCGAGCACCCGGACCGGCGGCGGCCCCGGGCGCAGCTCCAGGCCGCCGGGGATCAGCAGGTCGTGGCCGCCGAAGGTTCCGTCGAGGCCCAGGGCTTGGGCGACCTTGCCCGGCCCCGCGCAGAGCTGGGCCGTGGCCTGGCTGGCGCGCCGCCGCGCCAGCACCGTCTCCAGCCCCTCAAGGACTTCCGCGCCGCGGATGAGCACGGCGGAAGGCTCGCCTTCGGGCCCGGTCACCACATTCAGCATCCAGTGCATGCCGTAGCAGAAGTACAAGTAGGCATGTCCCGGCGGACCCCACATGGGCGCGTTGCGGGGGGTGCGGCCATGGCGCGCGTGACTGGCGCTGTCTCCGGGCCCGCCGTAGGCCTCGACTTCCGTGATGCGGAGCGTGACGCCCTCGCGCACCAGCCGTTGGCCCAGCAGGGCGCGGGCCGCAAGATCCACGGGGCCCTGGAGCCTCATCGCTTCAGCAGCTTCCGTTCCCGCAGGAAGGCCTCCAGGTCTTCGCCCGCGGGGGCCCCCAGGGCCCGCTCGGGCACCAGGACGGCCTGCGACCGGCTGATGCGGAAGATCCAGAACCCGCTGCGCCGCTGGATGTCCGCAAAGGCGGCCCAGGGGAGGCTGCCCTCGGCGGAGTCGGTGCTCAGGGTGAGGCCGTCGTCGTCGAGCCTCACTTCCATGGGCGTGTAGGCCTGGGCACCCCGGCGCAGCCGGGCCCAGCGGAGGACGGCTTCGGGAAGGACGACGAAGAGGAGGCCGTTGAGCATCATGAAGATGCTGAACCCCTGCTGGCCTTGGGAGGCCTGGGTGCCCACCAGACCCAGCAGGATCAGGACGAGGCCGGAGATCACGGACACGGCGTACCAGAGCAGCTTGAAGGTCCGGGTGCCCCGCAGGGCCTCGGCGGGGGTTAGGGTGTAGTGGGCCGTGATCTGCATGGGCATCCCCGTGGGTTCAGGAAAAGCATTCCATCAAAACGGGCCCGCACTGCGGGCCCGTTTGACAACTCGAATCGCGCCGCGATTCGGGACCCTACACTTCATCAAAGAAGTAGGGCTTCAGCACCTGGATGCGCTGCTCGAAATCGTCCGGGTGGATGAAGCGCAGGGCGGCAGACACGCTGGAGAGCAGGCTGTTGCCGTCCTGGGGGGTGAAGCAGAAGCCCACCACGCGGGTCTCGCTGGGCATGGTGAGGGTGCTGAGGGGAATCACGGTCTGGTTGAGGATGCGGCCGAAGTGGCCCTGGTCGCGGCCGAAGGAGAACACAGTGTTGGCGTCCTTCTTCTCGGTGATGGCGATGAGGTCGTTGGCCTTGATGCGGGCCTTGAGGGCCTCGAGGGTGGTGGGGCGCTTGAGCCGCAGGTCGAACCAGAGGCTGTGCATGTACTGGGTGGGGAGCTTCACGGCGCTGCTGAAGAGGTTCAGTTCCAGGCCCTTGGTCTGGAACAGGTGGTAGGCGTCGCGGGCGTGGTGGGTGCCGAACTTGCCGTCCTTGTGGGTGCCCACCTGGGGAGCGGGGCAGAAGTCCTTCACCTGGCTGATGTCGTTGGCCCGGCGCATGCAGACGAAGCTGCCTTCGACGAGGTTGTCGGCGCCTTCCTTGAGGGCCAGGGTGTCGATGATGCAGGACAGGTTGTGGGTGTTGCAGCTGACGACCTGCACATACTGGCCGCTGCCCTTCAGCACCTCGTCGTTGATGCCGCGGGCATACATGGTGCCGAAGCCGAACTCGCTGCCCTGGGCGATGAAGCCCTTGGTGTTGTGCTCGTACTTCGTGTAGAACTTCTCCTTCATGTCCATGCCCTTGGGGCTGCAGTCGATGACCACGGTGGCCTCGTCCAGGGCCTGGTCGTGGAGCATGGCGGGCTCGATGCCCCAGGCCTTGAAGCCCTCCACCTTGTCCGCGTCCACCACGAGCTTGGCGCCGCGCTTCAGCAGGGCCTTCACCTTGGGCCGGTCGCTGACACTGTTCTTGTGGAAGGTGACCTCGTCGATGCCCAGTTCCTTCTTGTATTCCGTCAGCAGGCCGATCAGCGGTTCGCCGATGGTGCCCGTGCCGACCACATGCACGATGTTCTTCTTGGACATGGATCCTCCGCGGCCGGTCTTCTTCGGGACGCCCCCACCAGCCCAACGGATGATTTTCCCAGCCCGGGTCAGGAAAGGCCAGCCGGGAAAGGCACCCATTCTCATCCGTAATGCAAAGCTTGATGGGAAGGCACCTACCAGCCACGCAAGGCATTGGCCTTCGTCACGCGCCCCAGGGCCAGGACGAGGGCGCCCACGCGCCAGGTGCAGCCGTGCTGCTGGACCCGCTCCTGCACATCCCGGAAGGACTGGAGCAGGATCTTCTCCTCCTTCTCGAAGACCTCAGCCTCGGTCCAGAAGAGTTGCTGGAGGTTCTGCACCCACTCGAAGTAGGAGACGATGACGCCGCCGGCATTGGCGAGGATGTCGGGGAGCAGGAGGATGCCCTTGTCCCGGAAGATCCGGTCGGCCTCCGGCGTGGTGGGGGCGCTGGCGCCCTCCACGATCAGCCGGGCCGTCACGGCCGGCGCCGTGGCCTGGGTCAGCACCCCGCTCAGGGCCGCAGGGATGAGGATATCGCAGGGCTGGGCCCAGATCGCCGCCGGATCGAAGGCCTCGCCGCCGGGGAAGCCCGCCACGGTGCCCTGGTGGCGCCGCGCGTGGTCCGAAAGGGCGGCCACCTCCAGGCCTTCGGTTCGCCGGACGGCGCCCCCGCGGTCGGCCACGGCCACCACCCGGGCCCCCATCTCATCCAGGAATTTTGCCGCGAAGCCGCCCACATTGCCGAAGCCCTGGAGGGCCACCCGGGCCCCTTTCAGCTCCTTGCCCAGCACCTTCGTCCAGGCTTCCCGGGTGCAGAGGGCCACCCCCTTTCCCGTGGCTGCCTCGCGGCCCTGGCTGCCTCCCAGCTCGACGGGCTTGCCGGTGACGCAGGCGGGCTGGTAGCCGTTCTTGCGGCCGTATTCGTCCAGCACCCAGGCCATGGTCTGGGCGTTGGTGTTCAGATCCGGGGCCGGCACATCGCGCGTGGGGCCCAGCACCATGGAGAGCTTGGAGATGTAGCGGCGGGTGAGCATCTCCAACTCATGCTGGGACATCTTCGCGGGATCGCACTGGATGCCGCCCTTGGCGCCGCCGAAGGGGATGTTCACCACGGCGGTCTTCCAGGTCATGAGGCTGGCCAGGGCGCGGACCTCGTCCAGGTCCAGGTCCGGGTGGAAGCGGAGCCCGCCCTTCTGGGGGCCGCGCACGCCGTTGTGCTGCACGCGGTAGCCCTTGAAGACCTTCAGGGTGCCGTCATCCATGCGGATGGGCATGGCGACGGTGATCTCGCGGTAGGGGATCTTGAGGAGCTCTCGGATGTCCTGGGAGAGCCCCAGGATGTCGGCGGCCTCATCGAACTGCCGGCTGACACTGTCGAAGAGGTTCATGGCCCCGGTCATGGGAACCCCCTGCGTCCGCTCGGGCCTGCGGCGGCCGGCCCAAGCGTCGGCCCAAGCATAGCGCGCCCCGGAATCCGTGGACTCCGGGGCGCGGCAAAAGAGCGGGAGGGCCTACTGCTTCAGGCTCTTGAGGGCCACTTCATAGCGCAGGTAGGAGACGCCCCAGGTGCCATCGGGCTTCTTGAGGCAGCTGACGGTGAGGACCTTCGTGCCATCGAAGCCGAGAGCCATGTCCTTCACGATGGTGGAGGACCCGAACTGGCGGGCGGCGGAGTTGTCGGTGATGCCCATGTGGCGCATCTTGCCCCAGGACTTGTCCGTGATGCCCTTCAGCAGGCGATAGAGGCCGGCATTGAAGGCCAGGCGGGCGTCCTTCACCGGGTAGTCGTCGGTGGGACCGCCCGGCAGCTCGTCGAGCCGCGCGGCCAGGTGCTCGATGCCCAGGCCCTTGAGCTCTTCGGGCGTGAGGGTGATGCCCAGCTCCTTGGCCTGCTTGTGGAAGTGCATGGCGGAGGGGTAGACCACATCCGGCGTGATGGGGGCGATGAGGGCGGCGTGCTTGTAGTCCTTGCGCACCACCAGGTACTGCAGGTGGTAGAGGATGTCGGCGGGCTCCTTCGCCGCGGCGGGCGCGGTGGTGGGAATCGAGTCGCCGCCGCACCCGATGAAGGCGGGTAACAGGAGCAGGCTGGCGAGGGGCAATGCGAGAGAACGACGCATGAAACTACCTCCGGGACGGGATGGTCAGGATGACAAGGATGGTGGAGCCAACCCGCTAGGCTGCCAAGGGAAATTCATCACAATAGGATCATGTATCCCATCTCCCTCCTTGCGTTCGGACGCCTGCGGCTGGATCCCTGCCGGGAGCTGGAGCGCCACTACCTCGACATGCTCCGACCCTTTGCGCGGCTGGAGGTGACGGAACTGACCGAGGGTAAGGGGGATCCGGCCCGCCAGCTGCGGGAGGAGGCCGAGCGCCTTCGTCCGAAGCTGAAGGCCGTGAAATGCCCGGTGCTCCTCACGCCGGAGGGAAAACTCCGGGACAGCGAGGCCCTCGCCAAGTGGCTGGGCGAGCGCATGGACCGGGGCGACAGCTTGGCCTTCGCCCTGGGCAGCAGCCACGGTTTCGATCCCGGCTTGAAGGCGGAGGTCCGGGAGCAGCTGAGCCTGTCGCCTCTGACCTTCCCCCACGAACTGAGCCGGGTGATGCTCCTGGAGCAGCTCTACCGGGCGTTCACCATTCTCCGGGGCAAGCATTACCACAAGTGAATGGGGCCCTCCGCGGCCAGCCTCCCCCAAAGCCCATTCGCCCTTTTTCCGCCTTTGTTCCACACTGGTCGGATGGCGCATCCCATGGACCGCTACTTCGCCCCGTCGGAGGGCCGGATCTTCGCCTGCTTCCCCGGGGCCGAGGACCGGCCCGGCCAGCGGCGCATGGCCGAGCTGGTGCACAACGCCGTGGTGGACGGCGCCGCCCGCTTCCAGAAGTGGCGCGACGGGGGCGGCGAGCCCGACGCCCGGCCGGAGGCCGTGATTCAGGCGGTGGAGGCCGGCACGGGCACGGGCAAGAGCCTGGGCTACCTGATCCCGGCCCTGGCCGCCGGCCGCCATCCCATCCTGGTGGCCACCCGCACCAAGCAGCTCCAGCGCCAGCTGCTGGAAGAGGATGTGCCCCGGGCGGCGGGCATCCTGGGCCGACCCATCAAGGCCGTGCTGGCCAAGGGCCGCGCCAACTACCTCTGCCGCACGGCCTGGGAGGCCGTCTCCACGGACGCCCACCTGGAGTTCAGCCGGGCCGACCAGCAGCTCTGGCTGGCCCTGCAGCGCTGGACCCGCGAGACCCAGGACGGGGACCGCGAGGGGCTGGGCCGCTTCGGGGAGGGCGAGTCGCCGCTGTGGGACAAGATCAACGCCCGGGCCGAGCGCTGCACGGGCCGCCAGTGCCCCCGCTACGAGGACTGCTTCCTCACCAAGCTGCGGGCGGAGGTGGCCGAGGCCGACCTCATCATCGTCAACCATGCACTGCTGCTGGCCGACCGCGTGCTGCGGGAATCCGCCTTCGGCCAGGTGCTGCCCGACGCGCCCGTGCTCATCCTCGACGAGGCCCATGACCTGGAGGAACAGCTCACCGAGAGTTGTGCCGAGGCCTGGTCCAGCCGCGCCATGAACCTGCTCTTCACGGATCTGCGGGACGCCGCCAAGGGGCAGGGCGCGGGTCTGGCGGCCCTGCTGGAACCCTGGGAGCGGGCCTGGACCGACATCCTCGCCTGGGTGCCGCTCGAAGGCGGCGTGCTGCCCCTGCTGAGTCCCGGCCCCGAGATGAAGGCCCTGGCGGATGCCGTGGGCGCCTGGGTGGAGGCGGGGCACCCCCTGTGGATGGAGGCGCGCCGCCTCGGTTCGGCTGACCCCGAGAACCCCCTGTGGATGCGCCTCGCGGAGCGGGTGGGCACGGCCTTCTCCCGCATGGAGCAGATCTTCGCCCAGCCCGAAGGCTGGGTCTCCACCCTCAACCGGGAGGGGCCGAACCTCGTCCACTTCAAGTCGAACCCCGTGGATGTCCGGCCATTCTTCCACCAGCATGTGCGCCGCGGCTTCGAGAGCGTGATCCTCACCAGCGCCACCCTGCGGGATGGCCGCGGCTTCAACGGCCTGGGGTTGCGCCTGGGGTTCACGCGGCCGGAGGTGGAAGTCGCCGAGCATGTGGAGAGCCCCTTCGACTTTGAAGCCCAGGGCCTGCTCTTCGTGCCGCCGGGCCTGCCCGAACGCCGCGCGGGCGGCGGGGGGGTGGGCGATCCGGCCTGGATCGAGGCCTCGCTCGCGGCCATGGAGCGCATGCTGCGGGCCAGCCGGGGCCGGGCCCTGCTGCTCTTCACCAGCCGCAAGATGCTGGCGGCCTTCCGGCCGCGACTGGAAGACGCGCTACCCGAGCTCACCTTCTTCGTGCAGGGCGATGGCCTCTCCCGCACCCAGCTGCTGGACCGCTTCCGCGCCACGCCCTCGGCGGTGCTGCTGGGCCTCGCCAGCTTCTGGCAGGGCGTGGATCTGCCCGGCGAGGCGCTGAGCCTGGTGGTGGTCTCCGCGCTGCCCTTCGCGCCCCCGGACGACCCTGTGCTGCAGGCCCGCATCCGCGAGGCGGACGCCCAGCGCGACGGCCTCGGCTTCATCGGCATCCAGGTGCCCCAGATGACGCTCAAGTTGAAGCAGGGCATCGGCCGGCTCATCCGCACCCGCACCGATCGCGGCGTGGTGGCGGTGCTGGATCCGCGCCTCATGCTGCCCAGCGAGGACCGCCTGGGCAAGCGCTACGCCGCCCAGGTCCGCGCCGCCCTGCCGCCCTTTCCCGTGACGCGGGACTGGGACCGGGTGGAGGCGTTCTTGCACCAGCTGTGAGAAGGGCCCGCATGGCGGGCCCTTCTCGCGGAACGAAGAAACCTCAGATCAGTGAGGGGGTTCCGCGGGCGGCGTGGGCGGGGCCGGGGGAGCCTCCGGCGCGGGCGGCGGTGGGGGCGGAGGCGGCGGCAGGGGCGCCATGGGTGTCATGGGCGTCATGGGTGCCAGCCGGGGCTGTTTCGTCGCCTTGGGGGTCTTCGGTGCCATGGCCATCTGCTTCTGCAACTGATCGAGGCGTTTCTGCATCGACTTCATGGCCGACTGTAGGGCCCGGATCTCCACCTGCGGATCGACTCCCGGATCCGGCGCCGAGCGCTTGAAGCGCATCCGGGGCATGGGGATGGGCGGGATGCGGACCTCCTTGTCCATGCCTTCGACGATCACGGTCTCCTCGTCGGAAGCATCCGGCCCGATGAAGGCCCAGGTGCCGCCTTCCTTGGGGTCGCCGCCCTTCTGGATGACCTTCAGCCGCTTTTCCACGACACCCTTGCCGTCCTCGTGGCGCCGGATCACCACGGTCCCTGGAGGACCGTCCTGATGTTTGCGAACTTCCACATGCACCCTGTGGCCCTCAGCCTCTGCCTTGGCGATGAGGGCCTGCATCTCCGGGTCGGCCTTGAGGCGTTCAGCCTCCACCTTCCAGCGTTCCCCTTCGACCTTCAGCTGTTCACCCTCGGCCTTCAGCCGATCGGCCTCCGTCTGAAGCTTGGCGCGCTCTTCCGGCGTCATGCCCTGGGCGCGGTGTTCCAGGTCCTTCGTCCTGATTTCCATGTCGCGCGAGCGGGCATCCAGCTCCCGCTCGCGGGCTTCCATATCCCGGGTGCGGTCCTCGAGGTGCCGAGTGTGGATCTCAATGCGGCGGGCCTTGTCGCGTCCTGCCTGCGCCTTGGCGGCTTCTTTCACGGCATCGCGCAGCCAGGCTTCACCTTCGGCGTCCAGGGCCTTCTCCTGGCCATCCACGGTGTAGGTCTTCTTGTCCTTCGTGGCGGCATAGGTCCGGAGCTTCCCACCCTTCTTTTCTTCGATGCGGAAGCTGCCGTCGCCGGGCACGGCCACGGGGTCCTGGGCGGATGGGTCGAGCTTGACCTCGCCGTTCAGGCGCACATCCATCTGGCGGTCGCCATCGAGGACCTTCACGCGGGTGCTGGGGCCGCCCTTGGGGGTGGTCTCCTTGTCCTTGTCCTGGAGGACGACACCCGCCGCGCCCAGCAAAGAGGCCGCCAGCAGGACGAGGGTCGTGGCGCGGACCCCGCCGGGGATGGGCAGGGAGGGTTGGAGCAGGTGGCGGATGCGATGCATGAGGGAGCCTCCATTGGCGGCCAGGGCCAGGTGAGTAGGGGATGTGGCGGCGGGCTCCCGCAGGGCCTCGAGGTCGGCGAGGGCCCGGGCCAGGATCAGGGGATCGCCGCAGAGCTCGGCGGCCACATCGTCGCAGCAGTGCTCACGCTCGGCGCGGATGCGGGCGGACAGCCACCAGACGGCGGGATGGTAGAAGAACAGGACCTCGACGAGGGACTGGAGCAGGTTCACCAGAAAATCACCCCGGCGGATGTGGGCCAGTTCGTGCGCCAGGATGGCCTCCAGCTGCAAGGGCGCCAGGCCCGACAAGGCGCAGGCGGGCAGCAGGATCACGGGGCGCAGCCAGCCCAGGGCCGTGGGCACTTCCACTGCAGCAGACTGGAGCAGCCGTACGGCGCGGGCGAGCTTCAGGTCCCGGCAGAGTCGTGACACGACCAGGTGCCATTCGGCCGGGACGGGTGTGGCGCCGAGCCGGCGCAGGCGCTGTACGCGGACCCAGCTTCCCAGGAACCGGGTGGACAGCAGCAGGACCCCGGCGGCCCATCCAGCCAGCAGCCAGGGCAGGATCGAATCCAGGGCAGCCTTGATCCTCTCGGGCAACGGCGCGTCCGGAACCATCGTCCCCGGCCTCGGAGCCGTGGCCGCCTCCAGGCTCAGCCGCAAGGGCTCGGCCAGGGCCGCCGCCGACCGCTGAAGCAGCAGGAAGGTCCCCGTGGGGGCGGCCACCATGAGCAGCAGGAAGGCGCAGGCCACGCCGTAGCGGGCCTTGGCGCTGGCGCCGCGCAGGAGCAGGAGGCTCATCCAGGCCAGCAGGCCCAGGGCTGCCCCCTGCCAGAGGAAATGGATCAGGGTCCAGCCCAGGGTCTGGGCCAAGGGGTACTGCATGAGCGACAGGAGCGTGGTCATCGCCTCCTCCCTTCCGCCTGGTCGAGCATCTTCCGGATTTCCGCCAATTCCTCCCGGCTGGCTTTGCGGGTGGCGAGTGCCTGCATCACCAGGTTCGAGGAGGACCCCCCGAAGGCCTTGTCCAGCAGATCATCGAGCATGGTCCGTTGGGTCTCGACCTGGGTCTGGGTGGCGGAGAAGACATGCGTGCGGTCCGTGGCATCCCGCTGGACCAGGCCCTTCTCGTCCATGATTTGCAGCATCTTGAGCGCCGTCGTGTAGCCGAGCTCCCGCTCCGCGGACAGCACCTCGAAGACCTGCCGCACCGTGCTCGGCCCCCGCTCCCAGAGGACCCGGAGGATGGCGAGTTCGGCGTCGGTGGGGCGGACGGAAGGCTGCATGAGAGGGGGCTCCGGAAGGGGAATGCCGAAAAGATACGATAAGTTTCGTAGTCGTCAACGAAAATCTTCGTAATTGGTTTAGGGGCGAATGGCCATTTTCCGGCAGACCCCGTCCAGGGCGGGCGATGCTCCCGGTCCCCGGCGGTTCAGGGCACTGGAATCAGGGTCCTGGAGGACGCCTCAGGCCTTCAAGGCGGCCAGCAGGTCGTCCAGGGGAACGCTGACGATGGTGGTGGCCCGGTCGCTCATGGCGAAGGGGAGGATGAGCTCCCGGCCGTGCAGCAGGGATCCGCAGCTGTAGACGACATTGGGGACATAGCCCTCCCGGCCGACGCCCTCGGGTCCCAGGAGGGGCTCCCGCAGGCGGCCGATGACCCGGGTCGGATCCTGCAGGTCGAGCAGGGCCGCACCGATGCAGTATTTGCGCATGGGACCAACACCGTGGGTCAAGACGAGCCAGCCGGCCTCGGTTTCGATGGGCGACCCGCAGTTGCCGATCTTCACGGACTCCCACATCTCCGCGGGCCGGAGGAGCACCTTCGAGTCGCTCCAGTAGTGGGGATTGTCCGAGAACATGATGAACAGGTTCTCGTCGTCCTGCCGGGACAGCATGGCGTAGCTGCCGTCGATCTTCCGGGGGAACAGCGCCATACCCTTGTTCTGCACGGCGGTGCCGCTGAGGGTCAGCACCCGGAAATGGAGAAAATCCTGCGTCTCGATGAGCTGCGGAAGGATGGCGTGTCCGTTGTAGGCCGTATAGGTGGCGTAATACATCACGGAACCGTCGTCCTCCACCATGCGGACGAAGCGTGCATCCTCGATGCCATTGCTCTCATTCGTCGAGACGGGAAAAATGACCCGCTCGCTCACGGCGAGCGTCGGCGCGAAGTTCATCTCGTAGTTGGAGTCGGCGAGCCACTGGATGCATCGGAGGGCGTTCTTCAGATCCTGCGTCAGCGGCCGGGTCTCGCGGCGGATGGCGAGGAGGCTGCGGTTCAGATCGCTTCGGGTGAAGCGGTCCGCCAGCGGCGCCATCACGGCGGTGGTGTGGCCGTTGTCGAATCCCATCTCGTGCAGTTTGACGATGAAGGCCGTCTTCTTGTAGCTGGGGTTGGGCGCGATCTCCGGCAGAGAGACGAAGCGCGAAATGGGGTCCAGCTGGAGGCCGCCATCGGCGGCGATGAGGCCGGTGCGGAACTCGATGGAGGACACATGCCCCTCGCCGGTGGCGCGCAGGCTCATGATGAAGCGCAGGGCCCCCGTGGGCACACCACTCTGATCAGGGTGGGCCACGATGGAGGGGTTGAAGAGCGCCGCGGATTCCAGCGCGTATTCCCCGGAAAAGAGTGCTCCGATGAGGAGCTTGCGGGCATGGGAGAGCGGCCGCTGCGTGAAGATGTGGGGCAGCACCCGGTCGTAATTCGCCAGCAGCGGGGTCTCGATGTCGAGGTGACGCGAATCGAACTCCGCGAGGACGGTCTGGAGGTCGCGTTCAGTCTCCTCCTCGC
The DNA here is from genome assembly GCF_020622065.1 of Geothrix sp. Classification (NCBI taxonomy): domain Bacteria; kingdom Pseudomonadati; phylum Acidobacteriota; class Holophagae; order Holophagales; family Holophagaceae; genus Geothrix; species Geothrix sp. Next base: position 993,823 of record NZ_JAHRYQ010000002.1, on the reverse strand, counting down.
TCAAGGCGAGGGCGCGGCCGATGATGGTGGTGACGCGGTGGGAGCTGGACGGAATGAAGGGCCGGATGATGACCCTGGCGCTTTCGGGAACGAGCATCGTCTCGTGGCGGCGGAGGGGGATGGGGGTCATGAGGCATTGTCCGGCAGGGCTTCGATTGAATGTTCGGCAAAGTTCATTTCGGCCCGTGAAAGATGGAAGGCCAGCGTGGATTCGGCCCCCTGGTTCTCACTGACCCGGTCCTGGTGCAGGCCGTCCCCGCAGCCGCCGCTGCTGGAATCGTAGAGGGGAAGGCCGAGATCATTGCGGCCAAGGAACCATTCGAAGGCGCGCTTGGCCTCGCGGAGCCACGACTCGTCCCGGGTGGCCCGGTGGGCGGCGAGGCAGGCGGAGACCATCGCCTGGGCTTCCACCGGCTGCTGGTCGAAATAGGCATGGGCGCCATCCCGCTCGTAGAAGCCGTTGCAGCCGATGGGTCGGAAGTGACCGGACTGCGTCTTCTGGATGGAGGTGAGCCAACGCAGGGACCTGAGCCCGATCTCCAGGGCCTCCGGATTAGAAGTCGAAGGACCGCCGAGGATGAGGGCCTGGCAGAGGCGAGCATTGTCGTAGGTGGCGGTCGACTCGAACCAAGGCCAGTTCTCGGTCGCGCAGCCCTTCCAGAGACTCACGAGCCTTTGTACCAGACCTTCGCGCAGTGCCTTCACCTCCGCCTGCTCCGGGAAAGCGCTCAGGTACTCCTGGATGCCCAGCAGGGCGAAGGCCCAGGCCCGGGGGGAGGAGAAGGCTTCGAGCACGGGAAACCCGTGCTCGAAGAGATGGGCGGACAGCCGGCGGTGACCCGCGTTGCGGGAGCGCCCGGCCCCCGTGCCCACGGCCCACAGGCCCCGGGCGTGGCTGTCCTCGCTCCCCGCTTCTTCCAGCCAGCTCCGGCCGTGGCTCATGAAATTTCGGAACCGGCCGGTCTCACGATTCATGGCGGCAGACAGGAAGGCCAGATAGCTTGTGGCCAGCCGGTCGAGGTTTTCGGAAGGGGGCCGGCCCCCGAGTTCATCCAGCAGGTTGCACAGGATGAAGGCCCGGGCGTTGTCGTCGGTGCAGTAGCCCTCGTGGTAGTTCGGCACATTGAAGGACGCGTGCTGGATGATGCCGGTGGCATCGCTCATGCGCACGACATGATCCAGCCGCAGCGGAGGCAGGTCATAGGGTCGGCTGGCGAGTGTCCAGTTGGCGAAGGCCGATCTTGGTGCGGCCCGGCGCTCCGTGCGGGCGAGCTGGAAGGTTTCGAGGTACCGTTGCGCCACGGCAGGCCAGATCATCGCGCGCCCGAGCCCGTAGGCCTTCTCCCGCGTCCGCCTCAGGCAGTCAGGGTCGTCGAGGAAGGCGCACACGCCCTGGGCGATGGCCTGCGGATCGCGGAAGGGGACCAGGATCCCGCGATCCTCCGCGAGCAGTTCCTGGGCGTGCCAGTAGGGCGTGGAAACCACCGCCTTGCCCGCGCCAAACACATAGGCGAGGGTGCCCGAGGTGATCTGCGCCTCGTTGAGGTAGGGAGTCAGGTAGATGTCCGTGGCGCCGATGAACTCCTTGAGGTCCTCCAGCGATACGAAGCGATTGTAGAAGATGACATGGTCCTTCACCCCGCGGTCCTCGGCCAGGCGCTCCAGACCCAGGCGGTAGCTCTCCCCGTCGCGGGCGACCAGATGGGGGTGGGTGGCTCCCAGCACCAGATAGACCACATTCGGGTGGCGCTTCACGATCTCCGGCAGGGCTTCGATGGCATATTCGATCCCCTTGCCGGGCCCGAGCAGGCCGAAGGTGAGCAACACCGTCCGACCTTCGACACCGAACTGGGCTTTGTAGAAGCTCGAGTCGAGGTAGGGCATGTCCGGAATGCCATGGAGGATGATCTCCACCTTGGCGTCGGGCGCCCCGTAGGTTTCACGAAGGATCTCCGCACCCTTCCGGGCCATCACCACCAATCGATCACTGCGCCGGATCAGCTCTTCCATCACCTTCCGCTGGGCCGGGTTCGGATCGCGCAGCACGGTGTGGAGCGTGGTGACCACGGGCATCCGGACTTCCTTGAGGAGGGCCAGCAGGTGGCTGCCGGCGGGCCCCCCGTAGATGCCGAATTCGTGCTGGACGCAGAGGACATCGGCGTTGTTGAAGTTCAGGAAATCGGCGGCGCGCCGGTAGGAATCCAGATCCTTCTCATCCAACTCGAAGCGCACACGGGGAGGGTAGTCGTAGGCTTCGATGCGGTCGTTCATCGCCCCGGCATAGCACTGCGAGTCGGGCGCGGCGGCGGCCACCGCCTCGCAGAGGTCGTGCGTGAAGGTGGCGATGCCGCAGAGCCTTGGGAGATAGCCGCCCAGGAAGGCGATGCGGGGTGGGGTGGCATCCATCGAGCTCCCTCCTTCAGGCGGGCTAAAGCTGTTCGGGCGGTTGCCCATTCCGAACCGCGCAGGGCGGGCCGCCGAGAATCTGCCGAGCCTCGCGGGGATGGCACCGACCATCCCCCGCCTGGTTCGTGGTCGGAACCGGCTTGGCGGCATGCTTCATGGAGCCCCCGGGGTGGTTCCCAGGCTGGAAAGGCCATGCCCTGGGCCGGAAGAATCCGAATGGCTGTCCAGGACATCCACCCTTCCATGGTGCGCGCGAAACCCTCTTCCGCCTAAGGAATTTGACGGGTGTTCCGCCAAGTCCTTTCGAGGCGGCTCTCCGCAATCGGGACTACACTGCCGATGCCAGGAGGGTTTTGCCATGGCCCAGATCGACTCGACTCCCTCTTTCGTCAAGGCCGCCTACGAACGCATGGCCGCCCGCCTGAAGGTGGTGCGCCTGCGGCTGAACCGGCCCCTCTCCCTGGCGGAGAAGATCGTCTACGGGCACCTGGATCACCCGGATCAGGCTGAGATCCTGCGGGGGAAGAGCTACCTCGACCTGCGGCCCGACCGCGTGGCCATGCAGGATGCCACCGCCCAGATGGCGCTCCTCCAGTTCATGACTTCGGGGCTGCCCGAGGTGGCCGTTCCCTCCACGGTCCACTGCGACCATCTCATCCAGGCGGAGGTGGGCTCCAGCCCGGATCTCACTCGCGCCAACACCGAGAACAAGGAGGTCTACGACTTCCTGTCGTCGGTGTGCGACAAGTACGGCCTGGGCTTCTGGAGGCCCGGCAGCGGCATCATCCACCAGGTGGTGTTGGAGACCTACGCCTTCCCGGGCGGGCTCATGATCGGTACCGACTCGCACACCCCGAATGCCGGGGGTCTGGGCATGGTGGCCATCGGCGTGGGCGGGGCGGATGCGGTGGATGTCATGGCGGGGCTGTCCTGGGAGCTGAAGGCGCCGAAGCTCATCGGCGTGAAGCTCACCGGGGTGCTCAAGGGCTGGACCTCACCCAAGGATGTGATCCTCAAACTGGCCGGCATCCTCACGGTGAAGGGTGGCACGGGCGCCATCGTGGAGTACTTCGGCCCCGGCGTGGATTCCATCTCCTGCACGGGCATGGGGACCATCTGCAACATGGGCGCGGAGATCGGCGCCACCACCAGCCTGTTCCCCTTCAATGACCGCATGGCGGAATACCTGCGGGCCACCTCCCGGGGCGAGATTGCGGAGCTGGCCATGGGGTTCGCCGGACACCTGAAGGCCGACGAGGGCTGCCAGTACGATCAGGTTGTCGAGATCGACCTCAGCACCCTGGAACCCCACATCAACGGCCCCTTCACGCCGGACCTGGCCTGGCCCCTGTCCCGATTCGCGGCTGCCGTGCGGGAGAAGGGCTACCCCGAGGAGCTGAAGGTGGGCCTCATCGGAAGCTGCACCAACTCCAGCTACGAGGACATGGAGCGGGCTGCCAGCGTGGCGAAGCAGGCCCTGGCGCACGGCGTGAAGGCCAAGTCCACCTTCACCATCACCCCGGGCAGCGAGCAGATCCGGGCCACCATCGAGCGCGACGGGCAGATGGCGACCTTCACCCAGGTGGGCGGCATGGTGCTGGCCAACGCCTGCGGTCCCTGCATCGGCCAGTGGAAGCGGCACGACATCCAGAAGGGCGAGCGGAATTCCATCATCACGAGCTTCAACCGCAACTTCGCCGCGCGCAACGATGCCAACCCCGAGACCTGCGCTTTCGTGGCGTCGCCGGAAATCGTCACCGCCTTCGTCCTGGCAGGCCGCCTCACCTTCAATCCCGAGACCGATACCCTTCCGGGGGCGGATGGCAAGCCCTTCAAGCTGACCCCCCCCAGCGGCGACAGCCTCCCCAGGCGAGGCTACGACCCCGGGAAGGCCACCTACCAGGCCCCGCCGGAAGACCGGCACCGCATCGAGGTGAAGATCGATCCCGCCAGCCAGCGCCTCCAGAAGCTGGATCCCTTCAAGGCCTGGGAAGGCTCGGACCTCACAGATCTGACCATCCTCATCAAGGCCAAGGGCAAGTGCACCACGGACCACATCTCCGCCGCGGGGCCCTGGCTGAGGTTCCGTGGCCACCTCGACAACATCAGCAACAACCTCCTCATCGGCGCCACCAACGCCTTCAACGGAGCCATCAACCGGGTGAAGAACCAGCTCACGGGCGGCTATGACGAGGTGCCCAAGGTGGCCCGGGCCTACAAGGCCGCGGGCATCGGCTGGGTGGTCGTGGGCGATGAGAACTACGGCGAGGGCTCCAGCCGCGAGCACGCCGCCATGGAACCCCGGCACCTGGGCGGCCGCGCCATCATCGTGAAGAGCTTCGCCCGCATCCACGAGACCAACCTCAAGAAGCAGGGGATGCTGCCCCTGACCTTTGCGGACCCCAGGGACTACGACAAGCTCCTGGAGGACGACCGCCTGTCCATCCTCGGCCTGGCCGGCTTTGCGCCCGGCGTGCCCCTCACGCTGGTGGCCCGGCACGCGGACGGCAGTGAGGACCGGATCGCCCTGAGCCACACCTTCAACCAGAGCCAGATCGCCTGGTTCAAGGCCGGGTCCGCCCTGAACCTCATGGGAGGCAAGGCGAAGCAGCCCTAGCCGCCTCGGGCCCCCTCAGCCCTCCGAGCCCGCCTCACGCCGACCGAAGCGGGGCATGTTCCAGCTGAAGCGGAGCGACAGGTAGCGCAGCCCGAAGCAGGCCAGGAGGCCGGGCCAGGTGGCCCAGGCCGCGCCCCAGTGGAAATGATCCGCCAGCACCACCAGGAGGGCGCCCAGCAGGGCCGCGGAAGCGTAGATCTCCCGTTCCAGCACCACCGCCACCCGGCCGAGCAGCATGTCCCGGAGGATGCCGCCGCCCACGGCGGTGATCATCCCCAGGAGGATGGCGGTCTCGGCGTTGCGCCCCATCCCCAGCGCCTTCTGGGTGCCGGCCACGGCGAACATGGCCATCCCCAGGGCGTCGAAGAGGAGCACCGGGTAGCGGAGGCGCCGCACCCAGCCGTAGGCGCCGATGGTGGCCAGGGCACCCAGGGTGGCGATGGTGAGGTAGCGCCAGTCCGCCAGGCCGATGGGCGGCAGGGCGCCGAGGCAGAGGTCGCGCACGATGCCGCCGCCGCAGGCGGTGACGAAGGCCAGGGCCACGATGCCGAACAGATCCAGGTCCCGCTGCCGGGCGGCTGCGGCGCCGCTGATGGCGAAGACGAAGATGCCCGCCAGATCCAGGAGGTTGAAGAGGGCCCGTTCAGGCATGGCCGGTGGCCTCCGCCTCGCAGAGCCAGGCCCCGGCGGCGGTCAGCATGGCCTGGAGGCCGGTCTTCAGGGTGGGATGCAGCACGGGGGCGTACCTCGAGGAATGGTTGCTGGGGAGGCGGTTGATCTGACCTTCGGCCTTGGCCTTGGCGTAGGCCTCGGGGTCCGTGCCCCCCACGATCCAGAACACATAGGGTGCCTTCCAGGCGCGGCCGAAGAGGCTGAAGTCCTCGCTGGCCGCGGCGGGCGCTGTCTCGTAGGCCCCCGCTCCGAACTGAGCCCGGAAGGCCTGCGCCACCCGCACCGTGGCCGCGGCGTCGTTCACGGTCATGGGGTAGCTGTTCAGGGGCGTGAACAGGGGCTCCCGCGGCGCGTTCGAGGCCGCGCTCTCCGCGCAGCAGATCCGCTTGACGGCGGACAGGATGTGCTCCCGGACGCCCTCGTCGTAGGTGCGGATGTTCAGCTTGAGGGTGGCGTCCTCGGGAATGATGTTCTCCTTGGTCCCGGCCTGGAGGGAGCCGATGGTCAGCACCGCGCTGTCCAGGGGGCCGATCTCGCGGGAGACGATGGTCTGGAGCCGCAGGACCGTCGAGGCGGCCATGACCACGGGGTCGATGGCGGTCTGGGGTTGGGAGCCGTGGGAGCCCCGCCCGAAGAGCTGGACCTTCAGGCTGTCCCCGGCGGAGAGGATGGTGCCGCTGCGATGGCCCATGGTGCCCGCCGCCCCCACCATCACATGCTGACCGAGGATGACATCGGGTCGGGGGAAGCGGTCCATCAGGCCATCATCGAGCATGCTCTGGGCGCCGCGGGCGACCTCCTCGCCGGGCTGGAACACGGCCAGGAGGGTGCCCTTCCACAGATCCCGGCGCTCGCTGAGCGCCCGGGCCGCGCCCATCAGCCAGGTCACATGCAGGTCGTGGCCGCAGGCATGCGACACGCCCACTTCCACACCGTCATCGTTGCGGGCCTTGGCGGTGCTCGCGTAGGGCAGCCCCGTGGCCTCCACCACGGGGAGGGCGTCCATGTCCGCCCGCAGCATCACGGTGGGCCCGGCTCCGTTGCGCAGGAGGCCCACCACGCCCGTCCCGCCCACACCCGTGGTCACCTCGAACCCATACCGGACCAGGTGCTCCGCCGCGAGCTGCGCGGTGCGCACCTCCTGCATGGACAGCTCCGGGTGGCTGTGGAGGTCCTTGTAGATCGCCTCCAGGTCCGGCAGGAGGGCGTCGAGGTGGGAGTCGAGTGCCTTGGCCAGCGGGTCCATGGGGGTCCTCCTCCAGGCTGAGTGGGGTTTGGGTCAGGGCTGCCAGGCGCCGGAACTCCGACAGGGGCCCCGGCCGCTCGCGAGGTTCCGCGGACAGCATCATGCACCGGTTTCGGCTCTGGGGGGGAGCTGTCCCCCGGGGGAGGGCCGCGCCTGTCGTAACATCGTCCCTGGCTACCCATGCCCGACCTGGAGGAACCATGAAGCGAGTCCATGCGGGATTCCTGTCGATCCTCGGCCTGGTGACGGCCGCCGCACCAGCTCGGGCCTGCGGCGCCTGCGGCTGCACGCTGAACTCGGACTGGGTGAGTCAGGGCTATGCGGTGAGGCCCGGCCTCCGCTTCGATCTCCGCTACGACTACTTCAATCAGGACCAGCTGCGAAGGGGGACCCGCTCCGTGGACCGCGCCGCCTTCGAAATCCCCAATGAGCAGGAAGTCCAGGAGAAGACGATCAATCGCAACCTGACCCTGACCCTGGATTACAGCCCCAACTCCGACTGGGGCGTGACGGTGCTGGTCCCGGCCTTCAACCGCTACCACGCGACCTTGGCCGAAGGGGATGTGGATCCTTCCATGTCCCAGACCAGCGGTCTGGGTGATATCCGGGTGCTGGGCCGCTATCAGGGCTTTTCGGAAGCGCGATCCTTCGGCGTGCAGATGGGCCTGAAGCTGGCCACGGGCCGGTTCCACCAGCCGTTCCAGGCCGGCGCGCAGGTGGGCCAGCCGCTAGACCGGGGCCTCCAGCTGGGGACGGGCACGACGGATCTGCTCGTCGGGGCCTATGCCTTCGGCAGTCTGACTCCGGAGTGGGGCTGCTTCGGTCAGGTGCTCTTCCAGAAACCGCTGGGCGAGCGGGAGGGCTTCAAGCCCGGCGACGGCGTCAACGCCAACGCGGGAGTGCGCTACACGGGGTTCGCCGGCCTCACGCCGCACCTGCAGCTGAACCTGCGGGCCGAGGGGCGGGAATCGGGGCCCCAGGCCGATGTCGAGAACAGTGGCGCCACCCTCCTCTACCTCAGCCCGGGCCTCACGGTGGCGGTCACCCCCACCCTGCAGGTCTATGCCTTCGCCCAGGTTCCGGTCCATCAGCGGGTGACCGGCCTGCAGATCGAGCCGCGCTCCAGCGTGTCGCTGGGCCTGCACTGGAGTTTCTAGCCCTGGGAAGGGGCCGTCAGGTGGAAGAACTCCCGGTCCGCCTTGAGCATGTGCAGGGCCACCACATCCTGGGCCAGGAACTGGAAGAGCCTGCCACTGGAGAGCGTTCCAGACTGGAAGGCCCGCTGCAGGTCGAGGGCCTTGCCGATGAGCTCGGCGTGCTTCTGCTTGTGTTCCTGTAGCCCGCGGAAGCCGAGATCCGTCAGGATGGCCTCCTCGTCCTGGAAGTGCTGGGCCACTTCGGACAGGAGCTTCGTGACCAGCGCCGCAAGATCCTCGTCATCCCGCCCTGAGAGGACCGCATCAAGAAGGTCGTTGGCGAGGCGGAACAACCGTTCGTGCTGGGCGTCGATCAAGGCGTTTCCCGAGTGGAAGGAGGCACTCCAGGCCAGTTTCAGGAAGGTGCCTTCCGGGTGTTCACCGCGGGGCTCGATGCCGCTCTGCAGGGGATCGGCCTCCACCCGGTTCCGCCCCGCCTGCTTGGCCCGGTACAGGGCATGGTCGACACGCTCCAGCCAGGATTCGCGGGAAGCGTCGGGAAGGTACTCCGCCACGCCGAAGCTGGCCGTCACCGGCCCGATCCCTTCGATGGCGCACCCGGCGAGGCTCTCGCGGATGCGTTCGGCCAGGGCCTTCGCGTTCACGAGTCCCGTGTTGGGCATGAGGACGATGAACTCCTCGCCACCCCAGCGGGTGAGAGAGTCGGAGAGCCGGATCACCGCGCGCACCTGATCGGCGACCGCCTTGAGGACGCGGTCCCCCTCGGGGTGCCCGTAGGTGTCGTTGATCCGTTTGAAGTGATCGAGGTCCAGCATCAGCATCGACAGCGGGTGGCCATACCGGAGGGAGCGGTGCATCTCCCCCTCGATCGCGGCATCGAAGTGCCGGCGGTTCCAGGCATGGGTGAGGAGGTCTGTGCTGGCCGCCTGTTCAAGGGTCTCGAGGTTGCGGCGCAGCTGTTCCTCCGCCCGCCGCCTCGCCGTGATGTTCCGGCTCACGCCGAGGACCTGAGTCGGGCGGCCCTCGGCGTCCCCATGGAGCGTCGTCACGACCTCCGTGGGAACCAGGTGCCCGTCCTTGTGAGGCTGGTCCACCTCCACCACCCGGGGAGGGAGGGTAGTCCCCGCGTGCCATTCGGCCAGGGACTCGATCAGGATCTTTTGGACCCGGGCGGCCGATTCCGGGGTCAGGGCCTCGGCCACCGGCATGGCCAGGATCTCCTCGGGGGTGTAGCCCCGCAGCTGGACCACGGACGGGCTGACATAGGTGAACTTCCCACTGGGGAGATCCATGGTCCAGATGACATCGGCGGAATGCTCCGCGATGAACCGGAACTGCCGCTCACTCTCCCGAAGCCCACCGCTCATCTGGGCCTGCGCCCGGATTGCCCGTTCGAGGCGCCGGTTCATCCGCAGGAAGACGAGGACCGCCGCGCCGAGCACCAGGCCGATGGGGAGGGCGATGGTCAGCGCGAGCCTCAGATTCCGCCGGGCCTGACGATCTCCGGCGCCAGGATCATAGAGGAAGCCCTCGAGGGGGAAGCCGGCGGGCAGGAGGCCGAGCTGCGTGTAGGCATCCGCGATGCGCTGCCAGCGGTCGGGGTGCATGTAGCCCAGCTCGACCAGGTCCCGCTGCAGGAGGGGGACCATCTGGCTGGCCTCGTAGAGGAGGTGGTCCCGGCTGTGCCGTCCGCCGTAACGCGCGAGGATCAGGTCCGCCACTTCGTCCGGATGCTGCAGGGCATAGGCCCAGCCCCGGAGGCTCGCCTCGCGGAAGGCCTTCACCCGGGCGGGATGGGCGCGGATTTCCGCCTCGGTGGTGAAGAGGTTGTCGCCGTAGAAGTCGAGGCCGATGGCGCGGGGCGTGAAGGTCAGGTAGCTGAAGCCGGCCTGGTCCAGGAAGTAGGGTTCATCCGTGCTGTAGGCGCCGAGGGCGTCGACTTCACCGTTGAGCAGGGCCGACGGGTCGAAGCGATGCTCCTGGAGGCTGAGGGATGACACCGGCACGCCCTCTTTCCGCAGGAAGGCGAGGAGTTCATCGGAGTGACGGTCGATCATGAGGCGCCGGCCCGCCAGATCGCGGACCGAGTGGATTCCCGCCCCCGAGCGGGCGAGGAGGACGAGGGGGGAATGCTGGTAGATGACGGCCAGGGCCACCACGGGCAGGCCCTGCTGCCGGGCGAGGAGTAGGGCACTGTTGCTGACGCCGTACTGCGCGCGCCCCGCCACGACCTCCCGGGCCGGGTCCGTCGAGGGATCGGCTTCGAGTATGGAAACCTCGAGCCCGGCCTCCCGGTAGAACCCCTTCTCCTGGGCGGCGTAGTACCCGGCGAACTGGAACTGATGCCGCCATTTGAGCTGAAGGGTGATCGATTCGAGAGGCGGAGCGGCCATCAAGGTGCAGCCAAGCCCGATGCCGAGGGCGAGCCAGTGCAGCCTGGCGGCGATCCCCCTGAGACCGCTCGCGGCCTGGGACTGGCGGGAGACCGGGGCGGGGGTCGCGGCGGGCAGTGAGGTCATGGTGGGTCCGCTATAGGGGGCAAGCCATGGCAGAGATGACACTGGAGTCAGTCGATAGTAGACCACCCATGGATCGGTTATTCCCCGTCCAGCCTCAAGTTCCGGTGCCTTCCAGGGGGCGGAGCAGGGGAACCCGGGGTGGAGGGCTGCAGCTTTCCTTGTAGAATCAAGGGTTCTACCGGAGTTCTCCCATGCCGTTTCAGCCCCTGACCCAGGAACCCGAGATCCAGCGCCGCTGGCTCGAGTCGGGCGCCTTCCGCGCCAAAAGGGCCGGGGAGCTGCTGCCGGGCTCCAAGACCTTCTACATGCTGGTGATGCTGCCCTACCCATCGGGCCGAATCCACATGGGCCATGTCCGCAACTACACGCTGGGCGATGTGACGGCCCGCTTCCGCCGCATGAAGGGCTACGAGGTCATGCATCCCCTTGGTTGGGACAGCTTCGGTCTGCCCGCGGAGAACGCGGCCATCAAGCACGGCATCCACCCCGCCATCTGGACCCGCAAGAACATCGAGGAGATGAAGGGTCAGATCCAGAAGATGGGCATCAGCTACGACTGGGACCGCGAGATCGCCAGCTTCCAGGACGACTACTACCGCTGGAACCAGTGGCTCTTCCTTCAGATGTGGGAGCAGGGCGATGTGTTCCGCGCCATGCGCACCGTGAACTGGTGCGAGGCCCTGGGCACCGTGCTGGCCAACGAGCAGGTGGTGGACGGCAAGGACGAGCGCACAGGGCACCCCGTCACCCAGAAGCCCCTGGAGCAGTACTTCTTCAAGACCACGAAGTACGCGGACGAGCTGCTTGACTGCCTGGACGGGCTGGACTGGCCCGACAATGTGAAGACCATGCAGCGCCACTGGATTGGAAAGTCCGAGGGGGCGCGCCTCGCCTTCGACCTTGAGGTCAGTGGCCAGATCGAGGTCTTCACGACCCGCCTCGACACGCTCTTCGGTGTGACCTTCATGGCCCTGAGCACCGAGCACCCCGTCATCGAGAAGGCCGCCGAGGTGGATGCGGCGTTGAAGGCCTTCTGTGACCAGGTGGCCGCCGTGAGCCGCGAGGAGCGCCTCACCAGCGATGTGAAGCTGGGCCACCGCACGGCCCTGTCCGTGATCCATCCCTTTACGGGCGAGAAGGTGCCCGTCTTCGCCGCCAACTATGTGCTCATGGACTACGGCACCGGCGCGGTCATGGGCGTGCCCGCCCACGATGAGCGGGATCACGAGTTTGCCGAAAAATACGGCCTGCCCATTCCCAAGGTCATCGAATCGGAAAGCGAGTGGGACCTGGGCACGCTGGTGAACAGCGGCGAGTTCACGGGCCTGAAGAGCGAGGAGGCCGTCGCGGCCATGATCGCCAAGCTGGGCACGCGGGCCGAAAAGACGACGACCTACAAGCTCAAGGACTGGGGCCTATCCCGCCAGCGCTACTGGGGCACGCCCATCCCGACGGTGCACTGCCCGGACTGCGGCGTGGTGCCCGAGAAGGCCGAGAACCTGCCTGTGCGCCTGCCGGAGGATGTGGCCTTCACCGGGCATGGCCCCTCGCCCCTCACCACCTCCCGGTCCTTCCTCGACTGCGCCTGTCCGGCCTGTGGCAAACCCGCGCGCCGAGAGACGGACACCATGGACACCTTTGTGGACAGCAGCTGGTACTGGCTGCGCTACCTGGACCCGAAGAACACGGAACTGCCTTTCGCCAAGGCCGAGAGCGATGCCTGGATGCCCGTGGACCTCTATGTGGGCGGCATCGAGCACGCCACCATGCACCTCATCTACGCCCGGTTCTTCTACAAGGTGCTGCGCGACCTGGGCCTGGCCAGCGGGCCGGAACCTTTCCAGAAGCTCATCTGCCAGGGGATGGTGCTGAAGGACGGCTCGAAGATGAGCAAGTCCAAGGGCAACATCGTGGATCCCGACGAGGTGATCTCCCGGTACGGGGCCGACGCCCTGCGCCTCTTCATGATCTTCGCCGCGCCCATCGAGAAGGAGATCGACTGGACCGGCTTCGAGGGCATCGAAGGCGCCAGCCGTTTCCTCAAGCGCGTCACGCGCATGGTGGAAGACCATGCCGTCGCGGCCGATCCGCTGCCCGCCAAGGATGCCCTCAGCGCCGAGGAGAAGGCCCTCCTCCTCAAGCTCAACCAGACCATCGCCCGCCTCACGGACGACTTGGAACGCCGCTACCAGTTCAACACCGTGGTCTCGGGCCTGATGGAGTTGTCCAATGCCCTGGGCGACCTGCCCGCGGCTGCGCCCCACCGCGGTGCCGTGATGCAGCACGCCCTGGACGCCTTCGTGCGGATGATGTCGCCGGTGGCCCCCCACCTGGCGGAGCAACTCTGGGGCCAGCTTGGGAAGGTGGGCCTCTGCATGCAGGCCGCCTGGCCCGAGGCCGACGCCCAGTATCTGGAGGCCGATGAGGTGCTGGTCGTGGTGCAGGTGAACGGCAAGGTGCGCGGCCGCATCACCGTGCCCGCCGGCGCCACCGAGGAGCAGCGCCGGGCGGCTGCGTTGGCCTGCGCCGAGGCCCAGTCCCACCTGGCGGGCAAGGAGATCGTGAAAGTGGTGCTGCCCCCGGGCGGCAAACTTGTGAGCATCGTGGTGAAAGGCTGATCCCGTGACCCAACCCCTTCCTTCCGTCGTCGATTCCGTCCTGGAGCTGGTGGGCAACACCCCGCTGCTGCGTCTCACGCGCTTTGCGCCGGGCCTCCAGATCTTCTCCAAGCTCGAGTACCTCAACCCCGGCGGCAGCGTGAAGGACCGCGTCGGCGTGGGCATGATCAAGGCCGCCGAGGCCCTGGGCCAGATCCAGCCGGGCGTCAGCACCATCATCGAACCCACGGCGGGCAACACGGGCGTGGGCCTCGCCATCGCCGCGAAGGCCCTGGGCTACCGCTGCATCCTCTGCGTACCCACGAAGTACAGCCGCGAGAAGATGATGCTCATGAAGGCGCTGGGCGCGGAACTAGTGCTGATCCCCAAGGAAAAGGGCATGGTGGGCGCCATCGAGAAGTGCAAGGAGCTGGCGGCGAGCATTCCCCACGCGTTTGTGCCCCAGCAGTTCGACAATCCCAGCAACCCCGACAGCCACTACGCCACCACGGGTCCCGAGATCTGGACCCAGATGGAAGGCCGCGTGGACGCCGTGGTGCTCGGCGCCGGCAGCGGCGGCACCTTCACGGGCATCGCCCGCTACCTGAAGGAGAAGAACCCGAAGGTCCAGGCCGTGGTGGTGCAGCCCGTGGGCTCGGTCTACTGCGGCGCGCCCCTCAAGGAGTGGGTGGTGGAGGGCGTGGGCAATGGCTTCATCCCTGGCAGCCTCGACCTGTCCATCGCGGACCGGATCATGGATGTGGCCGATGCGGACAGCCTGGCCACCGCCCGGGAGCTCATCGCCACCGAGGGCTGCCTGGTGGGTGCCTCCAGCGGGGCCAACGCCTGGGCCGCCCGGGAACTGGCCAGGACCCTGCCTGCGGGATCCCGTGTGGTGACCCTCTTCCCCGACGGGGCCGAGCGCTACATGTCCAAGCAGCCCGTGGCGGATCTGGAGCTGTGATGCCGATGTCTCCTGGCGATCTCGCAGGCTGCCTTCTCCAGGTGGGGGCGGTTCGCCTGCAGCCGCTGGAGCCTTTCACTTGGGCCAGCGGATTGAAGTCACCGATCTACTGCGACAACCGCCAGCTCCTGGGTTATCCCGAGGTGCGGGACCAGATCATCGAGGCCCTGGTGGCTGGATCCGCGGCCCTTGAGCCCACGCTGATCGCCGGGGCCGCCACGGCCGGCGTGCCCTGGGCCGCCATGGTGGCCGATCGCCTGAAGCTCCCCATGGCCTATGTGCGCCCTACACCCAAGAACCACGGCATGGGCCGTCAGGTGGAGGGGCCGCTGGCCCGGGGCCACCGCGCGGTGCTCATCGAGGATCTGATCTCGACGGGCATGTCCAGCCTGAAGTGCGCCGAGGCCCTGCGCGCCGAGGGGGCCGAGGTGCCCTCGGTGCTGGCCCTCTTCAGCTATGGCCTGCCCCAGGCGGACCAGGCCTTCAGGGAGGCGGGCATCGGCCTGGGGGTGCTCAGCTCCTTCGAGGTGCTGTCGAAGGAAGCCGAGGCCCGGGGAATTCTGGACGCTGCGGGATCAGAGGCTCTGGCGGCCTGGCGTTCCGATACCGTGGCCTGGAGCCGCGCCCGCGGCGGGGCCTAGGCGCCGACCCACCCTGTCCCTGCTTTTCGAGGTCTGATCATGAAGCTCTACACCCGCACGGGCGACGATGGTTCCTCGGGGCTCTTCGGGGGCGACCGGGTGAGCAAATCCCACCTGCGGCTGGTGGCCTACGGGACGCTGGATGAGTTGAACAGCGTTATGGGCGTGGTCAGCCTGCATGCCAGGTCGGCCTGCGCCAGCCTGGACACCCTGCAGCGCATCCAGCACGACCTCTTCGTGCTGGGGGCCATTCTCGCCACGCCGGCGGCGCGCCTGGACCTGCTGGGCGCCCGCATGAGCAAGCCCACCTGGGATCTGGCGGACATGGAGGCCGACATCGACCGCCTGACGGCCCTGGCCCCGCCCATGACGGCCTTCGTGCTGCCCGGGGGCACCCCGGCCTCCGCCTACACGCACCTGGCGCGCACGGTCTGTCGTCGCGCCGAGCGCGAAGTGGTGGCCCTCACCCACGAGGAGCCCGTGAATCCGGCCGTGCTGACCTATCTGAACCGCCTCAGTGACTGGCTCTTCGCCCTCGCCCGTGCCGAGAACGCCGTGGCCGGGGTGGCCGACATCCAGTGGGTGCCCAAAGATTGAAGCTTTTCAATCCACAGAAAAGGGGCCCGAAGGCCCCTTTTCTGTGAGTGCACCGGGCTAGAACTTCAGGCGGAAACCCAGCTGGTAGCGCCGGGGCGCCTGGAAGGCGTAAGGCGTGTGCGCCACAGCGGCGTTGTAGAGGGTGGTGGTTCCGGAGCGGACATTGAGCCCTTCCGAAAGGCCCGTGGCCTCCTGGCGGTTGGTGAAGTTGATGATGTCGAGGTAGAGCTCGGAGCGGAGCTGCTTGTTCCACTTCCAGCCGTACTGGACGCGGAGGTCTCCCTGCCAGAAGTTGTCGGTCCGGAACTTTCCGGCCTGCTCGGTGAACACCTGGTTGATGTCGGTGGGCGCGGAGTTCAGGACGCGGGTGCCGACCTTCTCGCTGGCGCTGTAGTGGTAGCCGGAATTGGCGTTGAAGTTCATGCCGACCTGCAGGCCCATGTCCCAGTGGTAGAAGAGGTTGAACTTGGCGAGCCAGTCGACGGAGCCGTCCAGCTTGCCATTCATGTAGGGCAGGCGGGGATCGAACTGCGCCACATCGCCCTGATAGTCGGCGTTGCCGAGGCTGAAGCTGTTGCCCTGGGCATCCACCAGGCTGACGGAGGCGAAGCCGCCCCAGTTGTTCGCCTCGCGGCGGGTCAGGGAGAAGTCGAGGGTCTTGTACTTGCGGACGCCGCCGGGCAGGTTGGCGAGGGCGAAGTTGAGCTGGCCCGCATTGGCCCGCGCCAGGTTCTGGGCGCCGGTATAGCCGCCGCCGGCGAAGTATTCCACGGGCATGGCGAGCCCCCGGAAGTAGTCGACCACGCGCTTCTGGGGCGCGCTCAGGCTGGCGTAGGGCGTGGTACCCATGCCATAGAGGCCGCGGGCCTCGCCCTCGAGGTTGTCGGCGCTGGTGTAGAGGCCGATGTCCCAGTCCTCGACGATGTCGAAGTCGCGACGCAGGGTACCCACCACCTCGAAGGAGTAGATGCTGGCGAAGTCCGTGGCGTAACCGATGCGGAACTCATCGGTCTTGGGGAGCTTGAACTTGTCCACGAAGACCGCGTCCACCGTGCCCTTCGCGCCGCGGCTGATGGCGGTGATCCAGGTGTTGAACATCCGCACATCCTCGGTGGTGGACGAAGCCTGAAGGCTGCCGGTGAAGCGGACCATGTCCAGGCGGATGGGATCGATGTAGCGGCCCCAGTAGGCGTAGATCTTGGAGTGGCCATCACCTTTCACATCGTAGGTGGCGCCGACGCGGGGGGCGAAGTTGTAGTCGGTCTTGAAGAGGGACTGCCCGTTGTCCGCCTCATACTCGTACTTGTCGAAGCGGAAGCCGGGGCTCAGGGTGAACCGGCCGACCTGCCACTGGTCCTGGACATAGAAGCCCTGGGTCTTCTGCTTGGGTGTGGAGCTGGCCTCAGACACGAAGTTGTTCCGATAGCCGTAGTAGCCGCCCGCGGGATTGACCTCGTTGAAGACATAGGCGTTGAAGTCGGAGGACTGGAACGCGCCGCCGGTGCCGGTGGGGGTGTAGCCCGCGGCGATGGCGGTGGACTTGAGCGAGGGAGTGTTGTTGATGACACCCAGGACGCGGGTGCGCTGCGACTTCACATTGCCGCCGGGCAGGGCGCCCCAGCTGTAGGTGTTGGCGTCGAAGCTCTCGTAGGCCACATTCTGGTTGATGCCGGAGGTGCGGGTGAGGGTGTCCTCACCGCTCTGGGCACCGAACTTCATGGTGTGCTTGCCCGCGAGATCGAAGAGCCAGGTCAGGTCGGCCCGGAGCAGGTCCTTCTTGTAGACGCGCAGATCCCTCGTGGAGCTGTTGCCGAGGCTGGCCTGATCGGGTGTGAGGGGCGACAGGGAGACGATGTTGTTCTGCGGTCCGGCATTGGTGTAGAGACCCGTGACCTTGTTGTCCTCCTGGTGGTGGGAGTAACGCACATCCACGAACAGGTCGCTGAATTGGTGCGAATAAGCGGCGATCCAGCGGTTGCCGCCCTGTTCAGTCTTGGCGGCGCGGCGCGTCACCACCGAGGGGGTGGAGAGGTTGTTGAAATCGAAGGGGTTCGTGTTGTAGGTGAAGCTGAACAGGTCATTGGGGCTGATCTGCCAGGTGAGCTTGCCGAAGAAGCGCTTGCTGTCTTCGTTGAGGCCCGTGCGGGATTCGCCGCTGGGCAGCTTGACCGTCAGCTCGTCCTTCACCGTCTGGATGCTGCCGACGAACCAGAGCCGGTCCTTGATGATGGGGCCCATAAAGTAGGCGCTGTAGTCGCGGACGCTGCGTTCACCCACATCGTATTTGCCGTAGCCCACCTTGTCCTGGAGCGAGGCGCTCTGATAGTCGACGGTGACGCCGCCGGAGAACTCGTTGCCGCCGGCCTTGGTGGTGACGCTGGAGAACAGGCCCGCCCGGGCGGTGTATTCCGCCGTGATGGCCCCGGTTTTCACATCCTGGACCTGAATCAGTTCTGGGGCGATGGTGGTACGCAGGGTGCCGGCTTCAGGGCTGGTCACATCGACGCCATCCACCAGATAAGTGTTGTTGCGGCCGCCGCCGGAGCCGAAGTTGTCGCGGTTGAGGCCGGTGGCAAGGGTGGGGTTGCCGTTGGTGTTGCCGAAGGTGGCCACCACGCCGGGGGCCAGGCTCAGCGTGGAGAGCTGGGTGCGGCCGACGGGCAGGGTCTCCAGTTCGGCGGAGGTGATCTGGGTGCCGGCGGTCACGGTGGTGGTGTCCACGGTGGTCACCGTGGAGAAGACCTCAACGGTGGCGGAACCCACGGGCTGCAGTTTGAGGTTGGCAGAGGAGGACTGGTCCACCTTCACTTCGACCGCGGGCAGCGAGGCGGTCTGGAAGCCTTCCTTCGACACCTGCACCTTGAACTCGCCGGGGCTGAGCCGGATGAAGCGGGCCCGTCCTTCCCGGTCGGTGACCACCGTGCGCGCGCCGCCGATCTGGGTGGGGCTGGTGACGATCACGGTGGCCCCGGTGACCACCTGGCCCTTGGCGTCGAGCACGGTGACATAAAGGCTGCCGTCGCCGGCAGCGTAGGCCGTGGCGCCCATGGCGACGAGGATGGCGGCGGTGCGGGCCATCCGGAAGGAAGAGAGGTGCATGAAGCACTCCGGAGAAAAGGAGGCGGGAACCGCCTGGAAGGGAGATGGGTCCAGGCTCCGTCTGCGGACCGGGCCCACCGCGTGCGCGTTGAACCGAGTCTGAAAGGGCGGCCTGGAGTCGAAAGAGTGGGGAAGATCATGAAGGATATGTCAGGTTCCCGACCACCGTGGTCTTTTTCTTCTCTAATTCATCGACTACATCACACCGCGATATAAACTCGCGAATCCGACGAATACCTAGAATGCACAAGGAAATTGAGGGAAACTAAGCAAAAGAATTGATGATTTATGGATCATGTATGAACAGGCGCTGAGATCACTCCCTTGTCCCCCTATGGGGTGGCCTTCCCCGCCACGCAGGGCATCGCGATGCCTGCGAGATCGAAGCCAGCGATACGGGCCGGGTCATGGAATGAGTCCGGGCCCTTATTTCCCTCAAGTGCCTTTAGCGTGTCTTCCGGACCCGCAAGGTTCGCTCGGGTCCAGACATGAAAACGGGCCCTTGCGGGCCCGTTTCTTCTGCAACCTGCGTTCCGGTTAGAACTGGAACTTCAGGCCGAACCGGTAGCGACGGCCGATCTGCCAGTTGTTGGCCTGGCCGTAGTTGACCGCGGCGGTTCCGCTCTGGTCGGTGGCCTGCTCGAACACGCCAGTGGCGTAGCGGGTGTTGAACGCGTTGAACATGTCCACGCTGGGGATCAGCTTGTACTTCTTGCCGATCTTGTAGGTCCAATCGAGGTGCAGATCCACATTGTTGAGGGCGGGCGTGCGGCCGTACTGGCCCAGCTGGCCGTGGGCGGGCACCGCGTTGCCGTAGCCGCCGATGTCCAGGGAGCTGCCGCTGCCGGGGGCATTGCCTTCGCTCGTGGAGCCGTCGTCGAAGAGACTGACGGGGGTGCCGCTCTGGTAGGTCCAGTTGGCGCCCACATTCAGATCGCCGCCGAAGAAGTCGAAGCGGTGGCTGGCGAAGAGCTTGACCACATGGGTGCGGTCATTGGGCAGCAGGCCGTAGCCCACATAGGGGTAGTAGTCGAAGGAGGCGGTGATGTTGCCGTCCGCCTGGCCGTTGGAGCTGGAGACCACGCCCTCGTAGTTGCCTTCCAGGCGGCTCCAGGTGTAGCTGAAGCTGAAGACATCGCGGTCGGTCTTCTTATCCAGGGTGAAGTCCACGCTGGAGTACTTGTTGCCGGCCTTGGTGAAGCCGGTGTTCTGCACGGTGAAGAGCCCGGTGGCGGGGTTGTAGTACTGCAGCATGTTGATGCCGTAGTTGTTGTACCCGTAGCCATTGGGATTGGAGGCGCCCAGACCCAGGAGGTAGAGGGTCATGCTGGCGGGGTTGGGGCGCCACTGCTGGAAGGCACCGGGGTTGCCGATGACCGCCGCGCCGGCGCCGCCGGTGGGCAGGCCGCCGGAGTAGGAGAGGGTCGGACCCTCATCGTAGGGATTGCCGGCGTTGTCGGTGAACACCATGTCTTCCATGGGGTTCTTCAGCTCGCGGTACTTGGCGTGGACGCCCGCGGTCCAGCCGCTGGCGAAGGTGTGGTCGAGACCCAGGGTGTACTCGTTGCGCTGGGGCAGCTTGATGTTTTCCGCGATGGGATCGAAGCTGAAGGGCGTCGCGAAGTCCGTGATGCTGCTGGGCGTCGGGTTGGTGATCGCGTAGGCGCCGGTGGCCGGGTTGTAGGTGGACCGGGCGGTGCTGTAGCGGTAGCGGAGGTAGACCTCATTCGCATAGACGCGGATGGCCATGCGCTGGGGGATGGATTCGAAGTACCGGGCGTAGCTGCCGGAAACCTTCGTCTTGCCGTCCTGGTTCACATCGTAGGTGAAGCCCAGGCGGGGCTGGAGCTGGTCATTGAAGTTGCTGAACTTCATGAAGCTCTTGTCGTGCAGGTCGCGCTGGTCCTGGATCTCGTAGCGGGCGCCATACATCAGCTTGAGGCCGTTGCCGACATCCCAGGTGTCCTGGGCATAGAAGGCGGTGAAGATGGCCTTCACGGTGGCGTTGGTGCTGAGGAACTGACGGTCCACGCCGTTGAAGGCCCCGCCCGCGGTGGCGCGGATGGTGACGCGCTCGCCGCCGGAGGTGGAGGCGATCTCGGTGTACTTGGATTCCACCTGCGACACGCCGAACTTCATGTTGTGGGTGCCGAGGAACCAGCTCAGGTCGGCACGGAACTGGGTGGTGGCCACCTTGTCGAGGGTGGGGGTGTAGCCTGCGCCGCCGGAGCGGAAGGCCTGGCCCGCGAGGTCGGGGCGCGTGGCGCCGCCGGGGCCGCCGGGCTGGAAGTACATGTTGTCCGTCACCGCGATGTGGGTCGCGTCGGCGGGGGAGTAGTCATCCTTGAACTCGGTGGAGCCGAGCTTGGCGCTGAAGAACAGGGCCGGGGAGATGGTCCAGTCATAGTTGATGACGAAGTTCTGGACGGTGTTCTTGTCGGTGTAGCCCGTGTTCGCATCGCCCGTGACGGGCCGACGGGTGGGGTAGTCGTCCTTGGTGTCGTTGAGGTTGGCCGCGAAGGTCAGCTGGTGGTCCTGGGTGATGTACCAGTTGATCTTGGCCAGGGCCTGGAGGGCGTTGATCTTGCGGTCGCCGTCCCGCGATCCGGTATTGTTCGGCTGGCCGCTGGGCGCCTCGGTGACATTGGCGTCCACGCCGGCGAAGAAGAACAGCTTGTCCTTGATGATGGGGCCGCCGATTTCGGCGCCGATGTCGTAGCGGCTGTTCACATTCTGGGTGGTGGGCTGGGCATACTGGCTCTTCTTGGCGACGGCCTGGATGCCGATGGCGTCCCAGGTCAGCCAGGTGGAGCCCTTGATCTCGTTGGTGCCGGACTTGGTCACGGCGTTGAACACGCCGCCCAGGGCGCTGAACTCGGGCTTGAAGCCGCCGGTCTGGATTTCCACCTGATCGATGAAGTCCGTGACGAGCTGGGTGCCCTGGAAGCCGCGGCTGGAGTTCGTGGTGGACAGGCCATCCACGATGTAGGCGTTCTCCGCACCGGAACCGCCGCCGATGGACGGGTCATTGCGGCCGGCGAACCCGCCCGCCACCACACCGGGGGCCAGGAAGGCGATGGAGCTCATGTCGCGGCCCTTGGGGATCGCGGACAGGGTGTCCATGGAGGTGGTGAGGCCGGTCTGGGTGGTGGTGGTGTCCACGGTCGTCGTGGTGCCGAGCACCTCGACCACGGTGGCCGCTTCGCCCGCCATCTTGAAAGTCACGGGCTGGGTCTGGTTCACCAGGACGGAGATGTTCTGGGTGATCTTCTGGAAGCCGCCCTTGGTGACCTCGACGGTCCAGGCGCCGGGGTTCAGGAGGCCCATGCGGAAGCTGCCGTCCGTGCCGGTGATGTAGGTGCGGGAGGTCTGAGAGGAGCTCAGGCGTACCGTGGCGCCGGACAGAGGTGCGCCGCCCTTGTCGGTGACAATGCCTGACACCGCGCCGGTGGTGGCCGTCTGCGCATGCGCGACGATGCCGCCTCCCGCGACGATGGCGGCGGCGGTAAAGCCGAGCCGACTGAGGACTCGATTCATAGAGACTCCTTTGGAAATAAGGCGGCAAGGCCGCGCAGAACGGGATGGAAGGCGGAAATACAAATGTCGCTACAGCAACCTTGCTGTAGCGACGCGTTGGGAATTGAGATGGCCAGCCAAAGAACGGGGAAGTGTCGAAAGAATAGGGCAGGTTCCCCGGAGTTTACAAACAATTTCATCCTAGTCATGAACAAGATGCCTCGAATGATGAGGCTTTATGGGCCGGCCCCTTCCGGGGGTACATAAGAAAAGAGGCCCTTTCGGGCCTCTTTTCTTAGTACCGGAGCGCTTAGAAGCGGAAACCGGCGGAAGCAGTGATGGTGCGGGCCGTGCCGTAAGTGGAGGCCGACTTCAGGTCCGTACCGAAGGTGCTGGAGCGCACCCAGGGGGAGTTCACGCCACCGGTGGGGGTGCCGTAGGTGCCCGTGGCGGCCGCGTAGGCGGTGCCGAAGAGAACCTGCTGCTGGTGGTTGAACACATTGCCGATGACGATCTTCCCGAAGGCGGTCACATCCTTGCCGGCCACCTTGAAGAGCGGGAAGTCGTGGGTGACGGCCAGATCCAGGTAGGCCTGGGCGTTGTAGACGCCCGCGCCGCGGGTCTGATCCATGTACTGGGTACCGTTGGTGCCGAACTGCGAGGAAATGGTGGGGCCGCCCAGGCGCGCACGGGAGATGCTACGCGTGTTGCTGTAGTGGGCGCCGGAATCGAAGCGGTAGACGAGGCCCACGGAGGTCTTGCCCCACTGGTTGTTGCTGGTGCGGTTGCCGGTCAGGCGCATGCGGAGGGGGTTGTGGCCCGTCAGGTAGCCGTAGGGGGCCGTGTCCTGGTTGTTGTAGAGGGTCACGCCGTCCTGCACATTGAAGCGGTTGATGCCTTCACCGCGGGCGGGGGTGCTGGTGCCCTCACCCTCGTAGTTGCCCTTCAGCTCGCTCCAGGTGACATTGCCACCGAAGTTCCACTGGTTGCGGTTGAAGTTGCCTTCGATTTCCAGGCCCTTGTACTTGCGCTCGGCATCCGGGTTGTTATCCCAGACATTGAGGTAGATGGGTGTGCCCGTGGGATCGTTCACGGTGCCCATGTTGCCGATGCTGTAGTCGATGAGGTTCTTCCACTTCTTGGAGACCGCAGTGACCTTCACATAGCCGTCGCCGATGCCGGCGAAGTTGAAGCTGTAGGCGTAGTTCAGCTGGAACTCATCGACCGTGGGGGCCTTGAGCTTGTCGCTGAGGCGGACATTCAGCTTGGGATCGTTGTAGTAGACGATGCCGGCGGAGGTCATGTCGTAGTTGGCCAGATTCTGCAGGCTGGCGAAGCTCTGCGGGCCGGAGGCGCCAATGTAGGCGTAGTCGATCTCAGTCGGGTTGCCCTGGCTGGTGACCGAGTTGGTGATGCCCTCGAGCACCTTGGCGTTGTAGCGGGCGAAGCTGGCGCCCACGATGTGCTTGCTGTCGCCGAAGATGTCGTACTTGGTGCCCAGGCGGGGCGAGAGGCCGTCGGCGCCGGCGGTCTTGGTGCCGCCCTCGTTCTTGGCTTCATACTTGTCGTAGCGCAGGCCCAGCTGGAAGTTCCAGTGCTGGTCGAGGCTCCACTTGTCATTCACATAGAGGCCGTAGGAGTCGTTCTTGGCCGAGCCGGAGCCGCTCTGGTAGGCCCAGATGGCGGAACCCCAGGCGGTGCGGTTGACGAGGTTCATGCCGATGACTTCGATGATGTAGCCCGTGGGGGTCTGCTCATTCTTGGCCGTGCGGGTGCCCTCGTAGTAGTCGACGCCGAAGTCGGTCTGGTGGCTGCCGGCGGCATTCCAGAACAGGCTGGCCTTGAAGTTCAGCGTCTTGTTGTCGCGCTGATCGCCGCCGTCGGTGTTGTTGAAGATGCCGTTGTTGTAGAAGAAGCCGTTGTCCACGAGGTAGAAGGGGCTCTGGCCGTTGGCGGCGCCGCCGGCGGAGAGGTTCTGCTTCTTGCGGCCGATGCGGGTATCGGTGGTGAAGTTGCTGCTCCAGGCCGCGCGCCAGGCGACATTCGCGAACTCGGAGGTGCTGACCTGCGGCACCAGGGAGAGCAGCTCACCAGCGGAGTAGTTCCGGTTGGTGTCGTCGATGCGGGCGTTCATGAAGGAGGCGATGACCGTGTGGTCCTGGTTCACGGACCAGGTCAGCTTGGCCTGACGGCGGATTTCCTTGGTCTGGGCGACATAGCCGGCACCGAGGCCGTTGGCCGGGTTGTTGGCAGTGCCACCGACACCGAAGGCGTCCGTGATGTTCGCGGAAATGGTCCCGGCCGTCGACCGGTCCGTCTTGAAGAAGGAGGCCGCGAACCAGAGCTTGTCCTTGAGGATGGGGCCGCTCAGGAAGATGGTCTTCTCTTCGTTGAGAACATTGTTCAGGGCAGCGCGGTTCTGGTAGGGCTGGGTGGCGTTCCAGGAGGGATTGCCGAGTTCCCAGCGCAGGGAGCCGGAGAATTCGTTGCTGCCGGAGCGGGTGATCGAGTTGATGACGCCGCCTTCCACATCGCCGTATTCAGCGGACATGGCACCGGTGACGACCTGGGTCTCTTCGATGGCGTCATCGATGGTGCGGACGCCGCGGTTGTTGTAGGCGTTGTCGGCCACATTCTGGCCGTCCAGCAGGTAGAGGTTGCCGGAGGTCATGGCGCCGCGGATCTGCACGCGACCGCCCACGCCGGAGGTGACGCCGGGGGTGAGGAGGGCGACGCCTTCCATCGTGCGGGCGTTGGGGAGCAGATCGACGGTGTCGTTGCGGAAGTTGGTGGCGGTCTTGACATCCGTCTTGTCGACGGCGGGAGCGGCCGCGATCACTTCAACCACGGCGCCACCGCTCTTGGCGAGGGTGATCTTGGGGCTGAAGGTCTGGTCGATGCCGAGCTGCTGGGTGATCTTGCGGGCGTCCATGCCCTCCTTGGTCACATCGATGGTGTAGAAACCGGGAGGCAGCAGGCGGGCGATGAACTTGCCCGAGGCATCCGTGCTGTAGGTGCGGACGCCCTGCAGGGCAGGGGAGGTCAGACGGACGGTGGCGCCGGCAATGGGGGCGCCAGCGGCGTCCTGCACCGAGCCCGTGACATTGGCGGTCTGGGTGCCCTGCGAATACAGCGCTGCCCCGCCCAGGGCGATGAGGGCCGTCAGACGGCCCAGGCGGTTGTTCAAGAGATGCATAGCATCCTCCAGAAAGTCGGGGGCCCGAATGCGGGAAGCCCCGAGGTAAAAAAAGCAGTGCCTCAATCAAAAGATGTAGGCAAATCCACGACCAGGGGTGGGGGTGGGTGGCGGTTCTTGGATTGAAGCTGGAAAAGATCGAATGGGACAGTCGCGTAACATTAGCAGAACGGGCGGGGAAATTCTCGGGTGGCCGAAAATTCCGGGAACTATCCCCTCAGATGTAGCATTCGCGAATCATTGTCTGGGGCAACATCGGCTTGCGAGGGCTGCTTCCGGCCCCCGGAAAGCCAGTCTACGCCAGGAGGGACGGGTTGAAGCGCCCCGGGCGTGGCCATCGAGGCTGACGGGGACCTGGATGGGGCGTCCTTGACTGCAAACGCAAGACGAGGCCCTTGCGGGCCTCGTCTTGGCATGGGTACCGGGTCGCTTAGAAGCGGAAGCCGGCGGAGGCGGTAATGGTACGGGGGGTGCCGTAGTAGGTGTAGGCAGGAGAAGTCCCGAAGGCGGCGGAGCGGACCCAGGGGGAGTTCAAGCCACCCGTGGGGGTGTTGAAGGTGCCCGTGGCCGCGCTCCAGCTGGTGTTCCAGCTGGCGAGCTGCTGGTGGTTGAACACATTGCCGATGACGACCTTCCCGAAGGCGGTCACAGCCTTGCTTCCCACCTTGAAGAGGGGGAAGTCGTGGGTGATGGCCAGATCCAGGTAGGTCTGGGTGGGGAAGACGCCGGCGCCGCGCGTCTGGTCCATGTACTGGGTGGCCGAGGTGCCGAACTGGCTCGAGATGGTCGGGCCGGCGAGGCGGGCGGGAGTGATGGTGCGGGTGTTGCTGTAGTGGGCGCCGGAATCGAAGCGGTAGACCAAGCCGACCGAGGTCTTGCCGAACTCGTTGTTGAAGACGCGGCTGGCGGTCCAGCGCATGCGGATGGGCACATGGGTGGAGAGGTAGCCTTCGGGGGTCGTCCACTTGTTGTCGTAGAGGGCGACGCCGTTCTGGACATTGAAGGAGTTCAGGCCGGCGCCGGCGCCGGGGCTGCTGGTGCCTTCACCCTCGTAGTTGCCCTTGAGGGAGCTCCAGGTGGTGCTGCCCACGATGCTCCACTGGTTGATGTTGTAGTTGCCCTCGATTTCCAGGCCCTTGTACTTGCGGACGGTGTCGGAGTGGTTGTCCCAGGTGCGGACATAGATCACGGCGCCGAGGGGGTTGGTGACGGTGCCGTTGTTGCCGACGCTGTAGTCGATGAGGTTCTTCCAGTTCTTGGTGACGCCGGTGATCCGCACATAGCCGTCGCCATTGGAGCCGTAGTTGAAGGAGTAGGCGTAGCTGATCTGGGCCTCATCCACCGTGGGCGCCTTCATGTTGGCGCCGAGCCGGACATTCAGCTTGGGGTCGTTGTAGTAGGTGATGCCCGCGGCGCTGAAGTCGTAGTGGGAGAGGTCCTGCAGGTAGGTCAGGGACTGGGGGCCGGGCGCGCCGATGTAGGCGTGGTCGATCTCGGTGGGGTTGCCCTGGCTGGTCACCCGCGTGGTGATGCCTTCCAGCACCTTGGCGTTGTAGCGGGCGAAGCTGGCGCCGAAGATGTGCTTGCTGTCGCCGTTGAGGTCGTATTTCACGCCCAGGCGGGGCGAGAAGCCGCTGGCGCCTGCGGTGGAGCTGCCGCTCTCATCCTTGGCGTTGTAGCGGTCCCAGCGCACGCCCAGCTGGAAGTTCCAGTGCTGGTCGAGGCTCCAACGGTCGTTGACATAGATGCCGTCGGATTCGTTCTTGGCCGAGCCGCTGCCGCTGCGCCATTCCCAGATGTCGGTGCCGAAGGCCTGGCGGGTGTTCAGGTTGAGACCCCGGACGCCGACGGTGTAGCCGGTGGGGGACTGTTCGTTCTTGGCCTGGCGCTTGCCCTGGTAGTAGTCGATGCCGAAGTCGGTCTGGTGGCTTCCGGCGCCGTTCCAGAAGAGGCTGCCCTTGATGTTCAGGGTCTGGTTGTCGCGCTGGTCGCCGCCATCCGTGTTATTGAAGATGCCGTTGTTGCTGTAGCCGCCGATGCCGTAGGTGTAGAAGGGGCTCTGGCCGTTGGCGGAGCCGCCGGCGGAGAGGTTCTGCTTCTTGTTGCCCACGCGCACTTCAGAGGTGAAGTTCCCGGTCCAGGCCGAGCGCCAGGACACATTGAGGAACTCGGAGGTGCTGAGCTGGGGCACCAGGGCGCGGAGCTCCGCGGCGGAGTAGTTGCGGTTGATGTCGTTGATGGCCGCGTTCATGAACGAGGCGATGACCGTGTGATCCTGGTTCACGGCCCAGGTCAGCTTGGCCTGGCGGCGGATTTCCTTGGTGTTGGCGGTGTAGCCGGCGTTCAGGCCCTCGGGGCCGTTCAGGTTGGTGCCCACGGGCCAGAGGTTGTTGACATCCACCTGGTTGTAGGAGATGGCGCCCGAAGTGGAGGAGTCGGTCTTGAAGAAGGAGGCCGCGAACCAGAGCTTGTCCTTGAGGATGGGGCCGCTCACGAACAGGGTCTTCGTCTCGTTCAGGACATTGTTGATGGCCGTG
Source organism: Geothrix sp. (assembly GCF_020622065.1). NCBI lineage: Bacteria > Pseudomonadati > Acidobacteriota > Holophagae > Holophagales > Holophagaceae > Geothrix > Geothrix sp. Next base: position 966,059 of record NZ_JAHRYQ010000002.1, on the reverse strand, counting down.
CGGCTCTGCAGGGGGGCCGTGGCGTTCCAGGCGGCGTTGCTCAGCTCCCAGCGGAGGGAGCCGGAGAACTCGTTGCTGCCCGAGCGGGTGATGGAGTTGATGACGCCGCCATCCACATCGCCGTACTCGGCGGACATGGCGCCCGTGACGACCTGGGTCTCTTCGATGGAGTCGTCGATGGTGCGGACGCCGCGGTTGTTGTAGACATTGTCCTCGATGTTCTGGCCGTCCAGCAGGTAGAGGTTGCCGGAGGTCATGGCGCCGCGGATCTGCACGCGGCCGCCCACGCCGACGGTGACACCGGGGGTGAGGAGGGCCACGCCTTCCATCGTGCGGCCGTTGGGCAGCAGGTCGATGGCGTCAGCACGATAGTTGCTGGCGGTCTTGATGTCGGTCTTGTCGACGGCGGGAGCGGCCGCGACCACTTCCACCACGGCACCGCCCGCCTTGCTGAGGGTGACCTTGGGGCTGAAGGTCTGGTCGATGCCCAGCTGCTCGGTGATCTTGCGGGTCTCCAGGCCTTCCTTGGTGTACTGGATGGTGTAGAAGCCCGGAGGCAGCAGGCGGGCGATGAACTTGCCCGAGGCATCCGTCGTGTAGCTGCGCACGCCCTGCAGGGCGGGGGAGGTGAGGCGCACGACGACGCCGGCGAGGGGGGCGCCCGCGGCATCCACCACCGTGCCGGTGACATTGGCGGTCTGGGTGCCCTGTGAGTACAAGGCCGCACCACCCAAGGCGATGAGGGCCGTCAGGCGGCCCAGGCGGTTGTTGAGCAGATGCATCGCATCCTCCAAAAGGTCGGGATTGAAGGGGAGATCCCGAGAAAAAACAAATTTCCAGCCTGGTATCGGGCTAATGCAGCCCTCCAGAAGCGCTTGGCATCTGAGGCTGGGCTGAACTCTATGGATCAAGATCGAAGGGAACTGGGAGGTAACCTTACCAGAGTCGGGGTGTGAATTCCCGATTCCCTGAAAAAGTTGGGAACCATCCGTCTGGGCGGCGCACTCGCCCCGCCTCTAAAGCGGGCGACTCAGCAGCCGATGGCGTCCAGGAGCCAGGAGGTCGGAGCGGGTGGTTCCTGCGTCCACACAAGGGTTGACAGGTATAATTCCGGCTTAACGATCTGATTCGCTTTGGTAAGAACCTGGAACAGGGGATCGCCCTTGGCTACTTTTTGTCCGACGGCGACCTGTACTCGAATGCCAACCCCGAGGTCGAGAATATCGTGGCGATCCCTCCGGCCGGCGCCGAGATCCATGGCGAGGAGCCCGAGGGCCCGTCCGTCGATGGCCGAGATGTACCCGTCCCGATCGGCCCGGACCTCCACGGTCTGGCCAGGCTGGGGCAGGCGCCTGAAGTCATCCAGGGCCGTGGCGTCACCCCCATTGAGGGCCACGAACCGTCGCAGCGTCTCCAGGGCGGAGCCGTCCTGGATGCTGGCCTGGACCTTGGCTTGGGCCTCGGGCAGGGTCCGGGCGGCGCCGCCCATGATCAGCATCTCGGCGGCCAGCCGGAAGCTCATCTGGGCCAATTCGGATTCGGCGTGCTCGCCGCGGAGGATCTCCACGGACTCCATGACTTCCAGCGCGTTGCCGATGGCCCAGCCCAGGGGTGCGTCCATGCGGGTGATGAGGGCGCGGATCTGCATGCCGTGGGCCGTGCCGACATCCACCATGCTCCGGGCCAGGGTGCGGGCATCGTCGAGGGTCTTCATGAAGGCGGTGGCCCCGCACTTCACATCGAGCACCAGCGCATCGGCGCCGCCCGCCAGCTTCTTGGACATGATGCTGGCGGTGATGAGGGGAATGCTCTCGACCGTGGCCGTCACATCCCGCAGCGCGTAGAGCTTCTTGTCCGCGGGGGCGATGTCGCCGGTGGGGGCGGAGTTGGCGAAGCGGGTCTCCCGCAGGCTTCGGATGAACTCCGCGTCGGTGAGTTCGACCTTGAGGCCGGGAATGGCGGCAAATTTGTCGATGGTGCCGCCGGTGTGACCCAGCCCGCGCCCGCTGAACATGGGGCAGGGCACGCCGCAGGCGGCCACGATGGGGCCGAGGATCAGGGTGGTCTTGTCGCCGACACCGCCGGTGCTGTGCTTGTCCACCTTGATGCCGGGCACGGCCGACAGGTCCATCCGGATGCCGGAATCACGCATGGCCAGGGTGAGGGCCAGGGTCTCCTCGGTGGTCATGCCCCGCCAGCAGATGGCCATGAGGAGGGAGGCGCTCTGTTCGTCGGCGATGCTTCCATCGGCCGCGCCCTTCACCCAGAAGGCGATCTGCTCCTGCGACAGGGCTCCGCCCAGCTTCTTGGTGTAGATCAGGTCGTACATCCGCATGGGATGCCCCCTCTCGTGGTTCGCGTCAGATGCTCTGGACCAGGCGCTCCATGGCGTCCGCGTCCCCGCGGCCCTTGAAACGGGTCTTGTATTCCGTCAGATCCTTCAGGGCCTGAGCGCGGTCCCCGGCGAGACGATCGGTTTCCAGCTGGCTGGACCAGAATGCCTCGGCCCAGGGCTCGCTGGGCTGGGCCTTGGCGCGCAGGGGGTCGAGCTGGAGCCGGGCAGCGGGGGCCTGGCCCAGGGCAATGGCCCGCTGGGCCAGGCGGATGTGCGTCCAGGCATCGTCGGCGGTTGCCGGCGCGGGGGCCTTGCCGTCCAGAGCCAGGCGCCAGGTGGCCAGCAGGCCCGCCGAGGCAGCCTTGCGGGAGGAGGGGGCCTCCGCCACCAGGGTTTCCAGGCGGCCGAGGCGTTCGCGCATGCGCTTCTCCACCTCGGCAGGGGGCAGGGGGGTGATGCCATCGCCCTCGACTTCCATCTGGAGGGCGGACAGGGCGGCCTCGTGCTTTTCGGCGGCCTGGGTCCGGTAGGCGCTCCAGGCGCCGTAGATCAGGCCGAGGGAGATCAGCGAAACGGCGCCGATGAGGATGGGCTTCAGCAGGCCGCCGTCTTCCTTTTCACCCTGGCCCAGTTTGGTCTGGAAGTGGGCCAGGCTCTGCGCCGGCTTCTGGACCTGGATCTCGCGGTCTTTGGTGACACGGGCCATGGTGAACCTCTTCTTCCGAGCAGTACTCGAACCATAGAGGATGCACCAATCCCCTCCTTCCCCGCACTTGAAAATGCGCCCCTGACTGGTATCCTGGACCTTCCTGCCTGGGTAGCTCAGTTGGTAGAGCAATGGATTGAAAATCCATGTGTCGGCGGTTCGATTCCGTCTCCAGGCACCAATCGAACACCTCATGAGACCCTGAAGCCACAACGGTTTCGGGGTCTTTCGGTGTTGGGACCGCCTGACCTCAAAGAGCCTGTTTCGATACCCCTAATTCTAACCTCTGAGGGTGTCATTCCCCACAAAATTCACCACATCGACCATCAGCTAAAGCCCCGTCAGAACAAAGCGTTCGCAAGGATTGGGCACCCCAGGGAGGGGTTTTCCCTGAGCGTGCTGGGCGAGTGGTGGAAGGGTGGGGGTGGTTCACCTTCATCTCGACCTTCCGTCGGTGGGAGGAGACCCAGGGCGGGGATTTCCTAGCGGAGGAGCCTTGATGCCGCTGTGGAGACGGGACTCAGAGTTACGAACCGAACCCGCCCGCCGAATAAGCCGCCGCGCAGCGTCTGGCTGCCTTCAGCCGTTCCCTGAGGAATGCACCAAGGGAACGGGGTCGGATCGATTTATACTCCCCCTTGGTAATTTAGCGGACACGGAGCCGAGGGACAGGCGAGGTATCTAAGGGTGTTTCTGCACTCCTCTGGTTCCTCACACAGCCTTACCTTCAACCCCATCACCACACCCCGCTCCGAAGGGATGCCTTCTTCCTTCAGTAGCCGCCCAAGCCTTTGCTTCGTCACTGGAGGTTGCTCCTCGAACGCCAGGGCACGGTTCACGGCGTCGAGCAGTTCACCGAAGGGTAGGCAGGCAGCCCCGTCTGGTTCGTAGTAGGTGGCGAGGAAGGCTCGGATGTTGTCGTAGTCCCTCCTGCGGGTGGAGGCTTGTCGAGCGACCCTTCGTGCATTGGCTCGCTCGCCACGGGCACGCTCATGGGCAAGAGCGTTGGTGATGTCCACCTCGCCCCGGATCGTGTCCAGCGTCGAGTAACTGCCAGGCTGATGGGCAATCTCTATCGCCCACGCCACCTCATCCTTCCGCCAGGGATAGCGCCCGCCGTCCTTGTCTTGGCATCGTGGGTTGAAGTGATCCCGGATAATCTCCCAGGTGTTCTGATCGCTCATGCCGTAGTGGATGATGCAGCCCGAGCATGACCCTCACCATCACCCGCACATGAGGGTTCTTGGTGGCGTTATCGATGGCAGTCAGGAACTCATGCACCCGGCTGGCGGGCACGGTTGGGCGGGGCTTTCGCTGGACCCTCAGCAACTCCACCTTGATCGCCTTCCTGAGCCTTCCTCGCTTGACGGCGAAGTTCAGAAGGGTCCGCAGGGAGATCAGGACATTGTTGGTGAATACCGGAGACCTACCAGCCTCCAGCAGCGCATTGCGGAGCAGGTCCACCAGTGCTGCGTCGATCTTGTCTACGGGAATCTTGCCCATGCGAGGGGCAATCCAGACGCGCCAGTGCGCGGTGGCAGAGGTGATGTAGAGCGGACTAGCAGAGGCGGTCTTGGCTGCGAGGAACTCTTGATGGACCTCTTCTAGCAGGAGCACCCTGCGGGTGTCTTTGAGGGCAAGCCTGCCCCGTGCGATGTCCAGGCGAAGCTGGCTCAGAAACAAGGTGGCGGTCTTCAGGTCTGCCGTATGCGTTGTTCCGCGATAGCGGATGCCCTCAACGAGGATGTCGTAGTGCCAGATGGACCCATTCCGCCTCATGAGCCCCGGGGTTTTGCTTCGTGCCATTGCGTCCTCCCAACGGAGGCGCTTTGGGAGAGGCGGAGGAACGATTCCCCACAAAATCCCCACATCGGGCATTGGAGCGTGATCGAAAGCCTATGGATGTCATCGCAAGTGCTGCGATCAGATATCCTGGACCTTCCTGCCTGGGTAGCTCAGTTGGTAGAGCAATGGATTGAAAATCCATGTGTCGGCGGTTCGATTCCGTCTCCAGGCACCAGCAAACGCCCCGATCTTTCAACGATTCGGGGCGTTTCCATGTTCGGTGATGCTGCCTCAAAGGGCCCGGTGGGATGCCCTGATTCTGATATTTGCGGGGTTGAATCCCCGCAAAGGTCCCACATTCGGATCCGAGCCCGAACCCGCGGTGAGGCTGGGTCGTCGCTTCGGTTCAGCGCACGGCTGCCAGGGCGTTCACGCGACCCCGGCTCGAATAGGGATCCGCGCCCGGCGCGAGGATGTCCTCGGCGCTCTGCTCGATTCTCCGCTTCAGCTCGGCCGGCGGCAGCTTTCCATATTTGCCCACGATCAGGGCTGCCACGCCGGAGACATGCGGTGCCGCCATGGAGGTTCCAGCGGCGAAAAAGTAGCCGGTGGCGCTTCCCGGGCTGATCACCATGTCGAAGGGATAGCTCGAGGCGTTGACATAGTCGCCGCCTGGGGCGGCCACGCTCACCACGGATTGACCAAAGTTCGTGTAGGAGGCCGCCCGGTCGAAGTTGGCCAATCCGTTTGGTCCGGTGGCGGCGATTGCCATGCCGTTGCCCGACTGCGCTGGGATGGACCAGAGGCGGCTGTTGAGATCAACGCCGTCATTGCCCGCGGCGCTGACACACAGGGTGCCTGCGGCGGTGGCGTGGTTGATGGCCCGGTTGAGGGCGGCGATCAGTGGGCCAGCTCCACCGCCACCGGTGTTGATGCGATCGAACACGGTGCCCAGGCTCATGTTGATGACATCGGCTTGGACGAGGGGACCCGAGGCGTACATGAGCCCTTGGATCAGCCACGAGAACGATCCGCTTCCGGATTCCCCAAGCACCTTCACGGCCACAATCTCGGCCTCTGGCGCCACGCCCTGGATCCCGCGGTTGTTGATGGGGGCGGCGATGATGCCGGCCACATGGGTGCCGTGGTTGAAGCCTGCCAGCTTCGGGACCACGCCCTCCCCGGGAACGAAGGATGCGCTGAGGTCCCAATTCAGATTGGGGCTGATGTCTGGATGATCCTTCCAGATCCCGGAATCGAGCACTGCCACCCGCGCCCGTTTGATCCCGTGGCCCCGGTCCCCGTTGAGCGCCGCCTCATCGGCCTTGATCTGGCGGAGGTTCCATTGATAGCCCCAATAAGGCTCTGCGTTGACGCCCAGGGCCTGAAGGTCGGAGGCGGAAGCTTCGATGGCCTTCTCGTTGTTGATCCACTGCACCTCGATGTCCTCGGCGGCCTGCTGCACCCGATGATCGGCGCTGACGATGGTCAGGAACGCCGGGTTGTCGGAGGCTGCCAGCACCACGCCGATGTCGTGGATCCGTCCCGTGACCGTGGCTCCCGCGCGGGCCATCAGGTCGTCCAGGTCCGCGCTCCCGGGCCCCCGGCCCTTGGCCAGGATCAGATAGTTGTGCAGCGGACCCGCCGCGAAGGCAGCGTCACCCGACAGGGCAAGGACGCCCAGCAGTGCCATCGAGAACTTGTTCATCACCGATCTCCTTGATCGAGCCGCCGGCGAGCCGACCGCGTGGTTGGGTGGATGGAAACAAGAACTTGCAAAAGGGAAATGCAAACCAATCCTGATGATTGTTTTTTCTCATGTCAATTCATGACTTTCAAGTTTCCTATATGGTTTTGATTTGGCCTCAATGAGCATCGGACCCTCTCTCAATGCCGGCGCCCTGCCGGCCATCCCGGCGAAGCGAGTCCGCAGTCCATCCGCGCAGACCCGTGCCCCACGAGGATTCTTGGGGGGATTAAGCTGGGGGTTCCCGTTTCGGAGTTCTCGATGCTCTTGCTGTTGATCGCCCCACCCGCCTTGATGGCCCAGGTTCAGGCCCCTGCCACTCTGCAGGCCCTGGAGCAGGTTCAGGACCTGATGGAAGCCATTCCGGAAGCCCTGATCAACGGCAAGCCGGGCGCCATGCGCGGGTTGGTGGCCAAGGCGAAGGTCGGATGGGACAAGGCCCGGCCCGAACTCCGGAAGACGATGCCCGAGCCCGAGCTCATCTTCATCGACCGGCAGCTGAAGGCCATGCAGACGATGAAGCCCCGGGAGCAGGCGGTGGGCGCCCTGGGCATCTCGTCCACACTGAGCCGCTTCCAGGGGAAGTCGCGCCAGCAGGACCTGCTGGCGGCGGACCGGGCGACCATGCTGGCGTGGTGCGGCGTGGACGCGGGGCAGTGGAACCAGCTGCCCCGGGTGGCCGAGGCCTTCAAGCCCCTGATCGACCAGGACAAGGGCCAGCATCCCCTGGCCGTGGCGGGCATTCAGGAGGCGCTGAAGCGGTTCCAGGTCAGCCAGCAGAAGCACCAGGCGGCCGGGGCCAAGAAGGCCCTAAGGGACCTCCTGGGTTTCGTGGACATGCTCGAGAAGCCTTGAACTGCCGCTTCCCACGCAACGAGGCCCCCGATCGGGGGCCTCGTTGCGTGGGAAGGAGACTCCTACTCCCCTGCGGGCCGGTACTCATCAGCCAGGGTGACAGGCACCTTGGCCTTGATCTCCTTCTGGACTTCCTGGCTCATGGACTGGGCGCGCTGCTGCTTCCAGAGCTCCGGCAGCTGGGCCTTCACGGTTTCGAAGGGGGGGACGCCCTGGGCGCGGCCCGAAGCCTGGAGCAGGGCCACCCGCTCCTTGTAGAAGGCCAGGAGCTGATCGTCGGTGGGCTCGACCTTGGTCATGCGCTTCTGCATCAGCGCCTGGAAGTAGATGTTGGCCTGCTGCTGCTCCATCTGGCGCTTCACGGCGGGTTCCTGGTCCAGGCCGGTCTGCTTGGCGTAGACGGCGATGGCCCTGGACATGGCAATGCGGCTGGCCAGCTGGGCGCGCTCGTCCCGGGCGGCGGGATCGGTCAGGAAGGTCTGGGCATCCTTGGCATCGGGCGACAGGGTCTTCACCACATCCTGGAATTCCGCCTCGGTGATCTTCTCGCCGCCGACATTGGCGATGACGCGGCTGGTGTCGGCCTTGCCCTTGCCGCAACCCACGGACAAGGCCAGCGACAAGGCGAGGGCCGACCCGGCGAAGAGGGCGGCATGATGGGTCAGCTTGGACATGGAATCTCCCCGAAGAGCATCAAAGGATCCAGAATGACAGGTCCGGGAGGATCCCATGAGCCGAATCGAAGACCTGGAAGCCCTGGATCTGGCCGTCTACGGGGCCACCTGGTGCCCGGACTGCCGCCGCCTGGAGGCCTGGCTGGCCGAGCACGGGGTGGCCCATCACAAGGTGGACATCGAGACCGAGCCCGGGGCGGCCGAGAAACTGGAGGCCGAGACGGGCAAGCGGGCCATCCCGTTCGTGCTGGTGGACGGGAAGCGCTGGGTCCGGGGCTACCACAAGGAACTGCCCCAGCGGCTGGATGGGGATCTGCTCGTGGCGGAGCTGCTGGCGGCCCGGCATTGACGCTGGGTGGGTTAGGGCCCGGCCAGCTCTCCGCGGGTGGCCGGGGGGGCCGGTTCATGGCACCCTAGGAGGTTCTCCGGGAGCCGCCAGTGGCCAGCATTTTCTCCAGCCAGTTCTGGTCCAACATCTTCAATTCGGACCTTGCCATCGACCTTGGCACGGCCTCGACCCTGATCCATACCAAGCAGGCTGGCCGCATTGTCATCTATGAGCCCTCCATCGTGGCGGTGAACACCCTCACCCACGAAGTGGAGGCCGTCGGGGACGAGGCCAAGCAGCTGCTGGGCCGGGCCCCCCAGGGTGTCCGCACCATCCGGCCCATGAAGGACGGCATGATCTTCGAGGTGGATGCCGCCGAGAAGATGTTGGCCCAGTTCATCGCCAAGGCCCGGCCGAACCGTGGCATCGCCCGAACCCGCATCGTGGTGAGCGTGCCGCCGCGGGCCCACCAGGTGGCCCGCCGGGCCGTGAAGCAGGTCTGCTACGACGCCAAGGCCGGCGAGGTCTTCATCGTGGACCAGACCATGGTGGCCGCCATCGGCGCCGGGCTGGCCATCAACGAGAAGCGCGGCTGCATGATCGTCGACATCGGCGGGGGCACCACGGATGTGGCGGTCATCAGCTACAACGGCAAGGTCTTCTCGGATTCCATCCTCATCGCCGGCGATGAGATGGACGAGGCCATCATCAAGTACATCCGCGAGAAGTACAATGTGCTCATCTCCGAGGCCTCGGCCGAGGAGGTGAAGTGGACGCTGGGCTCGGCCTTCCCCTCGGAGCTCACGCGCACCATGGAAGTGAGCGGCCGGGACCAGTTCGAGGGCCTGCCGAAGACGCTCACCCTCAACGATGCCGAGATCCGCGAAGCTCTGGCCGAGCCCATCAACGCCATCATCGACCTGGTGCGCAAGGCCCTGAACGAGACCCCGCCCCAGCTGGCGGCGGATCTCATCGACCGCGGCATCTGCCTCACGGGCGGCGGGTCGCTGATCCAGGGGCTGGACGAGCGGCTGCGCAAGGAAACCCACCTGCCGGTCTTCCGGGCCGAGGATCCTCAGACCGCCGTGGTGCGGGGCACCGCGTTGCTGTTGGAGAACATCCCGCTCTTGCGCCGCATCCAGATCCTCGACTAGCCGGAGGGCCCTGACATGCCCGTCCGCGCAGCCAAGTGGGGATGGAGCCGCACGGGGTGGCAGCGTCTCCTCATTGCCCTCCTCTGGCTGGGGCACGGGGCCTGGGCCCTGCTGGGGCCCAACCCGGGGCGCCACTGGAAGACCGCGGCCGATGTGGTATCGCGGCCCTCCCAAGGGCTGGCCTCCCGCTGGCACGCCTGGCGGGTCGCACGGTGGGAGTCGGCCCGCAACCTGGCGGAGACCCGCGCGGAGAATGCCCGTCTGACCGCCGAGCTGGCGCAGCTCCGAACCTTGGCGGCCCAGGAGGCCCCGCGCCAGATGGAGGCCGAGGAGGCGGTGCGCCTGATGGGTCTGAAGCGCCAGATCCCCCTCGAACTGAAGGCCGCGCGCGTCATCTTCAGCACCCGGCCCGCGGCCTTCGGAGGTCTGATCCTGGACCGGGGCCAGGACCTGGGGCTCGTGCCGGACCAGGGGGTGCTGGTGCCCGAGGGCATTGTGGGTCGGCTCTGGTCCGTGGGCCCGACGCAGTCCAAGATCCTGCCCGCGGACGCCCCCAATGCCTCGGTGGCCGTCATGCTCATGCGGAGCCGCGCCACGGGTGTGCTTCAGGGGCTGGGCTCGGGCCGCGCCACGATCCGCTACATCAGCAACCAGGAGGTGGTGCAGGTGGGCGAGGCCGTGCTCACTTCGGGGCTGGACCGGGTGTTCCCCCGGGGCCTGCTGGTGGGCTATGTGGCGGAAGTGACCCAAGGCGACCTGGAGTTGCGGGTGGTGGTGAACCTCTCGGCGCCCCTGGATCGGGCCTCCCTGGTGCTGCTCCTGCCCTCCCAGCCGCCGCTGGAGGTGCAGCCGCCCTTTGTCGCACCCGAACAGAAGCCGCAGCGCAAGCGGGGGACGCCATGAGGCCATCGGAGCCGTCCCTCACCCGCCAGAACCTGCTCTGCGCCGCCGCCCTGGGGCTGGTGGTGCTGTGCGCACCCTTCCCGCCGCTGCAGGCCGTGGCCCACGCCATGCTGGTGTTGGCGCTGGCCCCTCGGGCCGGCTCGCCCCTCACCGGCGTGCTCTGGGCTGTCGCCGCAGGCTGGGCTCTTGAAGGCTCCCTGCGGCTGTATCCGCACCTCGGGGGAACGGCCTGGGCGGACCTGAGCGTGACGCTCCTGGCTGGCTGGATGGCCGGCCGCTGGCCGCTGGAGGGGCTGAAGGGCTGGCTGGCTCGGCTGGCCTCTCTGCTGGTCCTGCAGATCTTCCTGGTTCATGGGGCCGTGCGTCTGGCTGCGGGCCCCCACCCCTGGGGCTATGGTTGGCTTTGGGCAGCCCTGAGCCTGCCTCTGTGGGGCTGGGCGACCTGGCGACTCCTGCACGCCGGACCCTCGCCGCGGCTGCGCTGATGGACCCCCGGCAGCGCCCGACCCTGGACCGGCGCCTGGGCGTGTTCAAGGCTCTGGCCTGGGGCCTGGTGGCCCTGTTGGTGCTGATCTACGCCTGGCTGCAGCTGGTGCGGCACGGCGAGTTCAAGCAGCTGGCCCTCCAGCAGGCGGTGAAGGTGCGCCCCATCGCTGCACCCCGTGGCCTGGTGCTGGACCGCAACGGTCACCGCCTGGTGGACAATCGCCGGGCGCTCCATCTGGTGGTCCAGCGCGAGGACCTGCCCGCGCGGCCGGAGGTGGTGGAAGCCCTGGCCCAGGCGCTGGAGCTGGATCCCGCCGCCCTGGCCCGGAAGATCCAGATCTACCGCACCGCCGGCAAGGGACGGCCCCTGGTGCTGAAGGAGAACCTGGACGAGGCGGGCATCGCCCTGGCGGAGCGGGTCCGCGCCCGCTTCCCCTTCCTCAGCGTGGAAGTGGCGCCCCGCCGGGTGTATCTCGGGGACGAGCTGGCGGGCCACGCGCTGGGCTATGTGGGGGAAGTGGATGAGGAGCTGATGAAGGCCAAGCCTGGGCTCTTCCGCCTGGGCGAGACCATCGGCAAAGAGGGCTTCGAGGCCAGCGGCAATGACCGGCTGAAGGGCGTGGACGGCCAGAAGCGGATCCTGGTCGATCAGCTCGGCACGGAAGTGGCGAATTTCGGCCAGGAGGACGCCACGGCGGGCCGGAGCCTCTTCCTCACGCTGGATGCGGGTCTCCAGAAGATCATGCAGGAGGCCTATGGCGAGGAGGCCGGTGCCGCCGTGGTGCTGGACCTGCGGGATGGGGGCATCCTGGCGATGTACTCCAGCCCCTCGTACGACCCGAACCTGTTCCTCAACCGGCTCAGCCAGGACATGGTGGATCGCTACCTGAACAACCCCACGCGTCCCATGGTGAACCGGGCCATCCAGGGCATCTACGCGCCGGGCTCCACTTTTAAGCTGCTGGTGGCCCTGGCGGCGCTGGAGAAGGGCATCGCCACACCCCAGACGGCGGTCTACTGCGCGGGCAAGAAGAACTACTACGGCCGAGACTTCCGCTGCGACAAGCCCACGGGTCACGGCAGCCTCTCCATGGTGCAGGCCATCGCCCAGAGCTGCGATGTCTATTTCTACGAGTTGGCCTCCCGCATGGACATCGACGACATCTACGCCACGGCGGAGAAGTACGGGCTGACCGAGCGCACGGGCATCGACCTGCCCCGGGAGAAGCGGACCCGCATCCCGAGCCGGGCCTGGAAGCGCAAAGCCGTGCCCAAAGACCCCAAGTGGTATGCAGGCGAGACCATCAGCGTGGGCATCGGCCAGGGGGCCGTGGGCGTGACGCCCATCGGCCTGGCACGGTTCTACGCGCTCCTGGGTACCCGGGGCAAGCTCGTCACCCCGCATCTGTTCTACGGTTTCCGCGGAGACCAGACGAATGCGCTGGAGCCCGCGGCTCCGCCCCCCTTCAAGGACACTCCCTTGGACCCGAAGCACTGGGCCGTGCTCGACGAGGGGCTCCGCGAGGTGGTGCAGGGAGGGACAGCCGGCGCCAACCCCTTCATCCGTGAGATCGCCAAGCTGATTCCCTTCTCGGGGAAGACCGGCACGGCCCAGGTGGCCACCTTCGTCGACAAGGCCCACTACGCGCGGCAGGCGAAGAAGTTCAAGGACCACGCCCTCTTCGCGGGGTACGCGCCCGCGGACCGCCCGCAGATCGCCTTCGCGGTGGTGGTGGAGAATGCCGGTTTCGGCTCCACGGCCGCCGCCCCCATCGCGGCGAAGCTCGTGAAGTACTGGTTCATGGATCGCCTCAGCAACCCCCTGCCGCCGCCGCGGGGCCGCATGGTGGATCCCTTCGCTCCGGCGGCGACGCCGGCCGCGCCCGCGGCCGAGGGGGCGGAATGAAGGAGCGTCTGCGTGCCCTGGACCCGCGCCTGCTGTGGGTGATCCTGGCCCTCACGCTGCTGGGCACGCTGACGCTGTTCTCGGCGGGCCGGAACACGCCCCAGGCGGGCATCTGGCTCAAGCAGATGCTCTGGAACCTCATGGGCATGCTGCTCATGCTGCTGCTGGCCAACACCTACCCCCGCCGGATCTTCCGCTACAGCTTCCTCGCCTACCTGCTTGGCCTCGTGGCCCTGGCGGCGGTGCTGGTGGTGGGCAAGAAGATCGGCGGCGCCACCCGGTGGTTCGTCATCGCCGGTCAGACCTTCCAGCCTTCCGAGCTGATGAAGTGGGTGACGCTGCTCTATGTGTCGCAGCGGCTGGGCTCCCGCCCGGTGGATTCGGTGGGCCGGCTGGAGCTGTTCGGCGCGGTGGGCCTGGTGGTCTTCCCCATGCTGCTCATCCAGCGCCAGCCCGACCTTGGCATGGCCCTCAGCTTCCTGCCGATCCTGCTGATCATCCCTCTGATGAAGGGGCTGCGGGCCCGCTGGGTGGCGGGGCTCCTGCTGCTGATCGTCGTGGGCGGCTTCGGCGCCTGGAAGGTCGCCCTCAAGCCTTACCAGAAGCAGCGGGTGATGATCTTCCTGGATCCTTCCAGCGATCTTCAGGGCAAGGGCTATCAGGTGAACCAGAGCCGCATCGCCATCGGTGCCGGTGGGCTCATCGGGAAGGGCTTCACCAGCGGGTCCCAGACGCAGCTGAACTTCCTCCCGGTGAAGACCACGGACTTCGCCTTCAGCGTGTGGGCTGAGGAGCGGGGCTTCATCGGCGTGCTCATCGTCCTGGGGCTGTTCGGCCTGCTGCTCAGCCGGATTCTCGACGCCGCCAAGGCCGCGCACTCGAACGCCGAGGCCTACTTCTGCGCCGGGGCCGCCGGCATCTTCGCCCTGCACTTGATGGTGAATGTGGGCATGGTGGCGGGAGCCCTGCCCAACAAGGGCATGGTGCTGCCCTTCTTCAGCGCGGGCGGCAGCAGCACCTTGAGTTTCTTTCTGGCCCTGGGTCTGATCATGGGCATCCTGCATCGATCGAGGGTGAAGTGATGGACCTGCAGAGGCGCATGAAGGACTTGGCGGACCAGGTGCGGACGCACCGGCACCGCTACTATGTGCTCGACCAGCCCAGCGTCTCCGACGCGGAGTACGATGCGCTGGAACGGGAACTCAGGGCCCTGGAGGAGGCCCACCCGGATCTGGCCGATCCCAACAGCCCCACTACCCGCGTGGGTGCGCCGCCGGTCGAGGCCTTCGAGAAGCGCCGCCACGGCACCCCCATGCTCAGCCTCGACAATGCCTACTCCGAAGCCGAGCTGCGGGAATGGGAATTGAAATGGCGGAAGCTGGCGCCGGAGGCCGAGCCGCGCTATGCCGCCGAGCTGAAGGTGGACGGCCTGTCCCTGTCGCTGCGCTACGAGGGCCGCGTCCTGGTGGAGGCACTGACCCGCGGGGATGGGGAGACCGGCGAGCTGGTGACGGAAAATGCCCGCACCATCGCGGACATCCCCCTGACGCTGCCGGCAGAGGCGCCGGAGCGCCTGATCGTCCGCGGCGAGGTGTTCCTTTCCCGCAAGCGCTGGGAGGAGCTGAACCGCCAGCGGGACGCGCGGGCCGAGGCCCGCTTCGCCAATCCCCGCAACGCCGCCAGCGGCACCATGAAGCTGCTGGACAGCCGGGAGGTGGCGGCCCGCGGCCTCTCCTTCCTGCCCTGGCAGGTGCTCCGGGAGGCCGGTGATTCGGAAGATCACGCCTCTGCCATGGCCCGCCTCGCCACCTGGGGGTTCGGCAGGATGCCGGCCCACGCCGAGGGTGGCCTGGAGGCGGTGCAGGCTTTCATCGGCGACCAGGCCGAGGCCCGCTTGAAGCTTCCCTTCGATACGGATGGCGTGGTGCTCAAGGTCCTCGATCCCGAGGTGCAGAGGCGCCTCGGCGCCACGGACCGCGTGCCGCGCTGGGCCATCGCGTTCAAATACCCCGCGACGCAGGTGACCACCACGGTGCTGGGCATCACCTGGCAGGTGGGCCGCACGGGCAAGCTCACGCCGGTGGCAGAGCTGGAGGCAGTCGAAGTGGCCGGCTCCACCGTGCGCCGCGCCACTCTCCACAATGCCGACGAGCTGGCGCGCCTCGGGCTGAAGGTGGGCCACCGTGTGTTCATCGAGAAGGGTGGGGAGGTCATCCCCAA
The DNA here is from genome assembly GCF_020622065.1 of Geothrix sp. Taxonomy (NCBI): domain Bacteria; kingdom Pseudomonadati; phylum Acidobacteriota; class Holophagae; order Holophagales; family Holophagaceae; genus Geothrix; species Geothrix sp. The sequence goes on along the minus strand of NZ_JAHRYQ010000002.1, from coordinate 950,960 downwards.
GGTGGTGGCCCTGGTGCCGGGCGAAGAGGATCGGGTCCTTCCCGCGCCGACCATTCCAGCGGCCTGCCCGGTCTGCGGAGGCGAGGTGGGCAAGGCGGACGATGCCGAGGTCGCCATCCGCTGCCTCAACCCCGAGTGCCCCGCCAAACTCACGGCCCGCATGCTCCACTTCGGCGGGCGGTCGGCCCTGGACATCGAAGGCATGGGGGAGGCTCTGGTGGAGCAGCTGGTGGCTTCGGGCCGCTTCGAACAGCCCTGGGAGATCCTGACCCTGCTGGACGAGCCTCTGCTCGGCTTGGCCTATCTCTCGGGCCTGGACCGCATGGCGGAGAAGTCCGCGCAGAACCTCCTGGAGGCCCTCGCCGCCACCCGGGTGAAGCCCCTGGCCCGCTGGATCCACGCCCTGGGGATTCCCATGGTGGGTGCCCGGACGGCAGAGCTGCTGGCCGAGGCTTACCCTTCCCTGGGGGCGCTGTGGGCCGAGGAGGAGGGCCGCCTGCAGGCCGTGGAGGAGGTGGGACCCAAGGTGGCCGCGGCCTTGCGGGTCTTCGCGGCGCTGCACCCGGACCTGCCCACGCGACTGGCCTCGCTGGGTGTGCAGCCCACGCCCCCGCCGGTGCGCGACCGGGGGGGCCTCCCGCTATCGGGCGAGGTCGCGGTGGTCACGGGCACCCTGCCCACGCTTTCGCGGGAAGACGCCGAAGGCCTGCTGAAGCAGCTCGGAGCCAAGGTCACGAGCAGCGTCTCGCCCAAGACCACGGTGCTGGTGGCCGGGGAGAAGGCGGGATCCAAGCTGGCCAAGGCCGAGGCGCTGGGCATCCCCGTGCGGGACGAGGCCTGGCTGCTGGGTCTCGGGATGGCGCCATGAAATCCCTGGACGGAATCCGCGCCTCCGTCCGATGATCGGGGGTCCATCGTCCTGGAACCCCCGTGTTGACGCGCCTTGGGAAGTTCGAAATCGTCCGGTTGCTCGCCCAGGGAAGCATGGGTGAAGTGTATGTGGGCCGGGATCCGATCATCGGCCGTGAGGTGGCCATCAAGGTCATCCATCCCTCGGCAGGCATGGGGCCGGAGGCCCGCGAGCGCTTCGCCATGGAGGCCCGCGCCGCCGGGGTGCTGAACCACCCGAACATCGTCACGATCCACGAAATGGGGGAGGAGCAGGGTGTGCTCTACCTCGCCATGGAGCTGGTGAAGGGGGAGGACCTGGGCACGCTCATCCGGGCCGGCACCATCACCCCCCAGGACGCGCTCGAGGTGCTGGCCCAGGTCTGCGATGGCCTTGCCGTGGCCCATCGCCAGAAGGTGCTCCACCGGGACATCAAGCCCTCGAACATCCGCGTGGTCTGGGACGGGAAGAACCTCCAGGCCAAGGTGCTGGACTTCGGCGTGGCCAAGGTCTTCAACTCGGATGCCACGGACGAGGGCACGGTGTTCGGGACCGTAAACTACATGGCGCCGGAGTACCTTCAGAGCGGCCGCTCGGATCCCCGCAGCGACCTCTTCGCGGTGGGCGTGATCCTGTTCGAGGCCCTGGCCGGCGTGCCGCCCTTCGACGGCCCCAGCCCCGGCGCGGTGATCTACCGGTTGCTCCACGAGACGCCCCCCCTGCTGTCCCAGCAGGCCTGCCGGGGCATCAGCCGGGATGTGCAGGGCATCCTGAATCGCGCCCTGGCGAAGGATCCGGCGAACCGCTTCCAGACGGCGGAGGATCTGGCGGTCGTGCTGCGTTCGGCCAAGGATCCCGCCTGGCGCTGGGATCAGGAGCGCCCCACCCAGGCCCACCAGGTCCGGCGCCCCGCGTCCGGATGGGTACCGGCTCCGCCGACGCCTCCCCGGGGCCTGCCGATTCCCCGACCTCCGGCGCCGCGGGCCCCGGGAGCTCCGGGGACGGAGGCTTCCCCCGCCCCAGCCGCCCGTGAGAGCGGCCGCGAGGCTCCCAGAAGCACGGACGCCTCCCAGGGCCGCGCCGAGGTCCGGCGGGATGTTCTCGAGACCACCCGCCGCCAGCTGACCCAAGCCCTCGAGATCGATCCCGGCAATGCGGGAGCTCACGCCCTCCTCCTGGTCACCCTCTACCGGCTGGGGCAGCTGGACGCGATGATGCAGTGCCTGCGCCGGGCCCGCGACCGGGGTCTCCCGGCCTCGACCCTGCGGGGGGTTCCCCGGTGCGCCCAGCTGGTGATCGACGAGGAGCGCGCCTATCGCCTGCCGCTGGAGCTGCACCAGGAGTTCATGAGCTACCTGGGCTCCTGACGCTCAGCGTTCCTGGATCCCGAGCAACCGCCAGTCCCCTCCCGCCTCCCGCCAGTGCAGCCGGAAGCTTCGGCGGGAGGCGTCCTGCGGCAGGAGGCCGCCGCTGCGCCCGGTGAGGACCAGGTCCACCTCCTGGAAGGCGTCGTTTCCCTTCACGGCGACCTGGTTCTGCATCACGGTGACGCCGACCCGCTCCTGGCGGAAGGTGCCCAGGAGGAAGGCCCGGGCCATGGCCTTGTCCATGCCCTCGGGGCCGCGGAAGGCGGCATCCAGGGGGGCGGTCGCGGCGGCGGCATCCCCGGCCTCCACGGCGGCGCGGCAGGCCTCGAAGGCCTTCCGGACCTGCTCTTCGGGCTTGTCGGAGTGACAAGCCAGGGAGGCCAGCGACAGCGAAACCGAAGCGATGCTTTTCCTCATGGCGGCACCCCATCACACTGAAGGATCACCGAAGGATGGTCCCATGAACACCGAAGGCCGTTTCGATACCCGCTGCATCCACGCAGGCCAGGCGCCGGATCCCACCAACGGCGCCATCATGACGCCGGTCTACTTCACCAGCACCTACATCCAGGAGGGGCTGGGCATCAACAAGGGCTTCGACTACGCCCGTGTGCGCAACCCCACCCGCGATGCCCTGGAGGGCAACCTCGCGGCGCTGGAGGGCGGCGCCCACGGCATGGCCTTCGGTTCGGGCATGGCGGCGGTGCAGGCCATCTTCGAGCAGCTCTCCAGCGGCGACCATGTGGTGCTGGGCGACAATGTCTACGGCGGCACCTTCCGCCTGCTGGACAAGGTGATGACCCGGTTCGGCCTCTCGTACACCCAGGTGGATACCGGCGATCTGGCGGCCTTCCAGGCGGCGCTGCGCCCGAACACCAAGCTGGTGATGCTGGAGACGCCCACCAACCCCATGCTGGGGATCACGGACATCCCCGGCGTGCGGCGCGTGATGACGCAGATGGGCTGCACGGCCGTGTTGGCGGTGGACAACACCTTCGCCACGCCGTACAACCAGCGGCCCCTGGAGCTGGGGGCGGACCTGGTCTTCCACTCCACGACCAAGTATCTGAACGGCCACAGCGACTCCATCGGCGGCATCGCCATCACCAACCGCGAGGACATCGCCGAGGGCCTGCGCTTTCACCAGAAGGCCGCCGGCGGCATTCTCTCGCCCATGGAATCCTGGCTCATCCTGCGGGGCACCAAGACGCTGCACCTCCGCATGGAGCGCCACAATGCCAGTGCCCTTCGCATCGCCCGCTGGCTCGAAGAGCGCAAGGATCTGAAGGCCGTCTACTACCCGGGCCTCGAATCCCATCCCCAGCACGCCCTGGCCAAGCAGCAGATGAAGGGCTTCTCGGGCATCGTGAGCTTCGACACGGGCGATGCCGAGCGCACGCGGCGCATGGCCTCCTCGTTCAAGGTCTTCTCCCTGGCCGAGAGCCTGGGCGGCGTGGAGAGCCTCGTCTGCCACCCTGCCAGCATGACCCACGGCAGCGTGCCCGAGGCCGACCGCCAGCGCCTGGGCATCAACGACAACCTCCTCCGCCTCAGCGTGGGCGTGGAGGATGTCCAGGACCTCATCGAGGACCTGGAGCGCGTGCTGAAGGCCTAGCAGGCTGGTCGCGGAAGGCGCGGAGAGAGGACTGGTTCTTCTCTCCGCGCCTTCCGCATCGATCCCGTCTTCCGCGACCAGCTTCTTCAGCCCAGGCCGTGCGCCTGGTACAGCTCGGGGTAGCTGCGGGGCTCGGCGCGGTCGGGGGCCAGGCCCAAGCCTTCCATGGCGACGCGGATGGCCTGGGGGTCGCCCTCTAGTTCGAGGTAGCAACCGAAGGGGGTCTCGTCGAGGCAGGCTTCGAGCTCCGCGCGCTCCCACACGGCCCGCACCTTCTCCATGCGCAGGATGGGCTCGAAGCCGAGGGCGCGGAGGATGGCCTCCAGAGAGGATCCATCCTCGATGCCGGTCTCATGCTCGGGGCGGATCTTCAGGATCGGATCGGGCACCTTGGGGCCCTTCCAGGTCAGGCGGTGGTGGCCCGCGTAGCGACGGGTGCGGAGGGCGGAACCCGCCGTCCGCAGCTCCCCGTTCCGGTCCCAGAGCACGCTGATTTCCGGCTGGGCGGGGACGGCCTCGCGGAACCCCAGGGCTTCCAACAGGGGGCGGTACGGGCCGGTGGCGGGGATGCGCAGTTTCAGCTCGGTCTCCAGGGCGGGTTTGTGCTTCATCTCGGACCGGCCTTCCGCGGGGATGGGGCATGATGGTGCAAAGGCACCGGACCCCTTGTGATCCCCCAACGGTACATCATCGCCAGCCTCTTCATCGCCGCCATGCTGCTGCTCTTCGCGGTGGTGCAGGCGCCGCGTCCTGTGAACGCGGGCGGGGTCACGGCGGTGGAGACGCCCGCACTCATGAACCTCGGGGGCTTCGAGGTCCTGGCGGAGTGGCGCCTGGAGGATGGCTGGTCCCCCCGCTTCCAGGGCGCACAGGATCCCGACCAGTCCGAGCCCTGGCCCTTCGAGGGGGGCTTCGGCACGCCCTGGGAGCCAGCCTCGCCCTACCTCGCGGACCAGGGCCTTGCGCTGAACGGCCCTGGAGGGCGCAGCGAAGTGGTGCTCTGGCGCGGCCTGGAATGGCGCCGGTACCGGTTTGATGCGCCGCTCTGCTCGGCGCGGCTCGATCCCGCCAAGGGCAGCCGTCTGCTGGTGACCCTGCAGATGGGTCCCGCGCGCTTCGAGACCCGGCTGCTGGAGGTACCGGAGGGCCGGGTGATCTGGTCCACCCAGTCCGGTCCCTGGAGCCGCTTCAGCTGGGATGGGCGGGCGGCGCTCCTGGGACTTCCCGAGCCCGCCGAGCCCAGGACGGAGCCGGCCCTGCTGCTCACGACCCTCCCCTTGGAAGGGGAGGCCACCGAACCCACGCTCGCGGCCTGGGATGAACCCGGCCTGCCGGCCCCGCCGCGGGGCCTGGCCACCAAGGTGGAGGCCCTGTCCGAGGATGGCCGGGACCTGCCCGGTGCCCGCCTCGACCTCCCCTGGCACGCCGGCGACCGGCTCTGGTTCCCCCGGGGGGACCGGCTGTGGCATGGCGGCATCCAGGGCTGGACGGCCTGGTGGCTGGAAGGGGGACGGTGGCGCCGCCAAGCTGCGGGGCCGGGCCTGCTCACCGCCCATCCGCCGCAGCGCATGGCCCTGGTGGCGCCCCTGCCCGAGGAGGGCATGGCCCGCCGCACCAGCCCACCAGCCAAGGTGGAATGGAGCCCCGTGCCGGAAGGAGCGCTGCCCTGGCCCGCCTGGGATCCCGCCTGGGCCTGGCGGGAGAATGGCGCCATCGATGCTTGGGACCAGCGGTGGAATGAGAGCGCTCTGCCACCCGAGCGCCAGCGCCAGGCCCTTTTCGAGGCGCATCGCCCCGATTGGCGCGCCGCGGTGAGCCTGCGGGCCTCCGTGAAGGGGTGGCTCCCGCGGGGGCCCGAGGTGGCGCTGAGGGAGCCCCTGGGGACGGCCTGGGTCTGGGTGGGCGACCGCGTGCTGCTGGTGCGCCTGGTGGAGGTGGAACGGCTGCGCGTCCTCAAGAAGCTGCTGCGCTGAATCCTTAGGTTGCCGCGTCGATCGTTTGCGTTGGAAGTGCACATTTCTGGTAGCGTTGTGCCCAGCCACCTCTTTCTTCCTCCCGGCTTCCCGAGGTAACCGATGCCACGTCTCCTCCTCGTGGACGACAATCCGAGCATCCACCGCATTGCCGAGTCCCTTCTGGCCCACACGGATGTGGAACTGGTCTGCGTCGATTCCGCGGCGGAGGCCCTGGATCGCATCGCGCGCGGCGAGCGGTTCGATGTGGCCCTGGTGGACACTGCCATGCCTGGCATGGACGGCTGGACCCTGCTGGGTCGCCTGCGGGCCATGCCGGAGACCGCCCATCTGCCCATCGCCCTCATGGCCGGGGTCCTCGATCCCGTGGACCCCTCCAAGCTGGCGAAGGCCCCGGTGCAGGGCTTCCTGAAGAAGCCCATCGAATTGCGGGAACTGGGCGACCGCGTGAAGGCCCTCCTGGCCACGCCGGTGGTGAGCACGCCCGAGCCCTCCGCCTTCACCACGGTCCCTGCCACCTCCGCCAAGGACCTGGTGCGGATGGCGGAAGCCTCCCTGCCCGAGTTCCGGCCGGAAGCGGCGCCCGTGGAAGCTCATCCGACCCAGGACCTGGACCTGCCCGCCACCGAAGACGATCTCCTGGTGCTCACCGCCGAAGACCTCTGGCCGGAGGAGGCTCCCGTCGCTCCTGGGGCTGGCGAGGTCGATGCCGCGGCGCCGGAGATTCATCTGGAACTCGAGGAACTGGACCTGGAAAGCCTCCAGGATCTCGCCGCCGAGCCCGTGATGCCGGTTCCCGAGGTGGTCGAGCCCTTGGCGGCGCACCCGGAGGACCCCGCGGCGCCTGATGCGGCGGCCTTGGTCGAGCTGCCCGTCGACGAGGACACCGTCACCCTCTCGGGACTCGAGGCGCTGGATGTCTTCCCGACCGACATGGACCTGCCGCCCCTGCCTGAGGTGGAGCCTCCCGCGAAGGCGGCGGGCTTCTCTAGTGGCATGGCGGCCATGGGGGCCACCGGCCTGGCCGCCGCAGCGGCGGCGCTGTTGGGCGAGACGCACGAGCCGGTCTTCCCGCAGGCTGTGGCACCGGTTCCGGCGATCCCAGAACCGGCACCCGAGCCGGTCGCCGAGCCCGCTCCCGAGGCCGCCATCATGGCAGCCCCTGCCGCAGCCGGGCAGGCGCCTGCCGTTGCCGGTCAGCCCGCCGTGCCCTCAGAGCAGGCGCAGGCCCTCGTCCAGGCGCTCCTGGCGGACCCCGTTCTGGTGGATGCCCTGGTCAAGGCGGTGGTCGCGCGCATGGGCGATCAGGTGGTCCGCGAGATCGCCTGGGAAGTCATGCCGGATCTGGCGGGAAGATTGCAGAGGTAGGCCCATGATGCGCCCGGCCTCTCCGTCCCCCAGGTCCCTCCCATGATCACCGGCTACAACACGGATGTACGCCACGGGAACCGGGTCTACCATGTGCAGACGGAGGACAAGGGGCTGTCCAACCCCCGGATCGAGACCCTGATCTATGTGGGGGGCGAGATCCTCGACAGCTACCGCTCCTCGTACGAGGACCTGCTGAACAGCCCCCCGATGGCAGAGTCCGCCATCCAGAGCCGCATGGACGAGCAGCACCGGGCCATCATCCGCGACATCAAGAACGGCAAATACGACCAGACCCCGCCGGACCTCCTGGAGCAGCAGGCTTTCAGCGAGCGGCCCCTGGACCAGGCCATCCTCGAGTTCCTTCAGCAGGAGGGGGATGTGGACACGCTGGAGCTGGTGCTGGACCAGCCCTTGAAGCCCGCCTTCGGGGAGTTGTTCCGGGTGCAGGTGGCCGCCCGGTTGTGCCAGAGCCAGAGCCCCGTGACCGGGGCGGAAGTGACCGTCAAGCTGGTGTCCAGCCTCAAGAAGGCCACCGCCCTGATCTCCGGGCGGACCGATGAGGCGGGTCGCTTCGCCGGTCAGGTCCAGCTGCCTTCCAGCCAACCCGGGCACTGCGCGGTGGTGGTGAGCTGCGCCAGCGACCAGGGCTTCGACGAGGTCAAGGCGGCGGTGGTGGCTGTTTAATTGGCCAAGAAATGATCTAGACATTTTCTCCTTGAGGCCTGATCTTCAACCCCTGGACAGGGTCCGGGAGGGGCGATGGGGAAAGTGGAACCGGACCTGCTGAGCATCGGGGACATCTGCTCGGAGACGGGCCTCTCGGCCGATGTGGTGCGGGTGTGGGAGCGCCGCTACGGCTTTCCGATGCCCCTTCGGCTGCCTTCCGGCCACCGCCGCTACCGGCGGGAGGATCTTCACCGCCTGAGGCTCATGGCCGAGGCGGTGGCCCAGGGGCACCGCCCGGCCGTCGTGGCGCGGTCTGCGGAAGCAGAGTTGAAGCGCCTGCTGGCGCCCGAGGGCCACCCCGTGGTGGAGGCGCTTTTCCTGGCCGTGGTGGCCATGGATACGGAGGGCATCCGGCGCCTGCTGCGGGAGGCCCTGGGCCGGCTGCCCTGGAAGCCTTTCCTCCAGCAGGTGGTGTCGCCGCTGCTGGATCGGGTGGGCATGGCCTGGGCCGACGGGAGCCTTGGCGTCCACCAGGAACACCTGCTCACGGAGATCCTCGAAGACTTCCTCCGGGAGCTGAGGCAGGGCTGTCAGCCCCGGCCCGGCCAGGGGATGGTGCTGCTGGCCACCCTGCCCGGTGAGCGCCACCGGCTGGGATTGCTCATGGCGGCCCTGGCCTATGCTGCCTCAGGCCTCCGCACGGAGCTGCTGGGGGTGGACCTCCCGGTGGCCAGCATCGCCCATGCGGCCCGCACCCTGAAGGCGGACCGCGTGGCAGTGAGCCTGTCCATCCAGAGTTCCGGAGAGACCGCCCGGCGCCTCCTCATGGACCTGAAGGACCGGCTGCCCAGGGAGTGCCGGCTGCTCATCGGCGGGCAGGGCGCGGCGCGGACCCGGAAGATCGAAGGGGTGGAACGCCGGTCGGGGCTCGAGGTGAGTTAGCCCGCTGTCAGCGTGCTTCAGTCGGACAAGCCGGAGTCGTCGGGCGACCACTGGCGGCGGAGACGGTGCAGGAGCAGGCGCAGCTCCAGCAGCAGGGGCCGGGCCGCCAGGAAGCAGACGAAGCCCGCCAGGGGCACCGTGACTTTGAAGCCGATGTGCCGGAAGCCCAGGGCACCCACCACGCCGCCCGCCAGGAAGGAGGCCAGGATGAGCAGCAGCAGCCGCAGCTTCTGGCGGTTGGCGACGATGCGCTCGCGACCGTGGCGGTGGTGGACATTCACATAGGTGAGCCGGCTCAGCTCGATGCCGATGTCCGTCACCGTGCCCGTCAGGTGCGTGGTGCGCACGGCGGCCCCGGAGATGATGGAGGTCACGGCGTTGTGCAGGCCCATGATGAAGCAGAGCAGCATCACGGTGCTGGGCAGGGTGAAGCGGATCTCCTGCTGCAGCTGGTTCCCCATGAACCCGAACACCAGCATCAGCACGGCCTCCAGCACCAGAGTCAAGGCATAGCGGCTGCGCATGCGCCGCCGCTGGCCGAAGCTGATGAGCGTGGTGCAGACGAAGGCCCCGGCGAAGAAGCTCAGCATCATGGCGAGGGCGGCGAGGGCGGTGGTGAGGTCGCCATCGGCCAGTTCGTCCGCCATGGAGGAGACCACCCCGGTCATGTGGGAGGTGTAGTGGCTGACGGCCAGGAAGCCGCCGGCGTTCACCGCCCCGGCCACAAAGGCCATGGCCCAGGCCAGCTGGCGATTGAGGGCCTCGGATCGAAGCGCTCCCTCCCGCACCAGCAGCTTCTCTTGGATGGGCAGGGTGGCCAGCGCGGTTTCCACCGCCGCCTGCAGCTGATGTCCGGCCAGGCGATTCCTCAGCAGCCGCCGGATATAGCGGGCAGCGATCATCTGGATGTAGCGGGGGATGCGGCGCATGGCGGAGGGAAGTCCTCCTCCAGTAAATCATCCGGACGGGCCTCTGACGAATCCTGCCGAGCCGCCTCGGCTGGAGCGGCCCGTCCGGTTTGGATAGGGTGGAGGCATGCGTACGATCCTGCTCCTCCATACCGGCGGCACCCTGGGCATGGCGCCCAGCGGGGATCCGGCCTCTCTCGCGCCGGGGCGGTTCCTGGATCACCTGCTGGAACAGGTGCCGGAGCTGGGCCAGATGGCGAAGCTGTCGGTGGAGGTGCCCTTCAACCAGGACTCGGCGTGTCTGGAACCTTCGGACATCCTGACCCTGGCGGCCCGCATCCGCGCCGCCGCGCGAGATTTTAGCGGCTTCGTCATCATCCACGGCACGGATACGATGGCGTTCACGGCCTCCTGTCTGGGCTTCCTGCTGGCGGACCTGGGCAAGCCCGTGGTGCTGACGGGCAGCCAGCGGCCCCTGGCCTTCGTCCGCAGCGACGCCCGCAGCAACCTGGTGAACGCCGTCGACCTGGCCTGCCGCGGCATCCCCGAAGTGGGCATCTGCTTCGGCACCCACTGGATCCGCGGCGTGGCGGCCGACAAGCTCAGCGTCCACCAGTTCGAGGCCTTCCAGAGCCCGAACCTGCCGCCCCTGGCCGAGATCGGGGCGGAGATCCGTCTGCATCCGGAAGTGGGCCAGTTCGTCCGTCAGGTCCCCGCGGGGCTGGGGAGCGCGTTCGACCTGAACATCCACACGGTCACGCCCCACCCGGGCATGGCCTGGAGCCCCGCACCGGCGGGCGCCAAGGCGGTGCTGATCCAGGCCTTCGGCGCCGGCAACCTGCCCACGGGCCGCGCCGACCTGGAAGCCCTCTTCCGCGATGGCGAACGCCGGAAGCTGCCCGTGGTGGTGATCTCCCAGTGTCCCTATGGTGGCGTGGACCTCTCCGCCTACGAGCTGGGGCAGAAGATCCAGGCGTGGGGCGCCATCTCCGGTGGCCTGCATACCCGCTGGGCCGCCCTGGCCAAGCTCGGACTGGTGCTGGGCGCCGGGGGGGGGATCGCCGAAGCGCGGGAGGCCTTCGGGGTACCGTGGGCCGGAGAGCCGATGCCTGAAGGATCGTGGTCGCAGGTCTGATCGGCGCGTGATGCCCTCCCGGTAGGGCCCGCTAGAATGAGGGTTTCCGGGGTACCCACCACATGCTCGACGCCAACCTCCTGCGCAACGATCTCGACGCCGTGGCGGCACGGCTGGCGGAGCGCGGCTACACGCTGGACCGGGCCCGCTACCAGGAGCTGGACCAGCGCCGCCGCGCGGCCCTGCAGGAGGCGGAGGCACTGAAGGCCGAACGGAACCGCGTCAGCGAGGAGGTGGGCCGCCTCAAGCGGGCCAAGGAGAACGCGGACCACCTCATCGCCCAGCAGCGCGAGGTGGGGGACCAGCTCAAGGCGCTGGAAGCCGCCGAGCGCGAGATCGAAGCGGCCTTCAAGGATTTCCTCGCGGGCATTCCCAACCCGCCCCACGCCAGCGTGCCCAGCGGCCGCGACGAGCACGCCAATGTCGAGATCAAGCGTTGGGGGCAGATCCCCAGCATTGATGCACCCCGGGATCATGTGGAGTTGGGCACCACCCTGGGCATCCTCGACCTGGACCGCGCGGCCAAGATCAGCGGCGCGCGCTTCTCGGTCCTGAAGGGGCAGGGCGCCAGGTTGGAGCGGGCCCTCATCTCGTTCATGCTCGACCGCCAGACCGGCGCGGGCTACACCGAGGTCATCCCTCCCTACCTGGTGAACGCGGAGAGCATGTACGGCACGGGCCAGCTGCCGAAGTTCGAACAGGACCTCTTCAAGACCCCCCATGGCGACGGGGCGCTGTATCTGATCCCCACGGCGGAAGTGCCCGTCACGAACCTCTACCGCGACGAGATCCTGGCTGCGGAATCGCTGCCCCTGCGCCACTGCGCCTTCACCCCCTGCTTCCGCAGCGAGGCGGGCAGCTACGGCAAGGACACCAAAGGCATCATCCGCCAGCATCAGTTCCACAAGGTCGAGCTGGTGACCTTCGCCGCCGCTGAGCAGGCGGAGGCTGAGCTGGAGCGCCTCACCGCGGACGCGGAGGCCATCCTCGAGGCCCTCGGCCTGCCCTACCGCCGGATGCTGCTCTGCACGGGCGACATGGGCTTCAGCAGCCAGAAGACCTACGACCTGGAGGTGTGGCTGCCCTCGCAGAACACCTACCGGGAGATCAGCTCCTGCAGCTGGTTCGGCGACTTCCAGGCCCGGCGCGCGAACATCCGCGCCCGCGGCAAGGAGGGCAAGCCGGCCTTCGTGAACACCCTGAACGGCAGCGGCCTCGCCGTGGGCCGCACCTGGGTGGCCATCCTCGAGAACTACCAGCAGCCCGACGGCAGCATCCGGGTGCCCGAGGTGCTGCAGCCTTATGTGGGTGCGGCGGTGATCCGCTGAATCCGGCGCCCCTCCTCTGCGCGGAAGGTCTTGGCCTTCAGCGGGGCGGGCGCTGGGATCTGAGGGAGGTCTCCCTAGCCATGGCGCCGGGCGAGGCCTGGGGTGTCGTGGGGGAGAGCGGGGCCGGCAAGAGCACCCTGGTGAACCTGGTGCTGGGCCTGCTCGATCCCACCGAGGGCCGGATCACGCTCGAAGGCCGCCCCTGGTCGCCCCTGGTGGAGTCGGAGCGCCGGCCCCGCCGGCCACGCGTCCAGGCCGTGTTCCAGGATCCGCTGGCCAGCCTGCCGCCCCACCGCACGGGTTGGGAGATCCTCCAGGAGCCCCTGGACATTTGGCGTCGCGGATCCGAATCGGAGCGGAGAGGGGCGGCGGCCCGCATGGCGGCCCGGGTGAAGTTCCCCGAAGCGGCCCTGGCCCAGCGCCCCGCGGCCTGGTCCGGCGGGCTGGCCCAGCGGCTCTGCCTGGGGCGGGCCCTCATGCTGGAGCCGGTCCTGCTGGTGCTGGACGAGCCCTTCTCGGCGCTGGATCCCACCCTGGCCGGGCACCTGCTGAACCTGCTGCTGGAGCTGAAGGCGGAGGGCACCGCCCTCCTGCTCGTGAGCCACGACCTGCCTTCGGTCCGGATCCTCTGTGACCAGGTGCTCATGCTTCAAGGCGGCCGGCCGGTGGGGCAGGGGACCGCCGGACAGCTGCTGTCCGGCCCTGCGGATCCGGAGGTACAAATTCCGGGGGCTGTCGGCTTCCAGCCTGCAGCCCCCGGCGTCTGACGGTCGTCGCCTACTCTTCCACGGGCACCGAGACGGCACTGGCGTTCACATAGATGCCACTGAAGTGGCCCCAGAAGCTGCTGAAGCCGGGGCGCTGGCGACCCTGCTGATCGAGGGTCTGCAGTTCCGCCGAAAGGAGCTTCTGGGCTTCGGTGGTCTGGACTTCCTGGATCAGGCCGCGGCGGCTTTCGAAGGTGAGGGCGGGGGCGGGATCGCGGGAGGTGATGCGGGCCACCCAGAGCTTGCCATCCTGGGTCCAGAGCAGGGGCGTGGTCTGGCCCACGGGGGTCTCCAGCAGGGCCTTGCGGATGCCCGGATGGGCCACCAGGTCGCGCATCCCGTTGAGGGGCGCGGCCGCTTGGTCGCTGATGGGGCCCACGGCCTGGAGGCCGCCGGATTGGAGGGCCTGCTGGGCCTTGGCGAGGGTCTGCTTGCGGGCTTCTTCGAGGCGATAGGCCGCCAGGACCTTGGCGCGGACTTCCTTGAAGGGGGGCACGGCCTCGGGCAGCTCCTCCTGCACTCGGAAGATCAGGTGGCGGTCGCCGATGCGCTGGGGCTTGGACACCTCGCCGACCTTCAGGCGGAAGGCCTCGCTGGCGAGCTGAGGCAGCTCGGGCAGGCCCTCGGACTGAGCGCCGGGCTCATTGGCGAAGGGCTGGCTGAGCTGGGCCTGGCTGCCCAGGCTCTTGGCGGCCGCGGCCAGGTCGCCGCCGTTGGCGCGCTTGCGGATCTGCTCCAGGCGCTCCTGGGCGCGGGTGTTGAAGCGGCCGTCGGAGATCTCCTGGGCCAGCTCGGCCTTCACATCGTCGAAGCGCTTCTCGCGGCGACCCTCGAGCTTGATGAGGTGGACGCCATACTGGGTGCGCACGGGCTGGCTGATCTCACCGGGCTTCAGGGCGGCGGCGGCGTCCGAGAACGGCTTGACCATCCTCGCGGCGTTGAACCAGCCGAGATCGCCACCATTGCCCTTGGCGCTGGGATCCTCGCTGAGCTCCTCGGCGGCCTTGCCGAAGTCCTGGCCCTTGACCAGCCGCTCGCGCAGCAGCTGGGCCTTGGCGGTGGCCTCCTGCATCTGGGCGTCGCCCTCGGCCTTGAAGAGGATGTGGCGGGCCTTGAACTCGATGTAGTCGCTCTTGCGGGCCTCGAAGGCGGCCTTGAGGGCGGCTTCGTCGGTCTCGGCGGCCTTGCCCAGGGCGGCGCGGTCTACGGCCACGAACTGGATGATCCGGCGGGGGGGCTGGAGGAAGCGCTGGCTGCCGGCCTTGTAGATGGCCTCGAGGGCGGCGTCGCCGGGATCGGCCACCATGGTGGCGTCCACGGCCAGGGTGGCCTGCTGGAAGCCCACCTTCTCGTTGCGCAGGCGATGCTCCACCGCCAGCCAGGCCTCATCCACGGGCACCTGGAGGGCCGCCTGCTGGATCAGCTTGGTCCGCAGCAGCTCGTTGCGGAGATTCCGCTCCTGCAGGGCGGGGTTGAACCCGGTTTCCTGGAAGATCTGCTTGAGTTCCGCCGTGGACTTCAGGTTGCCTTGGGGATCCAGCAGGACGGGGTACTGGCGCAGGAAGGCCCGGAGGCGGGCGCCGACTTCCTCGTCGGTGACCACTACCCCGTGCCGGTCCGCCAGCTCCTCCATGAGCTTCTGGTTCATCAGGTCGCGCAGGGCCTGGGACTGGATGAAGGGCTTGAGGGCCTCGGGGTTGCCCTGCTTGCCGAAGCGCTGGTAGAGCTCCTGCATGTGCTCGGCCATGTCCCGCAGCAGCACCTCGCGCCCGTAGACGCGAGCCACGACCGTATCTGGGGTGTCCACCCGGCCGGAAGGGGCCAGGTAGGCCACTAGGCCCAGGAGGACCACGATCATCACCGCCGCCATGGGCGTGCGGTTGGATTTGAAGACCTGACGGAAGGAACGCAGCATGCGGGGCTCCGGGACGCGGACCTCCCAGATTACCCCGGGAATGGGGATGCATTACACTGGAATGCTGGAGCGTTTGCATGGCCGTCTTGCCCGTGATCACCTGGGGGGATCCCCGCCTCAAGAAGAACAGCGAGGATGTGGGTGAATGGACCCCCGAGCTGGAGCAGCTCTCGGAGGACATGTTCGAGACCACCCTCTTTGAAGAGGGCGTGGGGCTCGCGGCCCCCCAGATCGGCCGGAACCTGAACCTGGCGGTGATCGACTGCTCCTGTGGCGAGGATCCGGCCCAGAGGATCATCCTCATCAACCCCGAGATCATCCTGGAGGAAGGGGTCCAGGTCGGGCCCGAGGGCTGCCTGTCCATCCCGGGCGTCCGCGAGGTGCTGGAGCGCCCCCAGAAGGTGACGATCCGGAACCGGGCGAAGGACGGCAGCTGGCACGAGCTGGTGGGTGAAGATCTGATGGCCCGGGCCTTCTGCCACGAGATCGACCACCTGCGCGGCCGGCTCTTCGTGGAATACTTCGGCCCGGTGAAGCGTCAGGTCATCCAGCGCAAATACCAGAAACAGGCCCGGTCATGACCCGAATTGCCTTCCTCGGCACCCCCCGCGCGGCCGTTCCGTCGTTGAGGGCCCTCGCCGAGGAAGGCATCGAGGCCGTGTTCTGCAATCCCGACCGGCCCTCGGGCCGGGGGCGCCATGTCGAGGCACCGCCTGTGAAGGCGGCCGCCCTGGACCTGGGCCTGCCCGTCCACCAGCCCCTGAGCTGGCGGGTGCCGGAGGTCCGGGAACTCTGGGAATTCCTGCAGATCGACCTGGCCATCGTGGTCGCCTACGGCCACCTCCTCCCGCGTTGGATGCTGGACTCCTGCCCCCGGGGCGTGTGGAACCTGCACTTCTCCCTGCTGCCCCACTGGCGCGGCGCGGCCCCGGTGAACCACGCCCTGATGGCCGGCGACGAGGAGACCGGCGTCAGCCTCATGCGCCTGACCGAAGGGCTGGACGAGGGGCCCGTGCTGGCCCAGTCCCGCCGGCCCATCGGCCAGGAGGACACCGCCGAGAGCCTGCTGGCCGCCCTCTCCAAGGATGCCGCCGACCTGCTCATGGACCAGCTGCCCCTCCTGCTCTGCGGCTGCGGCAAACCCGCGGAGCAGCGGCACGAACTGGCGACCTACGCCTCGAAGCTCCGCAAGGACATGAGCCCCCTGGACTGGCGCCGTCCCGCAGCGGACCTGCACCGCCAGGTGCGGGCCCTCTGGCCCTGGCCCGGCTCCGAACTGCAGATGGAGGGCCAGGCCCTCAAGGTCTGCGCCGTGGGAGCCCTGCGCACCTGCTACCGCGATCCCGGCCAGCTGCTCTGGGGCAAGGAGGGCGCCTGGCTCACCACGCCGGAAGGCGCCCTGGAACTCACCCAGCTCCAGCGTCCGGGCAAGCCCGTCCAGCCCGCCCTGCAGGCGCTCCAGCCCTGGGGAGCCAGCGGCAACCGGATCCTCGGCTAGGGTCAGTGATTGCTTCCCGCGGCACCGCGCGGGAATCAGCCCTTGGCCCGGTGCTTGAAGTGGTCGTAGAAGAACCACACCACGCCCGCCACGATCAGCACGCCGATGACGGCATCCAGCTTGTGGAAGTACTGCCCGAGGGTGTTCCACTTCTCGCCGAGCTTGTAGCCCACCCAGGCCAGGCCCAGGCACCAGGGCAGGCTGCCGGCGAAGGTGTAGAGGTGGAAGCGGGTGCGGTCCATGCGGGCGATGCCGGCCGGCAGGGCGATGAAGGTGCGTACGACGGGCAGCAGGCGGCCGATGAAGATGGCCCAGGGGCCGAACCGCTCGAAGAAGCGGTGGGCCTGATCCAGGTGGCCCGTGTGCAGCCAGATGTAGCGGCCGTACTTCTCCACGGCGCGCCTCCCGCCCCAGGCGCCCACCTCGTAGGCGGGGACGCTGCCCAGGTTGCAGCCGATGGCGCCGAAGATGCCCGCGATCCAGATCTGGGCCACGGGATTGCCCGCGCCGAGGCCGAAGAAGGTGAGCTGCCCCTTGTAGGCGAGGTAGCCCGCGAAGGGCATGATCACTTCGCTGGGCAGGGGGATGCAGGCGCTTTCGATGGCCATGAGCAGCATGACGCCGAGGGGCCCCATGGCGGCCATGACGGCCACCATCCAGGCGACGATCGGGGCGAGGATCTTCTGCAGCATCGGGGCGTCCCAAAAGCGCCAGTGTACCGGGACGCTACACTGTTCCGATGTCCGAAGATCTCGTCCGCAACCGCAAAGCCTTCCACGACTACCATGTCCTCGAGACCTGGGAGGCGGGGATCGCCCTGCAGGGCACCGAGGTCAAGTCCCTCCGGGCGGGCCTGGGCCAGCTTCAGGATGCCTATGTGGATGCCGTGGGCGGCGAGCTCTGGCTGAAGCAGGCCCACATCTCTCCCTACGCGTTCGGCACGGATGCCAACCACGAGCCCCTGCGGCCCCGCAAGCTGCTGCTGCACAAGGCCGAGATCACCAAGATGACGGCCAAGGTGGTGCGCAAGGGCCTGACCATCATCCCCCTGGCGATCTATCTGAACGACCAGGGGATGATCAAGGTGAAGGTGGCCCTGGCCGAGGGCAAGGCCCACAGCGACAAGCGCGAGGCCCTGAAGCAGCGCGAACAGAAGCGCGAGATGGACCGCATCCGCAAGGGCGCCCGGGAGTAGCGCCGGGCTTGGTGACGACCTCTCAGTACGAGCTCTCGTCCTTGGCGGGCGGGTAGTCCTGGCCGAACTTGTTCTTGTGGGGCTCGACGGCGGGCAGGGTGGCGCTGAGGGTCCAGTCGCCGCGGGTGGTCCCTTCGCCGATGCTCACCATCCACACCTTCTCCCCGGTTTCCGGGTGCCAGATCCTCAGCCGGTAGGGACCGGGGGGGAGCTCCCGGAAATCCAGGCCGGTGCGCGCGTCCAGGGGCTGCACCCAGGGCGTCTCGACCACCCACAGGAAGGCGTTCATGCCGTTGTGCACATTGCAGTAGAGCTTCACGAGGCCGGGCTTCTGCACGGTGATGCGCGGCGAGTCGCCCGGCTGGTAGAGGCCCGTGTCGAAGGGGTTCGCGCAACAGGGGCTGAACACATTGTGGAGGATGTGATCCAGGTTGGGGAACGCCACCTCGCTGCCCGGCGTGGTCCAGGAGACCCGGGGGATGAACCGCTTGCCCAGCGTGCGGATGCGGGTGGGGGGACGCTTCTCCACCTTGGGCTTGGGCCCCAGGGGCTCCAGCATGGCCAGGCCGTCCACGAGGGTTTCGAGGCGCCGGCCGTCCTTGCGCAGGATCGTGACCGGGCCCTTCAGCTCGCCGGCCAGGATCGGCCAGGCCGCGGCCAGCAGCAGGAGGCTCCGGATCCGGCTCATGCGGAGGGCCCACCGAGGACCGTCTGGAGGCTGTGCCGTTCGTTCATGGACCTCCTCGGGTTCCGCCCGGGGGCCGCCGGGACTCCGCGAAAGGCGGATTCGGCCGGTGGCCCATCGGAGGTAAGGGTAAGATCGTCCACCAATCTACCTCGAAGGACCCCCGATGGCCCCGGTGCGCTGGCCCCATTCCCTCGCCTGGAAGTTCTTCTTGCGCACGGCGCTCCTGGTGGTGCTGGTGGTGGGGGCGGTGCTGGGCGTGGCCTACCAGCAGGCCCAGAAGGGGGCGCGGGACGCCGCCGAACGGGGGCTTCGCACGGCGGGCCGCGTGCTGGACAAGCACATCCCCCAGGAGGCCCGCGTGCTGGACGCCGGGTTGGAGGTCTTCGTCGCCCAGAGCACCAACAGTGCCTATCTCGACAGCGCCGCCAAGCGCGGGGACGAGGCCAGTGTCCGCGATCACCTGCTGCAGAGCCTTCCGAACCTCCAGGCGGATGTCGCCGCCATCGTCCGCCCGGATGGGCGCCGCCTGTCCTGCACCACGGATGGCGGGCGTCGGGACTACGGCGATGTGGCCATCGCCCAGATGGCCCTGGATCCCGAAGGCGCCCGGGCCGCGGGCATCGAGGGCCCCTCGTACGCGGGCTTCCTCGAGTTCCCCTCGGGCACCCATGCGGGCTTCTACCTGGCGGTGGCCCGCCCCCTGCGGCTGCCGGGCGGTGACCTCATCGGCGCCATGCTGGTGGGGATCCGGCTGGGGGACCGGGCCGCGGCGGACCTCCGGGACACGGCCGTGGGCCGGGCCGAGCCTCCTTCCCAGGTGGCCCTCCTCAGCCGGGGTCGCATCGTCGGCAGCACCCTGGAGCCCGCTGCCCAGGCAGGCTTGGCGGCGGCCCTGGAGGGCGTCCGCTACGCCCCCATCCGGGCGGCCCTCCTCCAGGGCCAGCCTTCGGGGCTGCTGGCGTTCCGGATCCACGGCGCGGACTACCTGGGCCGCATTACGCCCCTGCGGGGGACGGATGGGCTGAAGCACGAGCTGGCCACGGCCCTGCTGCTGCCCCTGGATCCCTTCATGGCCCCGTTCCGGCGGCTGCAGTGGATCATCCTCGGAACCGGCTTCGGGGGCCTGCTGGTGGCCCTGGCCTTGGCGCTGCATGCAGCCCGGAGCGTGACGGCCCCCCTGGCTCGGCTCACCGAGGCCACGGCGGAGCTGGCGTTGGGGGGCCGCCCCGGCCTGCCCCCCGGCCCGGCCGGAGGCGAGGTTGGGGACGAGGTCGGGGCCCTCACCTCGGCTTTCCGGGCCCTTCTCGGCGAGCTGAAGGCCAAGGATGACCTGCTGGCCGCGCTGGCCCCGCTGCGCGCTGCCCCCGGCCATCCGGGCCCCGGCACCGAAGACCTCGCCGTGGTGGACATGGAGGCCACGGTGCCGATGCCCGGTGAACGGCCGGCCCTGACGGGCGAGGCCGTGGGCTCCCAGCGGCGGCTGGTGCTGAAGGAGGGCGATCTCTTTGCGGGCCGCTATCGCCTGGAGTCGGTGCTGGGCCGGGGCGGCATGGGCCTGGTGCTGAAGGCCCGGGATCAGCAGCTGGACGAGGAGGTGGCCATCAAGATCCTCCGCCCCGAGCGCGGCCTCGATCCGGCCTTTCTGGGCCAGCTCAAGCAGGAGATCCGGCTGGCCCGTCGGATCACCCACCGCCATGTGCTGCGCACCCATGATTTCGGGGAAGCGGACGGGGTCCCCTTCGTGACCATGGAATACCTCAAGGGCGTGACGCTCAAGCAGCTGCTGGACGACCGCGGCCGCCTGCCCCTGCCCCTGGCCCTGCGCATCGGGCGCCAGGTGGCGGAAGGGCTGGAGGCTGCCCATGCCGTGGGCGTGGTGCACCGGGACATCAAGCCCCTCAATGTGCTCTTCGATGCCCGGGGCGACGCCAAGCTCATGGATTTCGGCCTGGCGGCCCCCGTGGCCGCGACGGGGGCGACCCGCGAGGGCCTGATCTTCGGCACGCCGCGCTACATGGCGCCGGAGCAGGTGCGGGGTGAACGGGCGGATCCCCGCACGGACCTCTACGCCCTGGGCGTGATGCTCTACGAACTCAGCGCGGGGCGCCCGCCCTTCGAGGGCGGCGAGGTCCAGGACATCCTGCGCCACCAGCTCGAGACGCCGGCTCCGGATGTGCGGACCGCCGTTCCGGAGCTGCCGCCGGTCTACGCGGATCTGCTGCAGCGCCTCATGGCCAAGGACATCGCCGCCCGGCCGGCCTCCGCCGCCGAGGTGGTGGAGCTCCTCAAGGGCATCGCCTCGGGGGACCGGGGGAGGGCCTGACCGGGAGGTCCGGCGGCCCGGAGCAACCCGGCCGTCAGCGGCCCCAGCCCCCCTGGGCGAAGCGGGTCAGCTTCTCGTCGCTGCCCCGCAGGGCCAGGGCCCGGGCCACGAAGCGGCCGATGGGATCGGCTTCCAGGTTGACGGCGGTGCCGGGGCGCAGGTGGTGGAGGGCCGTGCGGGTCACGGTCTCGGGGATGAGGGCCACGGTGAACCAGTCGGTGCCGCAGTCCACCACCGTGAGCGAGATGCCGTCCACGGCCACGGAGCCCTTGGGCGCGATCATGGGCGCCAGGGCCGGGGCCATGGCGAACCGCCAGATGCCCTCGTCGAGGCCGCCCTGGCCCTGGGGGCGCGACAGCAACTGTCCGAGGCCGTCGACATGGCCCGAGACCAGGTGGCCGTCCAGCGGATCGCCCACCCGCAGGGCGGGTTCGAGGTGCAGGGAAGCTCCCAGGGGCAGGCGGCCCAGGGTGGTCTTCTCCAGCGTCTCTTCGCTGAGGTCCGCCTCCCAGGCCCGCCCATCCACAGCCACGCTCGTGAGGCAGGCGCCGTTCACGGCGATGCTGGCGCCCAGCTCGGCGCGGGTCAGGAGGTCCGCCGGGGACGCGATGCGCAGCCGGGCGCCGCCAGGCCGGGAGGTGCGGGATTCGAGCGTGCCGAGATGTCTGATCAGGCCGGTGAACATGGCGCCAACTCCACGCTTATCATGACGCAGTCGGCGTCCCCAGGCGGCTCTTGCGGGAGCCGTAGAAGAAGTAGACCACCAGGCCGATGGCCAGCCAGGCGAAGAAGCGGTACCAGGTAATGGCCGGCAGGCCCCGCGCGATCCAGACGCAGCCCAGGATCCCCAGGGGGGCGATGACCCAGGCGAAGGGCATGAGGAACTTCCGCGGGGCCTCGGGGCGGCGCTTGCGCAGGACGAGGACGGCGACGCAGACGATGACGAAGGCGAACAGGGTGCCGATGTTGGCCAGCTCCACCACCTCGTCGATGTTGAGCAGGGCCGCGGGAATCGCCACCAGGAAGCCCGTGAGCACCGTGGCGTGGGAGGGGGTCTTGAACTTGTCATGCACCTTGCCGAACCAGGGCGCCAGCAGGCCGTCCCGGCTCATGCTCATGAAGATGCGGGGCTGGCCCACCTGGTAGACCAGCAGCGCGGCGGTGGTGGCGATGACGGCCCCGAAGCTGATGACCGCTGCGATCCCGCCCATCTTGTGCTCGGTGAAGATGTAGGCCAGGGGGTCGGCGATGCCGCCGAGCTTCGTGTAGTGCAGCATGCCCGTCACCACCAAGGCCACGGCGGCGTAGATCACCGTGCAGATCAGCAGGGACCACAGGATGCCGCGGGGCAGGTCCTTCCCGGGGTTGCGGCATTCCTCCGCGGTGGTGCTCACGGCGTCGAAGCCGATGAAGGCGAAGAAGATGATGGCGGCGCCCGCCTGGATGCCCCGCCAGCCGTGGGGCACGAAGGGGTGCCAGTTGTCGGGGCTCACGAACCGGATCCCCAGCCCCACCACCGCGAGGAGGATCGCCACCTTGATGATCACCATGACGCTGTTCACCCGGGCGCTCTCCTTGATGCCGATGTAGCAGAGCCAGGTGATGAGGGTCGTGATGACCACCGCCAGCAGGTTGATGGTGATGGGGAAGCCCGCCACGGTGGGGGCCGTCCTGATGACCTCCCAGTTCAGGAAGATGGCAGCGCCTTGGACCAGCCCCGCCTTGGCCTGGGCCAGCGCCTGGAGCTTGGCGGCCAGGTCCATGGCGGGCACCCCCTCCGCCAGCTTCAGTGCGCTGCGCGGATCCATGCCCAGCCAGCCGGGGATGTCCACATGGAAGACCGTCGAGAAGAAGCTGCGGGCGTAGTCGCCCCAGGAGATGGCCACGGCCACATTGGAGATGGCGTACTCCAGCAGCAGGTCCCAGCCGATGATCCAGGCCATCAGCTCGCCCAGCGTGGCGTAGGCGTAGGTGTAGGCACTGCCCGACACGGGGATCATGGAGGCCAGTTCCGCGTAGGCGAGTGCCGTGAACCCGCAGATCAGGGCCACGATGAGGATGCTCAGGACCAGCCCCGGCCCTGCCGGGAGGCGCCCATCGGCCATGTTTCCAGCAGCGGCGGTGCCGATGCTGGAGAAGATGCCGGCCCCGATGATGGCCCCGATGCCGAAGGTGGTGAGCTCGAAGACGCCCAGGTTCTTCTTGAGCTGATGTTCCGGTTCCTCGGCGCTGGCCCGCAGCTGCTCCAGGGTCTTGGTTCGGAAGAGGCGGGTCAGCATGGGTGCCTTGGGGAAGAAGGTCATGCTAGCAGGCAGGCCCGGGCGGTAGGCTGGGGGCCATGAGCACGAAGCGGGAGCAGAGGGCCACTTGGGCGAAGCCGAAGCCCGAAGGGCGCGGCGCAGGGAGGCTCCACCTCGGCAAGCGGAGCGCGCCGGAGCATGCGCAGCATGCGTTAGGTGGAGGCGCCGCGTGAGGCCGGAGCAGGAGCGGAGGGCCACCTTGGCGAAGCCGAAGCCCGAAGGGCGCGGCGCAGGAGGCGCTGCGTGAGGCTCTGGAGCGACCGCCGGCTGCGCCTGTCCCTCACGGGGCTGGGCGGGCAGTATTTGCTGGCGCTGCTGGCGGTGGGGGCCTTCTCGGTGAACACGGGCAACAACCTGCTCTACCTCGTGTTCTCGCTGATGCTGGGCCTGTTCCTGGTCTCGGGGGTTCTCAGCCGTCGGGCCCTCCAGGGCCTCAAGGTGAAGGAGCTGGAGGAGGGCAACCTCTTCGCCCGGGTGCGGGGCGGCTTGCGCCTCCGGTTGCAGGATCCGGGGCGGGGACGGGTCCGCGGCCTGGAGCTGCTTCTCTCGATGGAGGATGGCGAAGTCCAGCCCAGCTTCCTGGGCGCCGCCAGCCGCAGCGGCGAGACCTCGGTGGTATTCCAGGTCCGGGCGGGGCACCGGGGCTGGACCCGGCTCCGGCGGCTTGAGCTGCGCACCCGCTTCCCCTTCGGTTTGCTGGAGAAGTCCCGGTTCATCGATCTCGATCAGCCCTTGCTCGTGCTGCCCCATCCCCGGACACCCCCCGCACCACCCACGAGCTGGCGCGGAGAGGGCCATCGCACCCTGGCCCAGGAGGGCGTCAGCAGCCCGGAGGGGGCGCGGCCCCTGCGGGTGGGCGATCCCCCGGGCCGGGTCCACTGGAAGCGCACGGCCCAGCGCAGTCAGCCCTGGGTGCGGACCTTCGAGGAAGAGCGGCCCCTGGGGCTCCATCTGCGGATCGACCTGTCGGCCTGGGCACCGGGCCGCCCCTTCGAGCGGGAGCTTGAGCGCTTGTCCGGGGCCATCCTCCAGGCCCGCCTCCAGAAGCGGGAGATCAGCCTCGAGTTCCACGGGGCCTCGGGTGCCCACGAGGCACGGGGCTACACCGCCTGCTGGCGGATTCTGGCCCAGGCCCGGGCCGAAGGCAGCACGGATCGGGCGGAGGCCGCGGAAGGTCCGCTAAGCTGAAGGCTCCTCAGGAGGCACTGGTGTTCGACGATCCCCAATCCCCCGCCTGGACTCCGCTCCTGGAGGCGGCCTGGAGGGCCCGCTCGAACGCCTACGCGCCCTACTCGCACTTCCAGGTGGGCGCGGCCCTGCTCACGGCCTCGCACGGGATCGTGGGGGGCTGCAATGTGGAGAACGCCGCCTACCCCGTCACCCTCTGCGCCGAGCGGGGAGCCCTCAGCGCGGCCGTGGCCGCGGGGCTCCAGCCTGGGGATCTGGTGGCCGCGGTGGTGGTGACGGACTCGCCGAAGCTGACGCCGCCCTGCGGCGCCTGCCGGCAGGCCCTGGCGGAATTCGCGGAGGGCCTGCCCGTACTGCTTGCCAATCGCAACACCCGGATGCTGCACCGCCTGGAAGATCTGCTGCCGCACAGCTTCACGGGCCGGAATCTTCAGTAGGCCTTTCAAGCCCGCCCGCCCGCGCCTACACTTTCCGAACCCCGCCAGGCATCCTGAGGCAAGCGAATGGCCATTGATCGCGTCAAAGTCAAAAAGGAAGCCGACAAGCTCTTGACGGCCGGGAAGGTCGAGCGGGCCATCGAGGAATTCCAGAAGCTCGTCGAGGACAACCCGAAGGACTACTCCACGCTGAACCAGATCGGCGACCTCTGCGTGCAGACCGGTCGCGTGAAGGAAGGCGTCGAGATCCACAAGCGGCTGGGCGGCGCCTACGAGCGGGACGGCTTCAATGCCCGCGCCGCCGCTATCTTCCAGAAGGTGGTCCGCAACGCCCCCGAGGACATCGACGCGGCCCAGCGCCTGGCGGACCTCTACCGCCAGATGAACAAGGTCGGCGATGCGGTGAAGGTCCACCTGCAGGTGGCTGAGCACTTCCAGAAGAAGGGCCTCATCAAGCGGGCTCTGGAAGAGTTCAACAAGGTCGTCGATCTCGATCCCAAGAACCTGAAGATGAAGGTCAAGCTCGCGGACCTCTACAACAAGGAGGGCATGAAGGACCGTGCCGCGGGCATCTACCTCGAGGTGGCCGAGTCGCTGGCCATGGAGCAGATGCACGGCGAGGCCAACCAGATCCTCGAGCGCGCCAAGTCGATGATCTCCACGCCCCAGGTCTACCTCACCCAGAGCCGTCTGGGCGTGATCCAGGGCGACTACACCACGGCCGCCCAGCACCTGCGGGAGGGACTGGGCAACAACCCGAGGAATACCGAGCTGCTGGAGGCGCTGGCCGAAATCGAACTGCGCAGCGGCCACCCCGATCGCGCGCTGGAGGCTCTGGCCGAGATCGCCCAGCTGCCGGACAAGACCCTGCCCCTCTGCGAGAAGTCTCTTCGCAACCTCGCGAACGCCGATCGGGCGGAGGAGGGCCTCCGGCTCTTCGCCCCCATCGCCCGCGAGCTGGCCCGGAGAGGGTCGGGCGACATGGTCGCCCGCGCCCTGCGGAACGCCCTGCAGGATCACATGGGCAGCGAGGCGTGGATCCTTCTCGCGGAGATCGCCCACCAGAGCGGCAACCGGACGGAACAGGTCCAGGCCCTCCAGAGCGCCTACGCCCTGGCCACCCAGGCCAGCGACCAGGCGCTGATCGGGCATCTGTCGAGCCAGCTCCAGGCCCTGGGCGCCGTTCCCGGAGTCGTCCCGGCCCCGCCCACGGCGGGATTCTCCGTCCCCGGCAGCGCCAGCGGCTTCCAGGCCCCGCTGCCCCAGGAGATCACGCGCCACGGCGGCGAGACCGAAGTGGATCCCGTGCGGCGCCTCCGCATCGAGCAGCTCTCCCGCGAGGCCGAGGCCCTGCTCCGGGGGGGCAGCCACGACCGCGCCGTGGAGACCTTCAAGAAGGCCCTCGAGCTGGATCCTGCGGACCTCACCATCATCGAGGCCATCGTCGCCGTGCACCGCACCACCGGGCACCTCACCAAGGTGCAGATGCAGTATGTGCAGAGCGCCCAGGCCCTGGCCCAGCTCGGCAAGAAGCGGGAGGCCGGCCATCTGCTCGACATGGCGGAGCAGCTGTTCCCCGGCTCCACGCGGATCCACCGCCGGGCCATGGGCCTGCCCGAACCCGGGGCTGGCCGCCCCCCCGCGCCCATCGCGCTGCCATCGCCCCCCAGCGACCTGGATGCGCTGATCGCGCTGGATCTGCCGAGCTTCGAGCCGACGCCCCCTGGCGAGGCGGCACTTGGATCTGCACCTGCGCCGGCGCCGGCGCCCAGCCGGGCCTTCGAGCCCATTCCTCTGGGGGACGGGCTTCCGGTGCTGCCGGATCCCTTCGCGCCGCCCGCAGGTACTCCGGTGCCCCCGGCCGTGCCCTTTACCTCGCCGGTGGAGCCCGCAGCCCTCGATGCCTCCGATCTGAGCTGGATGGAGGACACGCTCACCGACATGATCTCGGAAGGCGGGGCCTTCTCGGCCCCCACGACGCCGCTCCCGCCCATCCCCACCCAGATCCTTGCGCCGGAAGTGGTGGCCGGTCTACCGCCTCTCTCGGCCGACCTGGAGCCGGCGTTCGGAGACCTCGCGCCGGAAGGGAAGTCGCTGCCGGAACCGTTGCCGGAACCCCTGTCGGAGCCAGTATCCGAAGAGCTGGCCAGCCTCCTCGGCGACATCGATTTTCAGATGGATTACGGCAGTCCCGAGGAGGCCAAGGCCGAGATCGAGACCGCCCTCCGGCAGTTCCCGGGGCATCCCGAGCTGCAGGCCCGTCTGGAGCGTGCGGAGAGCGCCCTCCAGAAGCTGGGGCACATCGCCAAGGCCAGCGCCCTCGACGAGAACGACTTCGCCAATTCCTTCTTCGACCTCACCGATGTGCTGGGCACGGCCCTCATGGATACGGGCGAGGGCGAGGAGATGCACGACGCCACCCACATGGTGGAGAAGATCCAGAGCGTGGACGAGCTGTTCAGCGCCTTCCGCGAGGGTGTCGAAAAGCAGGTCAAGGGCGACGACTACGACACCCACTACAACCTGGGCATCGCCTACAAGGAGATGGCCCTCATCGAGCCCGCCCTCGAGGAGTTCAAGATCGCCATGGGCGACCCCGAGCGCACCCTGGAGTGCTGCTCCATGCTCAGCATCTGCGAGCAGGATCGGGGCGATCTGAACGCGGCCGTGGAATGGCTCCGACAGGGCATCCTGGCTCCGGGCTTCCCTCCCGAGGACAGCATCGGCCTCCGCTACGACCTCGCCGAGATCTACCTCCAGCAGGGCCACACGGCCATGGCCGCCGAGGAGTTCAAGGCCGTCTACGAGATGGATCCCGACTACCGCGATGTGGCGGCGCGCCTGGCCTAGGCTGGGCACCGGGCCGGGGGGAGGACGGAGCAGCTGCTTCCGTCCTCCCCCCGCCATTCACCCCGCGAAGCGGTCCGTGGCCGCCACCAGGGCCCGGGAGATGCCGGGCTCGTAAGCGCTGTGCCCGGCATCGGGAACGATGACCAGGTCGGCTTCGGGCCAGGCCTGGGACAGGGCCCAGGCACTTTCGATGGGGCAGACCATGTCGTAGCGGCCTTGGATGATGGCACCGGGAATGCCCTTGAGCCGGGTCGCGTCCCGCAACAGCTGACCCTCCTCCATCCAGCCCTTGTTCAGGAAGTAGTGACACTCGATGCGCGCGAAGGCCAGGGTCGTGGCCTCGTCGCCGTAGGAGGCGATGAAGTCGGGGTCGGGGATGAGCTTGCTGGTGGCGCCCTCCCAGATGCTCCAGGCCTTGGCCGCCGGCAGGTTCAGGGCGGGGTCCTCGCTCAGCAGGCGCTTGGCGTAGGCCTGCAGGAAGTCGCCCCGCTCGGCGGCGGGGATGGCATCGCGGTAGGGTTCCCAGGCGTCGGGGAACACGCGGCTGGCCCCCTCCTGGTAGAGCCAATCCACCTCGCGCTGCCGCAGCAGGAACACGCCGCGGAGGATCAGTTCCGTCACGCGCTGCGGGTGGGTCTCCGCATAGGCCAAACCCAGCGTGGCGCCCCAGGAGCCGCCGAAGACCATCCAGCGCTCGATGCCCAGGTGCTCGCGGATGCGCTCGATATCGGCCACCAGGTCCCAGGTGCCGTTCTCGCGGACCTCGGCGTAGGGGGTGCTCTGGCCGCAGCCCCGCTGGTCGAAGAGGATGATGCGGTACTTGGCGGGATCGAAGTAGCGGCGGTGCTTGGGGCTGGTGCCGCCGCCGGGGCCCCCGTGAAGGAAGATCACGGGTTTGCCCTGCGGGTTTCCGCTCTCCTCGACATGGAGCTCATGCAACGCCGAGACCTTCAGGCGGTGGGTCTGGCGGGGCTCGAGGGCCGGATAGAGCCAGCTGACGGGATCCTTGAGCAGGGACATGGCAGCTCCTAGACGAAGAACAAGGCCGCGGCGCCCGCGAGGGCCAGCAGCGTTCCGAGGATCGCATGGCCGCCCACCTTCTCCTTGAAGACAAAGTGGGAGACCGGCAGCAGGATCACCGGGGAGAGCGACATCAGGGTGGCCGCCACGCCCATGGGGGCCTTGGCGATGGCGATGAGCGAGAGCACCACGCCCAGCACAGGGCCCGTGAGGGCGCCAAGGCCGATGAAGGCCGTGGCGCGGCCATCCCGCAGGCTGCCCAGGCTGCCCCGCAGGCGTCCCGTCGCGCCGAAATAGAGCAGCAGTGCGGCCAGGCCCGCGGTCACGCGGATGAGGTTGGCTGAGATGGGCGGAAAATCGCCCGCCAGGCCGAACATGCTGAACACCAGGCCCACGGACTGGCCCAGGGCGCCGCCGATGCCCAGCAGGACACCGCGCCACAGGTGGGGATGGGCCTCGTGGTCACCATCGCCCCACACCACCCAGGCGATGCCGCCCAGGGTGAGGGCCATGGCCATGATCTTGGCGAGGCTCATGCTCTGCCCCAGGAACAGCCAAGCCAGAAGGGCGCTGAAGATGGGCGAGAGGGTCATCAGCAGCATGGCCAGCCGCGGCCCGATCAGCAGAAAGGCCTCGAAGAGCACCGCGTCGCCCAGGGCGAAGCCAATGAGCCCGGACAGGCCCAGCCAGCCCAGGCGGGCCCCTCCGGCCTGCAGGGGAAAGAGGCTGCCATAGAGCGCCAGGTGCACCAGGATCAGCACCCCCCAGGCCATGAGCAGGCGCCCCAGATTCACCGAGGCCGAGCCCACCCGGCGCCCGGCCACGGTGAAGCACACGGAGTTCAGCGACCAGCAGAGCGAGGTGAGGAGGGCGGCGCCTTCGCCGAGGTAAAGCACGGGGACTCCATGGCGTTCCCCGGGGGCGGGTCACTCACATCATGATACGAGGCTAGACGAACATCTGGAGGATGCCGTTGCTCAGGAGCATCCCGCGGGGGCTGAGGCGCACCTGATCGCCCTCCCACACGACGAGTCCTTCTTTGGCCAAGTCGTGCAGCCTCGCTTCCCACCCGTCGCAGAGGGGCCGCAGGTGGCGGGCATCGGCTTCGCCGCGGAGCGCGCCCCAGGCCACGCCCCGGTGCAAGCGCAGCCCCAGGAGGGGGATTTCAGCCAGGATCTCAGCGGCATCCAGCTCCTGGACATCAAGGGCGCCGCGCCCATCGGCCCAGGCCGGAATCACGGCGGATTCGGTCCAGCGGAAGGCGCCCAGCTGGGAGGCGGCGCTGGGACCCAGACCCAGGTAGGGCCGGCGCTCCCAGTAGCGGGTGTTGTGGATGGACTCCGCACCGGGCCGGGCGTAGTTGCTGATCTCGTACGGCGCGAGCCCCAGGCCCGGCAGGGCGTCCTGCAGGGCCTCGAACACATCGGCGACCTCGTCCTCGGAGGGGAGCGACAGCCGTCCCGCATCGATGTCGGCGCGGAGGGGGCAGGCCTTGTCCAGGTCCAGCAGGTAGATGCTGAGGTGGTCGATGCCGGTAGCGGCAAGCACCCGGGCGTCCTCGACCACCTTGGCCAGCGACTGGCCGGGGATGCCCACCATGAGGTCGGCGCTGCGGCGATGGAATCCAGCGCGGCCCGCCAGGTCCAGGGCCTCCAGGGCCTGGGCCTCGCCGTGGATGCGTCCCAGCCGTCCCAGCAGCCCATCGTCCAGGGCCTGCACGCCGAGGCTGACGCGATCCCAGCCCAGCGCGCGCGCCTGCTGGAGCCAGGCCAGGTCCACGGTGCCGGGATTGGCCTCGAAGGTGGCCTCGCGCAGGGGCGACAGGTCGAAGGCCCCCCGCACAGCGGCGGTGAGTTCCGCCAGCTCCGCCGGTGTCAGCAGCGACGGCGTGCCGCCGCCCAGGTACAGGGTGTCCACCCGGGGGCAGCCGAGGGCCTCGCCCCAGGCCTGGACCTGCGAGATCAGCCGGCGGATCGTCGCGGGTTGGAGCTCGCGGTCCCGGGTGGTGGTGAAGGAGCAGTAGGTGCAGCGGTCCAGGCAGAAGGGGATGTGCAGGTAGAGGCCCAGGGGCTCCGCCTGGGCGGCGGATCTGAGCGCCGGAAGCCGCTCCGCCAGGACGGGCGGAAGGTCAGGGCTCAACCATCACCCGCTTCATGACCTCCCGGAGGGTCTGGACTTCCTCCGGGAAGCGCCAGGGTGCCTTCGTGGGTTCGGCGGCCTGTTCCAGGGCCAGGTAGCGCTGCTGGAGCAGGGTCCGGTGCTCGGGGCGCAGGGTCCGGCCCGTCCCCATGTGGAGTTCGAGCAGCTCGAGGTTCT
This sequence comes from Geothrix sp., assembly GCF_020622065.1. Taxonomy (NCBI): domain Bacteria; kingdom Pseudomonadati; phylum Acidobacteriota; class Holophagae; order Holophagales; family Holophagaceae; genus Geothrix; species Geothrix sp. Next base: position 920,269 of record NZ_JAHRYQ010000002.1, on the reverse strand, counting down.
GCCGCAGGCGGACGGACTGGGGATGGTAGAGGAAGGTGCCTACGAGCAGGTGGCCGAAGGCCAGGCCCAGGACCAGGAAGCCGCCCACCAGGGGGATCCGGAGGTCGGTCCGCAGCCCCAGGGCCAGCCACCAGCCCATGAGGCCCATGAGCAGCAGGGACAGGACGGGGAGGGCTGGCATGGCCCAGAGCCCGTTGCCCCACAGGCAGTCGTGGATGAGGGAATCGGTCACGGCCTCCAAGGTCCGTCGGTCCCCTTCGCTGCGCGCCTTGGCCAGGTGGGCGTCGAGGGTGCTCCAGGCCTGCTGTTGGGCGGGGTTCAGCACCACGGGCTCGCGTCCCCCCCGGCTGTCGCTCTGCCGGATGGGCACCACGCGGGCGCCCGGCCTTCCCGTCTCCACGCTCGGCGGGGGCGGAGGATCGAGGATTTCGGCATCTGCGGGCGGGGGCGTGTTGGTGATGTGGGTCTGACCGGCGGCATCGCGCCAGTAGTAGGTTCGCGGCTGCTGGCCCAGGAGGACCAGGAGCAGCAGGCCGGCGGCCGCGTTCACCGCGGGGCCTCAGAACTCGGCATCAAGGGCCTCGCACCAGAAGTGGTAGATCATCTGGTGGACCTCCTGGATGCGCGCCGTCACTGGAGAAGGCACCACCAGGGCATCGTCCATCAGGCCGGCCAGCTTCCCGCCATCCCGGCCCAGCAGGCCCAGGGTGCGGATGCCGAGCTCCTTGGCGGAGGCTACGGCGCGGATGACATTGGGGCTGTTGCCGCTGGTGCTGATGCCGATGAGCAGGTCGCCCGGCCGGCCCAGGGCCTCCACCTGGCGGGAGAAGATCTGGTCGAAGCCGTAGTCGTTGCCGATGGCCGTCAGGGCCGAGGTGTCCGTGGTGAGGGCGATGCCCGCGAGGGCCCGGCGCTCCTTGAGGTAGCGGCCGCTCAGCTCGGCGGCCAGGTGCTGGGCGTCGGCGGCGCTGCCGCCGTTGCCGCAGACGAGGATGCGCCCGCCCCGCCGGAGCCGTTCGGCCATGTCGTCGGCCTGGGCGAGGATGTGGTCCAGCTCCCGGGCGAAGAAGGCCTGCTTCAGCTGGACGGACTCCTGGACATGCTGGAGAAGGGTCTGCTTCATGGACGCGATTGTGACAGGAATTCCTCTCCCAGGATTTCCCCGGGGCTGGCAGACTGCGGGAAGCCTTGCATCCGCTCAGCGTGGGTCCCATGGAATGGATTGCCCTCAAACACGCCCTGCTGTCCCACCTCCCGGTGGCGACCGGACTGCTGCTGCCCTGGGTGCTGCTCTCGTCCCAGCGCTCCGGACGGGGCATCCGTCCCTGGTGGACGGTGGCCCGGTACCTGGGCTGGGCCGGGGCGCTGGGCCTCCTGGCGGCCATGGTCAGCGGACTGGCCGCTGGCAGGATGCACGGCCTGATCCCGGCCACCCGGTTCTTCCCCGTGCCGGCGGCGGGCCCGGGGGCCGATGGCCTCCTCTTCCGCCACGCCGTGCTGGCAGCCGCGACGATCCCCCTGGCCGTGGCCGCCCTCTGGGCCATGAACCGGCCGCGGAAGGATCACCAGAGCCTCGGCTTCCTCGCCCTGCTGTTCGGTCTGGGCTGGTGCGCCCTGCTGCTGGCCACGGGGCAGAGCGGATTCAGCCTTGCCCACCCCAAAGGCCAGGCCCCGGTTTCAGCGCCGCCACCGCTCGTTGCTGCGCCTGCGCCGGTTCCGGCCGCCGCCGCCGCACCGGCCCCGTCGGATCCCGAGGCCTCGGCTCCCCTCCGGGTGCTGGACTATGGCGCCCTGGAACCCATTCACACCGAGCCGGTGAAGTCCCCGGCCCATGGCGGGCGCTGGATTCGCGCCTGGGCCAACCCCGCGGCCGCCGCGGCCTACCGGGCGGGCCAGACCCTCCCCCCCGGGGCGCTGGTGGTGCTGAGCACGCTGGAAGACCGCTGGGGCCGGCCGGGCACCGAGCCCGGGCCGCTGTACGCCCTGGAGATGAAGGAGGGCGGCCCCTCGCTCACCTTCTACTGGGCCCGGGTTCCTCTGGAGCAGCGCCGCGAGGTGGGCGGCGAGGCCCGCGCCTACTGGCGGAGCCCAGACGCCCACCTGGAGGCCTGCCAGAGCTGCCACGCCAGCGGCATGGCCGAGTTCGCCAAGCGCAGCCGGTGGCGGGTGCCGAAGAAGGTGGTGGCGCCCGAATGACGGGCGTCCTCAGACCTTGAAGCCGTCCACCACCTTCCGGAGCCCTTCGGCCACACTGGCCAGGTCATCGGAGGTCTTGGTGATCTCGTGGACGGTGGCGGAAAGCTCCTGGGTCGCTGAGGCGTTCTGGGCAAGCTGGTCCGTGGTCTGATTCATGCGCCGGGTGACCTCCTGGCTGGTGGTCGCCTGTTCCTGGCTGAGGGCGCCGATGTCCCGGATGCTGGTGGCGATGTGGCTGATCCGGTCCCGGATGGCCTGGAGGTTCTTCAGGCTGAGGCTGACCCCGTCCACACCACCCGCCACCGCTTCCTGGGCACGCTGGTTGAGCTGCTCGATTTCAAGGGCGGCGCTGCGGGACCGCTCGGCGAGCTTGCGGACCTCCTCAGCCACCACGGCGAAGCCCTTGCCCATGGAGCCCGCTTTGGCCGCCTCGATGGCCGCGTTCAAGGAGAGCAGGTTGGTCTGGCGAGCGATGTCCTGGATGACCTGGACGGCCTTCACGATCTGGGAGGTGGCGTCCTGGATCTGCTCCATGCCCTGGGCCGCGCTCTGGCCCGCCTCGGCACCCCGGGCCGTGTCCTGGACGGCCTCTCCGCCGGCGGCCTCGGTCTGCTGGGTGCGCTCGCGCATGGTCCCGGCGTTGCCGCTCAGGCGCTCCATGGCGGCCGTGACCTGCTCGCCGGATTTCTTCAGCTCCTCACTCACCCTCGCGATGTCATCGACCGCGCGGGCCATTTCCTGGGAGGTGGCGGCCAGCTCCGAGCTGCCGGAGGCCACCCGATCGGCATAGGACCCGATGGTCTGGACCGTGCCCCGCATGCGCCCGTTGTAGGCGTTGAAGGCCTCGGCCGCTTCGCCGATCTCATCCTGGGTCTCCACCTCGATCCGTTTCGAGAGGTCGCTTTCGCGAAGGCCCAGGACCAGCTGCTTCAGGGGTTTCACGGCCGACCGGGAGCGCTTCTGCGAAATGAAGGCCACCAGGATGGCCACGGCCAGGGTGGCGCCGAGGATGGCCCAGCTGATCCGGCGCATTTCCGTATCGACATCATCCAGGTAGACGCCCGCCCCGACGACCCAGTCCCAGGCCTCGATGCGCTTGGCATAGGCCGACTTGGGGAAGAGGCCCTCTTTGCCGGGCTTGGCGTAGGGGTAGTCGTAGAATCCCCCGGTCGTGGGCGCGGACACTTGCCGCATGGCCTTGACGATTGCCAGGGTGGCCGGGGGCAGCTCCTCGCCGGCCTTGCCTTCCAGCTGCCGGGCAACGGGCAGGAGGAGGACGCTGTGGTTGGGCCCGTGGATGTAGACATAGTTGCTGCCGTCGAAGCGCAGGGCGCCCACGAGGTCCTTGGCCCGGACCTGGGCTTCCTCCTGGCTCAGGCGGCCGGCCTTGGCTTCCTCCACCAGGTGGCTCACCTGGGAGTGGGCGCTTTCGACCACATGCCTCAGGCCCTCCTTTTTGGCGTTCAGCAGGAGGCTGTGCACCGTCGGGAGCATGTAGCCGGCGATCAGCACGATGAAGAAGAGCACGGGGGTCATGGCCGTGGAAAAGACCTTGCCGCCCAGGGACTGGAGATAGGTGCGCAGTGCCTTCATCCACATGGCTTCGCCTCCGCGGGCATGCAGGAGAACCCGTGTCTCGTCATCGGCCCCCGCCGGGCGGGATTGAGTTCCGGAGCCAGGAATGGCGGAGAGGGGCCAAAAGCCCCTCCCTCGCTAGTCGATGGTGAAGTCGCCGGTGTCGATGATGGTGATCTCCGTGGGGAGGAACCGCACCTCGAAGCCCTTCTCCTTCAGCAGGTGGTAGGCCAGCTCAGCGCGGATGCCGGTGGAGCAGTGGCAGAGGATCTTCGCGCCCTTGGGGAGCTCGGCGAGGCGGGCCAGGAGCTGGGGCTCGGGAATCGTGAGGGCACCCTTGATGGTGCCGTTCTTCGTCTCGTCGGGGTTCCGCACATCGAGAATCACGGCGCCCCGCTCCGCCGGGGCCAGTTCGGCCACCTTGGCGAACTCGGCCGGGGAGATGGCGCCCGGGCGGGGCTTGGGCACGAAGCTGGCCTTGGCGGCCAGGGTGCCGGTCTCCACGGGCAGGGCCGCGGTCTGCCAGGCCTTGAAGCCGCCGGAAAGGAGGTTCACGCCGCCATAGCCGGCCTTGATGAGCTCTGCGGCCACGGCTTTGGCAGAAGCACCGCCCGTTTCATCCACCACCACGATGGGGGGCTTCAGCTTGGGGGCGGGGAAGGTCTTGAGCAGGTCGGCGAGCTTGGCGGGATCGGCGGCCACCGCCCCCTTGATGAAGCCCTTGGAAGCCTCGGCCGTGGGACGGGCATCCAGGATCACCAGCGGGGTGCTGGTGTCGACGAAGGCGGTCTTCAGGGCCGCGGGGCTCAGCACGCCATAATTCTTCTTGGTCCAGGCGGGCATGCCGTCGATGAACACCTTGGCGTTGGTGTAGCCCAGCTTCTTGGCCTTGGCCAGCGAGCCGGGGCTCATGTTGCAGGTCTTTCCGCTGCAGTAGAAGATCACCAGCGCCTGCTTGTCGGCGGGAAGCTTGTCCGCGTTCTTGTCGAAGGCGGGGAAGGGCAGGTTCACGGCCGTGGGGATGGCACCTTCCAGGAAGCGGGGCGTGGGACGGGAATCGAAGAGGAAGTATTTCCCCTTCTCCGGGCCCATGGCCACCAGCTTCTGGATCTCGTCCAGGGTGACGGTCTCATGGGCCGCCAGCTTCACCGGGGGCTTGGCGAACACGGCCACGGCGGTCTTCACGCCGTCCCTCTCCGTGAACTGCACGCGCACTTCGTGGCCCCTGGCGATGCTCTTGAGCGCTGCGTCCACATCGGCGGCGGGTTCGGGCGTCACGACCTTCACGGTGGCCTTGTCGAAGCGGAGCACCTCGGTGCGCTCGTCGATCTTGAGCTGGAAGGAGTTGTTCTTCAGGGCCAGGTTGTCGAAGTGACCGCGGAGGTTGTCGGGGGCGGTGGTGTGGCAGGTGGTGCAGATCTTGGCGGAAGCCGGCTTGGCAGGGGCGTCCGCGGCGACCAGTGTGGTGCTGGCGGCGATGCAGGCGAGCAGGAGGGGGAATCGGTTCGGACGGTTCATAGGTGCTCCATGGGTCGTGAACGATTGGAGTCTATGGTTGTTTGCCTATAAATCCAGAAAGATGTGATCCCGGTCTACGGCCACCCCAGTGGCGACATCACGCCACCTGAAGGGGGTCTATTTCGGATCCTCACTCGGCGGGAGCGAAGACTTCGCGGGGCTTTCCCGCGCCGCGGTCCGGGCCGACGATGCCTTCCGATTCCATGCGGTCGATGATCCGTGCGGCGCGCCCGTAGCCAAGGTTCAGCTTGCGCTGGAGCAGGCTGGTGCTGGCCTTGCGTTCGCGGGTCACCACGGCGATGGCGCGCTGGTAGATGTCGTCCCCGCCGACGGCCGCGGCGTCGGGATCCTCGATGAGCGCCTCCTCCTCGGCCTCCATGGCGCTGATGAGGGCCTGGTTGTAGTCGGGGCGGCCCCGTTCCCGCAGCCAGGTCACGAGGCGCAGCGTCTCGTCTTCGCTGAGGAAGGGGGCATGGATGCGCTTCGGATGGCTGGCGCCGTTGGGGAGGAAGAGCGCGTCGCCCGCGCCCAGCAGCTGCTCGCCGCCGCCGGAATCCAGGATGGTGCGGCTGTCGATCTTGGTGCGCACGCGGTAGCTGAGGCGGCTGGGCAGGTTGGCCTTGATGACGCCCGTGACCACATCCACGCTGGGCCGCTGGGTGGCCAGGATCAGGTGGATGCCCACGGCGCGGGCCTTCTGCGCGATGCGCGCGATGCTGTCCTCGACTTCGCTGCGGGCGACCATCATGAGGTCCGCCAGCTCGTCGATGACCACCAGCACATAGGGCAGGGGTTCGAGCACCGAGGGGCGATCGGGCCAGCGGGGATTCGGCGTCCGGTCCGTGAGATCCATGGAGCCGCCGGCATCCGCGATCTTGGCGTTGAAGCCCTTCAGGTCGCGGACGCTCAACAGCGCCAGGCGGCGGTAGCGGTCCTCCATCTGGGCCACCACCCACTTGAGGACCCGGCCCGCCTCCTTCATGTCGGTGACCACCGGAGCCCACAGATGGGGGATGTCCTCGTAGACGCCCAGCTCCACCATCTTGGGATCCACCAGGATGAGCTTCACCTCATCGGGCATGGCGCGCACGAGGCAGGAGCAGATCATGGCGTTCACGCCCACGCTCTTGCCGCTGCCGGTGCTGCCGCCGATGAGCAGGTGCGGCATCTTGTTGAGGTCGGCCACGACCGGGCGGCCGGCGATGTCCTTGCCGAGGGCCAGCTGCAGCAGCCCGCCGGCATCCCGGAAGGCGGGGCTGTCGATCACTTCGCGGAAGGTGATGATCTCCCGCTTGGGGTTAGGCACTTCGATGCCCACCAGGTTCTTGCCGGGAATGCGGTCCATGCGCACGGCCTCGGCCTGGAGGGCCAGGGCGAGATCCTCCTCCATGCCCAGGATGCGCGACAGCGGGATGCCGGCGTCCGGCTGGAATTCGAAGACCGTGACCACGGGTCCGGGCTGCATGCCGGTGACCGCACCCTTGATCTTGAATTCGGACAGCTTCTGTCCAATGCGCTCCTTGATGGACTCCAGCATGGCCAAGTCGGCCTTGGCGTGCTGGCCCGGCGGATCGAAGAGGCGGCGGGGCGGCAGGGTCTCGCGCTCGGCGACGGAGGGTTTCAACCGCTCCGCGGGAACCGGGGCGGGAAGCGGCGGCAGAGGCTTGGCGGGGGTGGGTTCGGTGAGGGGGAGGGGCGGCTGCACGCTCTCGCGGCCGAAGCGGTCCTTCGCCACCTGGGCCTTGGCCACGGTGGGTTTCGGCGGCGGCTGAGTGGGGGCGTCCACCAGCAGCTTGGCGCGGAAGGGGGCCGTGGGATCGGCGGAAATGGGGCCCGCGGCCGGAAGCGGCTGCGCGTCGATGACGGCCTGCGCGGCATCCAGGTGCAGGGAGTGGATGGGGGGCAGCAGGTCCTCGGCGCGGATCTGGGGCTGCTTCTTCCGGGCTTCGGCGGTCTCCAGTTCGGCCTTGAGCAGCGACTCGCGCTGCGCCTCCAGCGCCTGCTGGCGCATGGCCAGGGCCTTGAGGGCGGCGCCATCGGCGGCATCGAGCTCAGGCTGCTCTGGATTCCGCCCGCGGAGGAATGGGCGCTTGACCATGGTGAGGAAGCCCTGGAAGCCCTTGGCGGGCATGGGTTTCATCCAGGGCCAGGCCTTCTCGCCGAGCCAGCGGTGGAGCAGGAGGCCCAGGGCGCGGGTGAGGGAGGGGGCCAGCACCAGGGCGCAGACGAGGCCCACGAGGGCCAGGAGCAGGGGCAGGCCCACGGGACCCAGCAGGCGGCGCTGGGCGGGCCAGAGGGCGCTGCCGAGCCAGCCGCCCCAGCGGAGCTGCACGGTGCCGCCATCCGCCAGGCCCGTCCAGAGGCGGGGGGCGAAGGCGCCGAGGGCGGTCCAGAAGGCGAGGGCCAGGCCCAGCCAGGCCAGGCGTCCAGGCCAGTGGCGGCCCTCCCGGGGCCACGCCTCCCAAAGGAGGTAGGGCGGCACGATCCAGGCGCCCACGCCCATCAGGGTCTGCAGCAGCCCGGCCAGGGTCGCGCCCACGATGCCGCAGAGGTTCTGCACGGCGGCCACCGCCGGACCCTGGGTGAAGGGATGCGGATCCAGCGGATTGAAGCTCACCAGAGAGAGCAGGAGTACCAGGGCCACGAAACCCAGCACCGCCCTCAGCATCCAACGGCCGATCCCCTGCAACGCGCCTCCACGGTGTCCTGGCATCAGTGTAGCCCAGCGGCACGGGCGCTAGCGCGCGGGGACGGCGGATCCCGGGGCCTGGAGCAAGGAGAGACGCTGCTGCGGATTCCAGGTGGGCTTGCCCAGGTCCCGGAGGTAGGCGCTCACGGGGACGAAGGTCCAGCCCTCGTTCCGGGCCCGGTCCATGAAGGCGCCGAGGCCCGCGGAGGGGCGATCCGCCTCGGCGCGCCCCGAGCCCAGGTGCATGAGCACGATGAGGCCGTCGCCATCCCGGTTCAGGCGCTGCTGGAGGCGCTGGAGGATGGCGTCGCCGCTGCGGTAGAGGCGGCGTTCCTTCGGAGTGGCCCAGTCCAGCGTGTCGGCCCCCTCGCTCCAGCCCACATGGCGATAGCCGAGCTCCTCGGCCCAGCGGCGGATTTCCGCCGTGTGTTCGCCATAGGGTGCGCGCCAGAAGGGATCCATGGGGCGGCCCAGGAGGCGCACCAGGGCGGCATCGGCCTCCAGCAGCTCCTTCTGCACCCGCTCCCGGGTCCACTGGGGATCGCGCTTCATCCCCGGCGCGAAATGCGGGTGGTGCATGGTGTGGTTGCCCAGCTCGTGGCCTTCCGCAGCCATGCGCTTCACCAGGGCCGGGTACCGTTGGATGAAGGCGCCGGTGAGGAAGAGGGTGGTCCGCACACCGCGGGCCTTCAGGGCATCCAGGATCTCGGCCGCGACTTCGGACGAGGATCCGCCGTCGAAGCTGAGGAGCAGTCGCCGCTGTCCGCCGGGGCCGCGGGTGAGGTTGAGGGCCTCGCCCATGCCGGGCCAGGGCGCCAGGTTGATCCCGGGTGTGTTGGTCCCGGGCGAGATAGGGAGGGCCAGTCGGGGGACCGCGGTGCGGGAGGCGGCCTTGGGAGCGGGCTCCAGATCGGGCGAAAGGGGAAGTGTCACCGGCCTGCGCCCGGTCAGGGGCGGCGTGGGGGTGCCTCCAGGATGAACCAGGGTCCAGGTGCGGGCGGATTCGGGTGCCGCTGGTTCCGGTCGGGTCGGTTCCGAGGGCTGGGCGTGGGGCAGCCCCCCGGCCTTCCGTCCGGTCAGCGGAGGCACCGGGGTGGGCTCCAGGCGGGCCACACTCTGGGGGGAGGCCGCCTCGCGGGCTGGGGGCGCGGGTGGCGCCTGTTTCGCCAGGCGCAGGGGCCGGGGCCGTGCCGGTTGCGCCACGGGGGCCGGGGTCCGGGCGGGCGTCAGCGAGAACTCGAAGCGGGCCAGCTCCCGGCCCTCCGCGGTGCGCAGCACGGCCGTCTCGTCCGGGGGCGGGCGGAAGAACTCCCAGCGCACGGGCCCGGTTTCGGCGTAGCGCGTTTCGCGAATGGAACGCCCCTCCAGCACCAGCTGCGTGGGTTCGGTCACCTCGCCTTCCACCACAGCCAGCCCGCCCAGGGGATACCAGGTCCAGGGAACCGCCGGAGCGGCCACCGTCACGCTGGAAGCCAGGACCGGTGGCGCCTGGACCGCCTGCCGTCCACAGGAGACCAGGACCGCGACCAGGGCCAGGCCTGGGATCAGGCCCCGGACCAGGATGGCGGTGCGGGGGCGGTTCATGAGGCCCCGTCCCCCCGGCAGAGGGCCCAGTAGTTGGCCTTTTCGCGGATCCTCACCCAGCGGGGCCGCAGGGCGGCCGCCTGCAGGTGGCGGAAGGCCATCTCGGCGAGGGCCTCGGCCGTGGGGTTCCGCTTCGACAGGGCCTCCAGTCCGTTCAGCAGGCGGTAGTCCACGCCCTCGGTCCAGGCCTCCAGCGCCTTCGCGAACGCGGGTTCATCGGCCTCCGAGGCCAGCTCCACGGCCGCCTCCACCTCCCAGTTGTGGCCGTGGCGATCCTCCTGGAAGCCGGGAAGGTCGTGGAAGTGGTCGGCCACGAAGGGACGCCGGAGGGAAAGGGTGAAGGCCATGGGGAAGTATAGCTATCCGTGGTCGCCGGCAAGCTCGGCCCGGAGGGCCTCGAGGTAGGCGAGCAGGGTCCGCTGGCGGCCCTCGGCGAGCCGCCGCCCCGCCGCGGTCTTCATGCCAGCGGCGAGCTTGAGGAGCTTTCGCTCGAAATGGTCGAGGCTCCAGCGCTTGTCGTCGAGTTCACGGCTCGCGGCCCAGGGATCCTCGGAATGCCAGAGCCCGGCTCCGAAGCTGGCGCCCGTGGCGAAGACCCGGGCGATGCCGATGGCGCCCAGGGCCTCCAGACGGTCCGCATCCTGCACCACGGCGGCCTCCAGGCTGGTGGGAACCAGACCCCCACTCCAGCTGTGGCTGGCCACCGCCGCGGCGATGGCCTCGGCCTTCGCCTCCAGGCCGGGTGTCTCCCGGCACCACTGGGGTACGAGCTCCGCGGCCAGCTGGGCCGTGCGGGGGGATTCCGGGTGGTTTTTGGGGCGGTAGACCAGGTCGTGGAGGAGGGCGGCGGCGACGCAGATGTCGACCTCCGCATGCTCGGCCTCGGCCAGGGCCTGGGCCAGGCGGGCCACCCGCAGGATGTGACCCAGGTCGTGGGCCGCGTCCCGGGGGAAGGGTTCGCCGGCCAGGTGGGCGCGCAGGCGCGCCAGCAGCGGGTCGGACCAGGGGAAGGGCTGCGTCACGCCGGGCCTCCGGGCTCCGGTTCCGACAGGATGGTGCCTCGCTTCGGCGTTCTGCTCATGGCTCCAGGCTACCGGTTGTGCTGGAAATCACGATTTTTAATATTGAGACTCTATCGCACTATTCTAAACTGGATCTCTGAGGTTCGGGCATGTTCCTTTGCGTCTGCAACGCCATCACCGATGACCAGGTCCAGTGGGCCGTGCGGGAGCGCGGCGCGGAATCGGTCGACGAGGTCTTCGAGGCACTGGAGGCGCGACCCGACTGCCGGCGCTGCCTGGGGTTCATGGCGGAGGCCGTCCTGGCCATTCGGGCGGGAGAGCCCGTGCGCGTGGGGCACGATCCCCTGGCCACGCCCTGGGGCTGCCGTGGCCGCTGCCGGCCGGCCTGGGGCGAAGCCACCGAAGTCGCCAAGGCGAGTTGAAAAGTCATTGTGAAGAATCGGCAAAAGTCGCTATCGTGAGCCCCTTTCCCGGGGAGGCTCCATGCAAGGCGATGCAACCCTCATCCAGCACTTGAACCGGCTCCTCCGCAACGAACTCACGGCCATCAACCAGTACTTCCTGCATGCGCGCATGTGTCGCAACTGGGGCCTGAAGGAGCTGGGCGAGCACGAGTACAAGGAATCCATCGACGAGATGAAGCATGCGGATCGGCTCCTGGAGCGGATCCTCTTCCTGGAAGGCCTGCCGAACATGCAGGACCTCCACAAGCTCCGCATCGGGCAGAACCCCAAGGAAGTGCTGACGGGCGATCTGGCGCTGGAGATGGACGCCATGAAGGACCTGCGGGAGACCATCGCCTACGCCGAGGGCATCCGGGACTATGTGAGCCGGGACCTCGCCCGCGAGATCCTCGCCAGCGAAGAGGAGCATGTGGACTGGCTGGAGACGCAGCTGGACCTCATCGAGCAGATGGGTCTGCCGAACTTCGTCCAGCGCGCCGCCGGCGGGCTCTCTTAGCGTCTTCTGAGACTCCAGGTTCCACCGGGGTGGCCGGTGGCCGGTGCTGAATCCGGCCGTGGCGCGCATGTCGATGGCTTAAGATGGGCCTTCCGGGAGGATCCATGCGGAGCCTGAAGACGCTGCTGATGAGCCTGCTGCTGGCCTTGACGGCCTGGGCCCAGAGGGCGGACCCGGCCTTCGATCCGGTGAGGCAGGTGGACCTCACCTTCCAGAAGGGCGCGGTGGTGCTGACGGTGCCGCCCGGTGCGCACCTGAAAGCGGCCTTCATGGAAGTGGTGAAGAAGGGAGGCCCCGGCACCCTCCAGGCGGGCCCCGTGCCGCCGACCCAGGCGAAAGATGAGATCGGCGACGGCATCTGGCATGGCACGGTGCGGATTCCTGTGCGCGGCGAAGGCCTCCGCGGCACCGTGACGCTGGCCGTGACCTACCAGCCCTGCACCGAGGGCGAGGGCGGGGTCTGCTTCCCGCCCACCACGCGAACGCTCGAGGTGAAAGCGTCCGAGATTCCTGCTGGCGCCCCTGCGGTCGTTTCACCGGAGAAGCCGGTGGCTCCTCCGGTCGAAGAAAAGGCTGAGGAAGCACCGAAGGCGGTCGCCGCCGATCCGGTGGTGGCGCCGGCGCCTGCGACCGGGCAGGAGCACTCGGGTCTGGTCTGGTCTCTGCTCCTGGTCTTCCTGGCCGGCATGGGCGCCTCCCTGACGCCCTGCGTGTATCCGATGATTCCCATCACCATGGCCATCGTGGGGGCGAAGGGCGGCGGCAAGGCCCGGGGCTTCGCATTGTCGGCGGTGCTGGTGCTGGGCATGGCGGTGACCTACACCACGCTGGGCGTACTGGCCGCCAAGAGTGGGGCAGCCTTCGGCGCCTTCGCCCAGAAGCCGGCCTTCCTGGTGCCGGTATCGCTGCTGTTCGCGGCCTTCGCGCTTTCGCTCTTCGGCGCCTTCGAGATCGCCCTGCCGCCGAGCCTGGCCATGAAGCTCCAGGGTGACGGTTCCCGCAAGGGCTTCGGCGGGGCCTTCCTCATGGGCCTGGTGCTGGGACCGCTGTCGGCGCCCTGCGTGGGGCCGGTCATCGGCGCCGTGCTGGTGGGGATCGCCCAGCAGGGGGTCGTGTGGCTGGGCGGCCTGCAGCTCTTCGTCTTCGCCCTGGGCATGGGTGTGCTGTTCCTGGCCGTGGGCACCTTCTCGGCGGGCCTTCCCAAGAGCGGCGAGTGGCTCACGCGCTTCAAGCAGGGCATGGGGCTCGTGGTGCTGGGCTTCGCGGCCTGGAATGTGCGGCTCGTGGTTCCGGGCTGGCTGAACTTCGCCCTGTGGACCGTGGTGATGCTGGCGGGTGCGGCGGTCTTCGGCGCCTTTGAGGCGGCCGCGGGCCTGGTGGGACAGCTGCGGAAGGGCTTCGCGCTGCTGCTGCTGGCCCTGGCCCTGCTGCTGGGCGTGCGGACCGTGGAGACCTTCCTGGGGGTGGACCTGCTGCCCAAGGGCAGTGCGGTGGTGGCGAAAGAGGAGCATGCCGGCTGGCTGGAGCAGGATCTTGAAGGCGCGCTGGCCAGGGCCAAGGCCGAGCAGAAGGTGGTGCTGGTGGACATCTACGCGGACTGGTGCGCCCAGTGCAAGGAGTTGGACGAGAAGACCTGGCCGGATCCGGCCCTGAAGGCCTGGATCGCGCAACACGCCATCCCCATCCGCATCGACACCGACGCCAAGCGGAAGGACCTGGCGGCGAAGCTGCAGATCCGCAGCTACCCGACGGTGCTCCTGCTGGATGCCGAGGGCAAGGAACTGCGCCGCATCCTGGGCTTCCAGAAGCCCGGGACCATCCAGGCCTGGCTCGAGGGAAAATGAGAAACGGCCCGCAGCGCGGGCCGTTCTCCAACTGAAGCCGCGAGCGGCTTCAGTCCCCCAGGAACTTCGCCAGGGTCTTCTCCAACTGCTCGCCGCGCAGCTGGGCGCCGCTGGCCACGATCTTTCCGTCGGGGCCGATGAGCAGGGCCTTGGGGATGCTCATCACGCCGTAGGTGGCGGCCACGGGGCTCTGGAACCCCCCCTCGATGAAGGCGTGCTTCCAGGGCATGGGGCTCGCCGCCAGCTGGCGGTAGGGGGCGATGTGTTCGACCCTGCGGTCGAAGGACAAGGACAGGATCTCGAAGGGCTTGGCCTTGAACTTCGCCCAGGCCGCGTGCAGGCCGGGCATCTCGACGCGGCAGTCCGGGCACCAGGTGGCCCAGAAGTCGATGAGCACGAACTTGCCCTTGAAGGTCTCCAGCCCATAGGTGACCTTCGGCTGATCCAGGGCCTTCAGGCTGAAGGCCGGGGCGGGACGGCCCAGGCCGGTCTTGGCCTCGGCATCCAGGAAGGCCTGGGCCCTCTGAACCAGGGGGCCGTCCGGGAACTGGACGCGGATGGCCTTGAAGGCCGCCTTCCAGCCGGCCTCGTCGCCGGCTTCCAGCCGCCCGAGGAAGTGGTCGAAGAGCAGGGTCCGGCGCAGTCCCGCGTCGGCATGCTTGGCGCGGGCCTCGGCCACATAGGCGTTCCAGCCCTTGGGATCGGCCGCGGCGCGGGTTGTGAGCAGGCCGGGATCCAGGCTCCAGGCGGCGGCGGTGGGAGGCACTTCCTTCTGGACCTGGGCCAGGAGGGCCGCGGTGGGTTCCGTCTTGGCCAGCTGCAGGTGGAAGAGGGTGCTCACCAACAGGGCTTCGCGCACCTCGGCCTGCGTTTCACTGGCGAGGCGCGCCTGGAGGTCCGCCAGCTCCTTCGCGCAGTCACCACGGAAATCCTTGGTGTTCTTCCCGGCCTGGATGTGGGCGGTGCGCGCCGCCGTCACCGACCTGGCCTTGGCGCGGGCCGCCTCGAGCACGGCCTGGGCCCCGGTCGCGGGAGCCGGCGCCTGCAGCGCGGGCAGGGCCGTCATCAGGCAGATCAGGGGCAGGGGCATGGATCCTCCGGCAGGCGGTTCGGCCTCGCCGGACAGAATACCTCGAAAGGTGAGGTCTTTCCCGGGTCAGGGTTTGACGGGTTCCGTCGCTGGGACTGCTGGGGGAGCCGGGGGCAGGGGCCGCTCCCGCAGGGCCCACTGGATGGCCTCGCCCACGAAGCCGTCCTTGTAGCCGATGTGGAGTTGGGCCAGGTTCCCTTCGCGGTCGATGACGAACAGGGCCGGGAGGGAATGGACGATGTCCATGAAGTTGGAGGGGCCCTCCTTGCCGAGGCCGGGCGTGTAGACGGGCATCTTCGACGCCTCGAAGAACTGGCGGTTCTTGGCCATGAAGGTGTTGATGGCGCGCCACCCGCCCTGGATGCCGCCGCCGTCCTGCTGGTTCTCGTCGAAGTTCACGGCGAGGATGTCGAAGCCGAACTGATCGCGCTTGGGGTAGAGCGAGGCGAACTCCATGAGCATCTTCGCGGAGGGATCACAGCGGACGCTCCAGAGGCCGACGAGGACGATCCTCCCCTTCAGGGCGGCCACGGAGGTGCCCTTGCCCTTGGCGTCGTAGGCGGCGAAGGCGGCCACGGACTTGCGCTGACCCTGGGGGAAGAACTGGCGGCCCTGCTGGTAGGAGAGGAGGCCCGTGCTGTCGGCGCCGACCTGGCCGCCGGTGGTGCCCGGAGCCGCGGCTCCGTAGTTGAGGGCCGTCTTTTCCCGGCTCACCCTCGGACAGATGGGATCGGTGGGCGAGTTGGCGTTCTTGTAGATGCCCTGGGCGCTCAGGCCCAGGGACGCCAGGAGAAGGCTGCAGAGCAGGCGCGGCATGGGGACCTCGTGGGGAGTGCCCTCACGCTACCGGAAGCTCCGCACCAGGTCGAGCCCCGCCTCGGTGCGGCTCAGGTACCAGGTCAGGGCCTGACCATCCACGAGCCGCACGGTGGCCGCCGGGAACCGTTTCTGCAGTTCCGACTGATGGCGGCGGTTGAAGGGGTAGGGCTCCGTGGGCAGCAGGATGAGCTCCGGGGCCAGGGCCGCCAGATCGTCATCGGACAGCACGGGATAGCGGTCCGGCCCCGCGGGCGTGAATCCCCCCTGGCGCAGCAGGTCGGCCAGGTAGGTGTCGGGCCCTGAGCTCATCCAGGGCTCTCTCCAGATGAGGGCGAGGGCGCGGGGGCCCTTGCGGCGGCGGCCTTTGAGGGAGGCCTCCAGGACCGCGGCGCGGGCCTCCCCGGCCTCGGGAACGCCCAGCCGCCTTCCGAGCTCGCGCCAGGCCGCGGCGCAGTCCTTCAGCGTGCGGATCTCCAGGGCCAGCCAGGGGATGCCCAGGGCCGTGAGGGCGTCGGCAACCCCTTTGGGGTTCTCATCCCGCTCAAGGATCACCAGGTCCGGGGCGAGGTCCCGGATGCGGTCCAGGTCGGGATCCTTGGTGCCGCCCACGGCGGGAACGGTGTTGCGGATCCACCGGGGCTCGATGCAGTAGCGGGTGCGGCCTGCAATCCGCGTCGCCAGGCCCCATTGCACCAGCAGCTCCGTGACGGAGGGGACCAGGCTGATGATGCGCAGGGGGCCCTCCACGGGAGCCATCGTGCCGGTTTCTGCTCCCTGAACACGGAGGGCGGAAGGCTGAGGACTGGCGGCCGGCGGAGCCAGCCGGACTCCCAGGTGCGGATCCTTCATCTGCCCTTGTCCCGTGGGGCAGAGGTCCAGGAGGGGGCAGGCCCCGCAGTCCGGCCTCCGGGCATCGCACACCCGGCGGCCGTGGAAGATGAGCTGGTGGTGGAGCTCGATCCAGTCCTCCCGCGGGAAGAGGCGGCAAAGATCCGCTTCCACCTTCTCGGGGGTGGCGGCCTTGGACAGCCCCAGGCGCCGGGCCACGCGGAAGATGTGGGTATCCACGGCCAGGGCGGGCACCCCGAAAGCGTTGGCCAGCACGACATTGGCGGTCTTTTGGCCCACGCCCGGGAGGGCCCCGAGGGCCGCGGGATCCGAGGGCACCACGCCGCCGTGGCGGGCCATCAGGGCCTGTCCCAGGCCGATGAGGTTCTTCGCCTTGTTGTGGTAGAAGCCCGTGGATCTGATGAGGGTTTCCAGCTCCGCCGGGCGCGCCTCGGCCAGGGCGGCCGCGTCGGGATAGCGGACGAAGAGGGCGGGTGTGGTGAGGTTCACGCGGGCATCCGTGCACTGGGCACTCAGGATGGTGGCCACCACCAGCTGGAACGGATCGGCGTGATCCAAGGCGCAGTGGGCATCGGGGTAGGCGGCACGGAGCCGGCGCTGAAGCTCGGCGGGGTCGGGTCTGGGCGGGCGCATGGGACCAGGATAGATCGGCGCCCCCGCCGCGGGAGTCGACGGTTTCGATAGACTGGAGGATGAGGTGCCAGATGCCCACCGCCCTTACGGGAAAGCTCAACTGCCAGGAAACCGCCCGGCACTACCTGGAGTTGGTGCGTTCCAATGTGAAGAAGCTGGGCTTCTCGCCGGGCCTGGGGGTCATCCTCGGCAGCCACGACCCCGGCAGCGTCACCTATCAGCGCTGGCTCATGAAGGACTGCGAGGACCTGGGCATCGCCGCGGCGGACCTGCGGGTGGAGAACGGCATGCAGCTGGTGAAGCTCATCGCCCGCCTCAACCAGGATGAGAAGACCCACGGCGTGTTCATCTTCTATCCCCTGCGCTATCCCGAGATCAAGGACGACGAGGTGATGGATCTGGTGGACCCCAGCAAGGACATCGAGGGCCTGCACGCCATCAACATCGGCTTCCTGACCAAGTACCGGAAGCGCCTGGATGACGGATCACAGCACCGGTGCATGACGCCGTGCACCGCCCGGGCCATCGTGAAGACCCTCAAGCGGGGCTTCGGCGACCACTGGCTGGCGGGCAAGACCGTGCTCGTCATCAACGACAGCCTGCGCATTGGCCGCCCCCTGACGGCCATGGTGGCCAACCTGAAGGGCACGCCCATCCTCTGCCACGCCGCCACCAACCAGACGCACCTGGAAGGCTTCATCCGCATGGCTGATGTCATCGTGAGCGCCGTGCCGGCGCCCGGGTACCAGATCCGCACGGACTGGATCAAGGATGGGGCCCTCTGCTTCGACCTCAGCGGCGATGGGAACTTCGACTACGAGGCCCTGGACCGCCGGGGCATCCCTTATACCGACACCACCAAGAACAGCGTGGGCAAGGTCACCCGCGCCATGGCCCTGCTCAACCTCACCTACGCGGCGGGCGTGGAGTAGCGGACGCCGGCCCGGGTTCCTAGAACCGGGTGGTCAGGGCCAGGCCCAGGTTGCTGCGGCGGCGGGGGCTGAGGCCGTCCGTGAAGGGTCGCTCCAGGTGCTCGCCTTCCAGGCTGAGGGCCCAGGCCGGGTGGAAGGCCCAGCCGATCCTCAGGCGGGGGCCGATGAAGCCCCCCTCTCCGGGCGGCACCTCCACGATGGCGCCGAGGCCGATGAAGGTGCGATGGGCGGTGGCGTTGGCATCGACCACGAAGCGGAGGGCATTGTCGCCGTCGTCCCAATGGCGCAGGCCCAGGCCGACGCCCAGGTGGAGGTGGGTGAGGTCGCCTCGGTCCCGCACCTGGAAATCGGTGATGGGCACCGTGAACTCCGCGGCGGTGGCCCGAGGCTGGCGGATGACCGACACCAGGACCGACTGCGCCATCAGGGGCAGGGCAGACAGGGACAGGGCGAGGAGGAGGCGTCGCATGGAGAGGCTACCGGGCGGATCCCAGCCGGTTTAGCGCCGGCGCCATTCCGAGGCCAGCAGCCCGTACACGGCGTGGTCCACGGTGCGGTCCGCCAAGTGCTCCGCCTGGCGCAGGGTGCCTTCGTGGCGGAAACCCAGGCGCTTGGGGATGGCGCGGCTGCGGCGGTTCCAGACCCCGGCGCGGATCTCGATGCGGTTGAGCTTCAAGGTGCGGAAGCCATGGCGGAGCAGGGCCGCCACGGCGGCGGTCATCAGGCCCCGCCCTTCGGCCGCCCCCGTCAGCCAGTACCCGATGGCGGCACTGCGGTTGGCGGCGTCGATCCAGTTGAAGCCCGCAACGCCCACGAGCCCGCCTTTCCACCAGAGGCCGAAGGACTGGCCGATCCCCGCCCGCACCTGGGCGCGCATCTTCAGGATGTAGGCCCGGGAGTCCGCGGGCGACTGATTGGCGTCGGGCCAGGGCAGCCAGCGGCGCAGCCGGTCGCGGTTGGCGTCCACCAGAGCGAACAGGGCCGGGGCGTCGCGGAGGTTCAAGGGGCGCAGCTCCAGGCCAATCGCGGCCTTCAGCACCTCGGCCATCGCGTCCCCCTCACTTGCCCGCGGCATCCTGCAGCACCGCGGCCCGGCCCGCCCTCCACAGGATGAGCAGCTCGTCCAGCAGGGCGCCGAACTGCTCCAGCCGCATGGCGTTCGGCCCGTCGCTCCAGGCCTTCTCGGGGCAGTCATGCACTTCAAAGAAGAAGCCGTCCACGGCCGTGGCGGCGGCCCGGGCCAGGCTGGGGATCATCTCCCGGGCCCCGCCGGTGGCATGGCCCAGGGCCCCGGGTTTCTGCACGCTGTGCGTGGCATCGAAGACCACGGGGCAGCCGGTCTTGCGCAGGTGCGGGAAGCTCTGGAAGTCCACCACCAGGTTGCCGTAGCCGAAGCTGGAGCCCCGCTCGGTCACCCACACGGGGCCGTGGCCCGGCACGGACTGGAGCTTCTCCACGCCGTGCTTGAGGTCCCAGGGCGCGAGGAACTGACCCTTCTTCAGGTTGACGGTGCGGCCCGTGGCGGCGGCGGCGAGGAGCAGATCCGTCTGGCGGCAGAGGAAGGCGGGGATCTGGAGGACATCCACGGCCTGGGCCGCCGGGGCGCACTGGTCGCTTTCGTGCACATCGGTCAGCACGGGCACCCCGTAGCGGCTGCGGATCTCGGCGAGGATGTCGAGGCCGCCTTCCATACCAGGCCCGCGGTGGCTCTCCCGGCTGGTGCGGTTGGCCTTGTCGAAGCTGGATTTGTAGATGAAGGGGATGCCCCGGGCCTCGGCCAGGTCCCGCAGGCTGGAGGCCATCAGGTGGGCATGCTCCCGGCTCTCGATGACGCAGGGCCCGGCGATGAGGAAGAAGCTCTGGTCGGTGAAGGGTCGGGCAAAGTCCATGGGCACCTCTTTCCACATTTTACCGCCTTCGAGGCCATTGACGGGTCGTCATGCTTATCGTGGGTTCTACTGTCATAATGTCCAACTGAAGCCTTCCCCCTTTTGTCCGGAGCCCCCATGGCGAAGCTGCTGATGGAAGACGACCTGAACCGGCGCCTGGTGGCCCTGCTCCAGCAGGAGGGCCGCATGAGCCACGCAGAGCTGGCCGAGCGGCTGGGCGTGAGCCGTCCCACGATCATCGACCGGGTGAAGCGCCTGGAGGCCGATGGCGTGCTGGCAGGCTACGGGGCGCGGGTGACGCCCGCGGCCGTGAACAAGCCCAATGTGGCGTTCGTGGCCGTGCGCTACAAGGACAACAACGAGGCCATCGAACAGCGGTTCATCAAGGCCCTGGAAGATGAGCCCGACATCCTGGAGGCCCACACGGTGGCGGGCGAGGACGCCCTGATGCTGAAGGTCGTGGCGGACACGCCGGCGGGCATCGCCGAGCGCCTGCGCCGCATCCGGGCCCTGGGCCCGATGGTCACCACGCGCACCACCATCGTGCTGGAAACGCACTGGGAGAAGGCCGGGCCGAGCCCCTTCCCCATCGAAGGGTCGGGGAAGAAGGCCAAGAAGTGATCGCAGCCACCCCGCGGCCACCGTACTTCGCGGTGATCTTCAGCAGCCAGCGGACCGAGGGGGACCTCGGGTACGGGAGCATGGCCGACCGCATGTTGGAACTGGCCAGCGCCCAGCCGGGATTCCTCGGCGTGGAAAGCGCCCGGGACGCGCAGGGCTTCGGCATCACGGTCTCCTACTGGAAGGACGAAGCCTCCATCGCGGCCTGGAAGGCGAATGCGGAGCATGCGGTAGCCCAGCGCCTGGGCCATGAGCGGTGGTACGAGGCTTTCCATCTGCGGGTCTGCCGCGTGGAGCGCGAGGCCGGCAAGGGGACCGACTGATGCTGGCCTGGCTCGCCTACCTCACGGTGGCTGTGGTGTGGGGTTCCACCTACTTCGCCATCGCCCTGGGCCTGGAGTCCTTCACGCCCTATGGCATGGTGGCGGCGCGGTTCTCCGTGGCCTCGC
Organism: Geothrix sp.; assembly: GCF_020622065.1. Taxonomy (NCBI): domain Bacteria; kingdom Pseudomonadati; phylum Acidobacteriota; class Holophagae; order Holophagales; family Holophagaceae; genus Geothrix; species Geothrix sp. Next base: position 899,599 of record NZ_JAHRYQ010000002.1, on the reverse strand, counting down.
TCCTGGCCCTGGGGCTCGGGAGGCTGCGCCGTGAGGCGTGGCCGCCCCTGAACGAGGTTGGCCATCTCATGGTCGTGGGAGCCCTGTTGTTGGGCTGTTCCAACGCCCTGATCTCCTGGGCCGAACTGCATGTCTCCTCGGGGCTCGCCGCCGTCCTGGCCGCGCTGGTGCCCCTCTGGCTGGCGGTCTTCTCGATGGCGAAGGACCCCCTGGGCGCCAAGGGCTGGGTGGGCCTCCTGCTGGGCTTGGCGGGCGTCTGCGTGCTGGTGTGGCCCACGGGCGGCCTGCGGATCCATGGCGGAAGTCTGGCGGCGCTGATTGCGGCACCCTGCATCTGGTCCTGGGGCACTCTGCATGGCAAGCGCTTCGTCCACGGGGGCAGCCTGCTCACCAATGTGGGCATCCAGATGGCCACGGCCGCCGTCATCGGGCTGGCCCTGGCGCCGCTCACGGGCGGGTTCCTGCGGGGGCCCGTCACCCCGAAGGCCCTGGGTGCGGTCGCCTATCTGGCCCTCTTCGGTTCGGTGCTGGCCTTCTCCGCCTACATCTACCTGGCCAAGGCCTGGCCCCCCGCCAAGATGGGCACCTATGCCTACCTGAACCCCCTCGTGGCCGTGTTACTGGGAACCCTGATCCTGCACGAGGCCTTCGGCCCGCGCGAGATCCTCGGCATGGCCGTCATCCTGGCGGCGGTGGCCCTGGTGCAGCTGCGGCCAAAATCCGCCCTGCGGGAAACCCCGACGGAGGCCTGATTCGCGAAAAAGGCCGGGACCGTCTCTGGTCCCGGCCTTCGGGCCTGTCATCTGAGGGGCGGGCCACCCCTCAGCCGACAGCCCGTTTCGTCAATTCCGCGTAGCGCGGGGGGGCGATCCTCGCGGCTTCCCCGAGCTTGGCGGCTGCCCGCCGGGCCGCGGCCCGCCGCGTGGCCAGGCGCACCACATGATCGGTTCCGACGAAGGCGAGGAACAGGAACATGACGAGCAGGACGGTCATGGCGGCTCCCTTGGTTAAAGCTTGGCGATTGGTTTATGACCGGCCGCCACATGCTCGTAGATGGCGGAACCGCAGATCCAGACGATCAGCCCCACGGTGACGAGGCCGAGAATGCCGTTCGTGATGTTCAACATGAGCGTTTCGGGATTCCGCCAGTTGGCGAGATCGAACATGTCAACCTCCTTCGAGAATGGGGTGGGGGAGCGTGGCCGCTTACGAAGGGTGGGGGTCTTCGCACTCGGGAGGCGCGAACAGGGGTTCCTTTTCGACGCTCTGGGCAGCGTCCTGGCGGGGACCGGCGCCTGCTTCTTCGACGGTGAACACGGGAAGGTATTCGGCGATGAACGAGAAGGCGCAGAAGCCCACGGCCGTGATGCCGAGCATGATGAAGATCTCGATGATGGACGGGAAATAGGTCTGGCTCGGATAGCGCTCCAGCCCGGTGATGGCCGTGTTCATCCGGTTGAAGGCGAAGCCGAGCACCACCATCAAGCTCGCGTAATAGAGGCCTGTCTGCGAAGTCCTGACCTTCTCGAAGACCAGCAGGGCGAAGGGAATCACGAATCCGACCAGCAGCTCGGCGTAGAACGCCACGCTGTAGTAGGTCAGGGTGGTCATGTCGTGGAGTGCGCCCCGGGTCAGGAGGTCCTGGATCCGCACCACGAAGTAGACCGCCAGCGCCAGGGCGATGGCCTTGGCGAGGTTGGCCCGGAGCCGCGTGGGCAGGAAGGGCCGTCCGTTCCTGGAGAAGATGAGTGACTCCAGGACGACCATGGAAAGCCCAGAGGCGATGCACGAGATGAAGAAGAGGACTGGAAGCAGGGGCGTGTACCAAAGGGCGTGCAGGCGGTTCGGGACGATCAGATAGAGCGATCCGAACGAGGACTGGTGCAAAGTCGACAGCAGGACGCCGAAGATCATGAACGGCAGGGATACGGCGTGAATCCACTTGATGGGCGAATGGATGTTGAATTTCTCCAGGATGATGGGCGCGAATTCCAGCGACAGCACCGTGGTGTAGAGCATCAGGCACCAGCTGATCTCGCACATGACGGAGTGGGGATTCCACATGACCAGCGGATGCCAGAAGTGATCCGGCCGCCCCAAGTCGATGATCAGCACCAGGACCACGAGGAGGTATCCGATGAAGGCCGTCAGAATGGCGGGCCGGACGATGGGCTCGTATTCCTTGGCGTGAAAGAGATGGACGGCAGCCACGATCGTGAAGCCCGACGCGGCGAGGCCGATCCCCAGGAAGTCGAAGCCGATCCAGAGACCCCAGGGGAATTCGTCGCTCAGGTTGGTGGTGGCGCCGAGCCCGAGGGCGAAGCGCGCCACGGCGGCGAGGGCTCCGGCCAGGATGAGGATGATGGCGATGGGGCGCCACCCGGTGACATGCGGCACGCTCAGGGTTCTCATTCGTCGTCCTCGCGCTCTTGGTTCTTTCCCTTCTTCAGGGACGATTCGTAGGCCTGCACCTCGGTGCGTCGGTTGGTGATCCACCAGACACCCGCCAGCAGGACGCCCCCCACGGAAAGCACATTGGGGACCTTGGACAGGGCGCTCATCGTCAACATGGGCATGGGGGCCTTCCCCAGCCGTGAATCAAAGCCCAACTGTTCGAAGGGAACGGGGCTTAGATACAGCATCGAGGTGCCGCCGACATCCTGCTCACCGTAGATCTGGGGCACATATTTCCCCGGCTCGGCCTTGATCCTGAGAGCCGCTTCGGCCAGCAACTCATCGCGGTCGCCGAACTTCGTGGCCCCGGTGGGGCAGGCCTCGGCACAAGCTGTCGGCCGTCCGCTCGCGATCCGGGACGGACAGAATTTGCATTTGCGGATGGAGGGCTTGGTACTGCTCCACTCGTATTTGGGAACATGGAACGGACAGGCCTGGAGGCAATAGCGGCAGCCGATGCACTTCTCGCCGTCGTAGGACACCGGACCGGTGCTGGACTTGGTGAGCGCGCCCACGGGGCAGACCGAGACGCAGGTGGGTACATCGCAGTGCTGGCACATGCGACGGACATAGAGGTCGTTGTACTTGGTGAGCGCGGTGTAGGCCGTGAGGGAAAGGTATTTCTCCTCTTGAGGCGGAAGCCCGTTCTCCTCTTTGCATCCCGACTGGCAGGCGTTGCAGCCCACGCAGAGGGAGATGTCAATCAACATGGCCTTTTTGCTGGTCATGGCCCAGTCCGATCAGGAGGTAGGTTCAAAATAAAAGATGATTTAAAAAGAGTTAAAAACAACTGCGAACCATATGTGTCAAGTTGCGTACCAAAAAAAAAGAGACACAAACGGAGCCATCATCTCGTTTCAAGGATTGGAGTTGAGGCTTCCCTGACCGGAGCCATGGGTGAGGCCGCCACGCCGCTGCCCACCGCGCCATGGCGCGGAACCGTCAAATGCGACGGGCAGGAGGGTGGCCGCGGCGGAGGAAGGCCATCGGGAAATTTTTTGGGGATTTGAACTTCGGGGGGTTCCCTTGATGGAGAAAGGCCTACACTCATTAATGACCGTTGAGTAATCAACGGATCTGTTGAGGCATTGATGCTTACGCAGCCTGCCCCCTACACCATTCGTCGAGCCGTCAGGGCCGAGGCTGGGATCCGGTCGGAGGTGATCCAGGTGAAAAAGCGGAGGCTTTTCTCAGCGCATGTTTCCGCGCTCCTATTAAAGCGCACGGAGATAAACGCCATTCTGGACACCACGCCGAATGCCGTTTTCATCTTCACCAGGGATGGGATCACGCGCTGCAACAACGCTGCTGTGCGGATGCTCGGCGTCTCCTCCATCAACGAGCTGCGGAGCCGATACGGCAGGAGGGGTGAGGGATTCCTGCTGCGATGGCCGAAGAATCTGCTCCCTCTCCGTGAAGAGGAGCACCCGGTCACGCGGGCCTTCAAGGGCGAAAAGGTCACGGAGGTTCTGCTGGCCGTTCACGCCGGAACCGGAGAAGAGATCACGGTCCGGGCGACGGCGGCGCCGATCCTGGCGAAGGGGAAGATCATCGGTGCGGTCAGCATCCACTCGGACATCACCTGGGGGAAGCGGATCTGCCCGTGCCCGGCCGCGGCCGATCCCGGTGGCGATCTCCTCACGCAGGAGATGACCCTCCGGCGGAAGGCGGAAAACGATCTGCACAAGGCCGAGGTTGAAATCCAGGCACTGAAGGACCGCATCCAGTCCGCGGACATCTATCCGTTCCACGAGATCAATCACACCTACCACTTCGGCGAAGTGATTGGACACAGCCGCTGCCTGGAGAATGTGTTCTTCCGTGTGGAGGCCGTGGCGCCGCAGGATTCGACGGTGCTGCTCCTTGGGGAAACGGGCACCGGCAAGGGGTTGGTGGCGCGCGCCATCCACAACCGCAGCCTGCGGAAGAACCGCCCGCTCGTCATGGTCAACTGCACGGCCCTTCCCGCAAGCCTCATCGAAAGCGAGCTGTTCGGGCGGGAGAAGGGGGCGTTCACGGGCGCCAGTGCGCAGCAGCTGGGCCGCTTCGAGATGGCCGACAAGGGAACCATCCTGCTGGACGAGATCGGAGACCTGCCCTTCGAGCTGCAGGCCAAGCTGCTGCATGTAATTCAGGACGGCGAATTCAGCCGCCTGGGAAGTTCCAGGACCGTGAAGGTGGATGTCCGCATCATCGCGGCCACCAACCGGGACCTCTACGAGGAGATGCGGCTGGGGCGCTTCCGCGAGGACCTGTTCTACCGGCTCAACATCTTCCCCATCACCATCCCGCCGCTCCGAGATCGGAGGGAGGACATCCCCCTGCTCGTGGAGTATTTCCTGGAGAAGTTCAACCGGAAGCTCGGCAAGAACATCCGGAATGTCACGAGCGAGACCATGGACCGCCTCATGGCGCACGCCTGGCCCGGCAATGTCCGGGAACTGGAAAGCGTGATCGAGCGGGCCACGATCGTCTCGCAGGGCGCGACCCTGCAGGTGCTGGATCACTTCAATGCGCCGGATCCGGCCAGGGGCCAGGATGAGATTCAAGAGCAGGGCGGGACCAGAGCTCTGGTGGAACTGGAGCGTGACTACATCAGCCAGGTGCTGCGGAGAACGAACTGGCGGATCGAGGGGGACAATGGGGCCGCCCACATCCTCGGCATCAATCCGAGCACCCTCCGCGGTCGAATGCGCAAAGAGGGCATCCGCCGCCCCTGACCGGAAACGCGTCCGTCACATTTGACGATTCCGCTTCATGGCGCGGTGGGCTGTTTCGGACGGTAAAACCACCGCCCGGGGCAGTGCTGTCCAATGTCAGTCTACTGAGCGAAATACGGCTCGTCGTATCGCCCGATGCGCTTTGGCATGTGACTTGAACTCTCTCCCCGGAGATGAAGCCATTCACAGGACGCCGCTTCAGAATCGGGAGTCGGCGCAGACCTTCCTTGCATCGAGAGAGCGGTATGGTGCCGCGAGGGAAAGGGGCCGTTCATGCACACATCCGAAAAAGCCCTCCCGCCCAGCACGACGACCGCGTCGAGTCGACGGGCCGATCTCGAACGGTTTGAAGCGCAGCTGGCGGAATGGACCGCGCTGATCGGCCAGTATCGGGCTAACGCGCGGCGAGTGGAGGCTTCGGCCAGGCTGGAACTTGATCGCATCACGGATGAACTGCAGCTACAGAGAAACGAGGCCAGCGCCCAAGTCATGCGCCTGAAAAGTTCCGCCGACTTCGAATGGGAACACGAGAAGTTGCAGCTGGAGCGGGCCTGGCAAGCCGTCCGGTCCGCCTTCCAGAAAGCCGAGATCGCGTTCTGAAGGGGCGCCCGTCTACTTCATCCCGCCTGCCGGAAAACCGGGGATGGCTTCTAGGTCCTTGAACAGCTTGCCCATGGCCTTGCGGAGCGAGGCCTGCAGCTGGCGCTCGCGCCGGTTCTGCTCATTCGCGGGCAGGGCTCCCAGTTCCTTGCGGGCCCACAACACATAGTATGTCTCGTCCCACAGGGGCTTGTCTGATCCTCTGCGGGTGAAGCCCGCCTCCACTACGGCGGGGGAGGACCAGCGGCCCATGAGCATGGACCCGCCGATCCAGAAGGCACTTTCCTCCAGCAGCTCGTAGGTGCCAAGTCCCACTGCGAGGCGCGTGTCATGGGCGAGCAGGCCAACCCCGGCGCCCCAGGCCACGCCGCTGACAATGCCCCAGGCGATGTATTTGGCCCGAACTTCCCCCAGGCTGGTGATGGTCAGGTCCAGCTGAAGGTCCGCGCCGGGGTCCAGCCGAAGGCCACGCGCGGCAGCCTCAGCCCGGAGCTCGGCCTCGAAGGCCTGGCGGTGGCCTTCCAGGGCCGCCCGGCGGGAGGCGGGCGAATCCACCTGCCCGAGCGGTTCCTGCAGCCGCGCCAGCTTCCGGCTGTGGTCCTCGATCGCGACACTCAGGGAGAGGGCGGGCCTCTCCCGCTGGATCTGAAGGTCACTCAGCGGCGAGCGGCAGGCCAGTCCTGCCAGGGCCAAGCCCATCCAGAGGCAGGTGCGAAACTTCATGCTTGGGGGTGCTCGGCCCGCCCGAACAACCGCCAGGCGAGGCCTCCGAGGATCAGCATGGCGAGACCGGCGATCCAGGGCATCCAGGGCCGGGCGCGCTGGTCGGCCCCGATGCGGTGGGGAATGCCCTGATCGTCGGGTTCGCGGGGGCCCAGGGCGAGGGGCGCAGTGGCGGCCAGGACGCGGAGCGAGGGAAGGGCACCGAGGCTGCCAGGGGCGGGTTTGGCCTCGCCGCCGAGGTGCAGGGCGTAGGATCGGCCCGCTTCCGCCGGGAAGATCAGGGTCTGCCGCCGGACGAGGAGCCGCAGGCTCTGGGGCGCGGCGCCCTCGGGCAAGCTCACCGTGAGCGTCTTTGTCAGCACCGGTGCCAGAGCGATGCGGCTGGATCTCGTGCCGAGGGCCGGGAGGTTCCACACCAGATCCTGGCAGGCCCAGCCGCGCTCCGATTCGGGACCGTCCCCAAAACGGATCTCGGGATGAAGGGGGGCTGCCGGGGGCGCCAGCACCAGGTCCAGGCCCACCACACGCTCCGCGTCCGGCAGGGTCAGACGCCAGGTGCGCGGTCGGCCGGGCTCGGGCGCAAGGGTGCCCTCGAGGGCCAGTTCGGCTTCCAGGGCCTCGGGTCGCGTCTCGGCGTAGGCCTGCACGCGGCGGATGTGCGGGGCCGTTCCCTGGGAGGGGAGGAGGGTGAGGCGGTAGCGGTGGCCATCCCAGGGAAGGTTGAGGGTGCGGCGGCTGCCGGAGGGGGAGAGATCGTAGAGGTGGAGCGGCGCGGCGGGATCGTAGGCGATGAAGGCGCCCCCTTGGCTTCCGTCTTCGATCCGTCGTTCCGCTTGGACCTGGGCCACCCAGGGCGTCTGGCCCTCGAGATCGAGGTCGAGCCTGAGGGTCTCCCGCTCGCCCACCTTCCAGCCTTCGGGCAGCCGCAGCGAGAACTCCGCCGTGGGCTGGCCCTCGGCATTCCTGCCGGTGAGGAGGTTCTCCAGGGGCAGGGCCCGCGTGTCCCACAGGCCCTCGCGGGCCTCCTGGAAGGGGATGCTCCTGCCGGCCTCGTCGCCGATCCAGGCGCCCTTCATCTGCCGCTGGGCGTCGGCATCCAGGGAGAGCCGCGCCCAGCCGCTGCGGGGAGAAGGGGCCATGCTGCGGCGGTTCAGGGCCGCGCGGTCCTCCCGGGCGCAGGCCAGGACCAGGCCCAAGCCCAGGCCCAAGCACAGGCATCGGCTCACCAGCCGCAGGGCGGTTCGGTTCCTGGGGGCGGGGTGGTTCATGACGGCTCCCCAGAGCGCTTGCGATTCGCGAGGATGGCCGCGGCCATGCCGATGCCGCCCACGCCCAGGAAGGCGAGGGCGCGCAGCGGGGTGTCGGCGCGGTCGAGGTCCGAGGCGATGAGCTTGAAGCTGGCGAGGCCCATCCAGGCATAGCCGGCGATCATCAGCGCACGCCGGGCCTCGTCGCGGTGGCTCAGGCTGCGCATCCACTGCCAGGCGCCGGAGAGGGCCCACACCAGCGTCATGGCGATGGAGGCCGCGCGGGAGGGTCCCCAGCCCGGAGTCGAGGGCGTCTGCAGGTGCTGGACGAGCCGGGCGGCCTCGAAGGCCAGGGTCACATTGGCGGTGACTTCCAGGGCCAGGAACGAGATCAGGCCCAAGGGGCCGCCGCGCCGGGTCAACAGCCACCAGGCGGCCGAGGCCAGGGCACCCTCCGCGAAGGCGGGATTGAGAAAGGGCGTCATGGCACGGGTGTGGAACAGGAAGCCATCAAGGCCGTGGAAGGCCCACCGCAGGGTGGTCAGCAGCGCCAGGGCCGCCGCCAGCCAGCGAAGGGCTGTGGCCTCCTCGGCGTAGTCGCCCGCCTCGGCCTTCAGGGAGGCCCAGGCCAGGCCCAGGGCGAAGGCGCCCCAGATCGGCCCCACCCAGCGCCAGGCCAGGGCCACGGGCACGGCCAGGGCCAAGTGCCCTGCGGCGAGGGCCAGCAGGCCCCAGTCCGCTCGGCGACTCTCCATGCGGCCTCGCAGCGGCTGTACCAGGGCCAGGTTCAGCGCGGCTGCGGCGAGCACGGGCAGGGCGAAGGCCTCGGGCGCAAGCCCCAGGCGCTTCCACAGCAGCCAGGCATAGGAGGTGGCCAGCATCGAGGCCACGAGCCAAAGCGCGGTCGGCGTGCCGGGCTTTTCCTCGCGGCCCGGCAGCCAGGCCCAGAGGCCCGCGAGGGCCAGGTGGAGGCCCAGCAGCAGGGCGAGGGTGGCTGCATCCGCCTTCGGCACCTCGGCACAGGCCGGCAGGAGCAGGAGCCAGACGCCGAGGAGGGCCGTCCAGCGGGTCCCATGCCACGAGGCTCCCGTGCGGGAGAGGTAAGGCACGGCCAGAGAGGCGGCCATGAGCACGGCGAGATAGGCAGCCAGGGCCACTTCATGGTGACCGCCCTGGCTGAAGACCAGGGGGGCCGCCAGGCCGGAGACCAGCGTCACGGTGAGCGCGCCGCCGCTGGCGCTCCGGGCGGCGAGCCCGCCCGCGAGCAGGGTGACGAGGGCCGCGGCGGCGAGGCCCAGGGGGGCGGCGTAGAAGTGGTATTCCATGGCCCCGGCCCGGAAGGTGAACTGCAGGGTGCCGAGGCCCGCCAGCAGCAGGGCCACGCCCAGGCGGCGGCTGTCACCCAGGATCAGCTTCGCGGCCAGGGCGGAGATCGCGCCGCCCGCCAGGAGGCCCAGGATGAAGCGCAGCTCCGCCCCCACCCAGCCTTGCTGGATGGCCCAGCGGAAGAAGAAGATCGCCCCGAAGAGGAAGATGGCCGCGCCGATGCCCGCGATCCAGACCACCGGAGACAGCTCCTTCCGGGGTGCGGCGGGGCGAGGCGCCACGGGGGCGATCGGCCGTGCTGGAGCCGGCGCAGCGGGTGCGACCGGCACCTGCTGTCGCTGGAGGAGCCAGGCCACCTGGGCCTCCAGGCGGGCCACCCGCTCGGCAAGCTCCTGCGAACCGGCGTGATCCTTCGAGGCGTCGGGATCCATGGTGTCTCCATACGGAAGCGTATGGAATCATGAAGCCGGGGGCCGAACCCTGTCAAGCGGCCCCAGGGGAATTACCCGACGACCCGATTCCGGCCTTCGGCCTTGGCCTGGTAGAGGTTCTTGTCGGCCCTGGACAGCATCCGCTCCACGGTGTCCTCGGGCCCTTCCCAGCTGGTGAGGCCGATGCTCAGGGTGACGCGGTCCGAGGCCGGCAGGCCCGGGATGGGCTCGAGGGCGACCTGCTCCCGGAGGCGGTTCGCCAGCGCGCGGACGCCGTCCAGGTCCGTCTGGGGGCCGTAGGCGAGGAACTCCTCGCCGCCGATCCGCCCGACCTGGTCCACCTTCCTCAGCCCGAACGACATGCGCTGGGCCATGACGCTGAGCACCTGGTCACCGGCGGCGTGGCCGAAGCGGTCGTTCACGGATTTGAAGTGGTCGAGGTCGATGAGCATCAGCGCCAGGTTCTGCCCGAAGCGGCCGCACTGGTCGACTTCCATGTCGAGCATGTCGAGGATGTGGCGCCGGTTGTAGAGGCCCGTGAGGGGATCGCGGATGGCCTGGTGGTACAGGCGCAGGCGGGAATCTTCCAGGCTGAGCAGGCGGCCCAGCTCCTCGGCGGCGATCTCGAAGAGCCGCTCGTAGTCCTCGGCGGCCCGGCGCTCCGTGAGGAAGCCCAGGGCACTCACGGCCGGGTGTCCGGGCGTGACGGCCGGCAGCACGCGGAGGACCGGGTCCCGCAAGCTGCGGCGGCGCTCCTCGTCGTCGGCCACCGGGTGCCAGTGGCACTCCCCGTTGGCGTCCGCCAGGGTGTGTTGCCGGATGGCCTTCTCGAGGTCGCGGCGATCCTCTTCGCTGGCAGAGGAGCCGTGGACGCCGTAGCACCAGGTCCCGTCTTCGCCGAGGTAGGCCACCAGGAGGGCCCCCGGCAGCACGAGCTCCTGGAGGATCTCGATGAAGCCCCGGATCAGCCGGAGGGTGTCGTGCTCGGCGGTGTAGAGCCGGGCGATGGAGTCGCGCAGGGCCGTTTCCACGAGGCGCTGCTCCAGGGCCTGGGCCAAGCGGCGCTGGATGGCGTCCACCCCGAAGTTCTCCTGGGCCAGGCGGGGCACGGCATGGGCGGCGCGGGGATGCCCGGACTGCTCCACCAGGGCGGCAGCGGCCTCCACCACATGATCCAGGTCCCGTCCCTTCACCAGGAAGCGGTCCGCGCCGCAGGTCTTGGCCCAGAAGCGGGCCAGCCCGGCCCCCTGCGCCGTGAGCAGGAGCACCGGCAGGTGGCGGGTGGCGCGGTCGTCCTTCAGCAGACGGCAGAGCTGGTAGCCGTCGAGCAGGGGCATGACGCAGTCGCTGACCACCACATCCGGGGATTCGGTGGCCAGGATGATGAGGGCCTCCGCCCCGTTCTTGGCTTCCAGCGTGGTGTGCCCATGGCGCTGGAACAGGTGGCGCAGCAGGCTCAGCTGGATGGGGTTGTCATCCACCAGGAGGATCTGGAGCGCCTTGGAATCCTTTGGTAGGGCAGTCGTCATAGCTTCCAGTATCGATGATTTCGGGAAGGAGCATGAACCCTGGCGCCGACGACGGCCAGTCGGACCATGGGATGCTGAGGTTGGAGGGTGTCCCATCATGACGGGCGCAGGCGGGAAACAACAACGGAGGGGGGGGCGGTGGACGCGCCCCTGATCCTGGCCCTGGGCCGCGCCTGGCTGCGGGAGCGGGGTGAAATCCCCGTGGAGGTCGTCTGGGTGTCGAACCGGGCGCTGGGACTGCGCTGGGCCGGCCGGAAGGCGGCGGAAGGGTGGGTGCTGCTGCTGCAGCCGAAACCGGAACTCTGGCTGCTGGATACCGCTCACCCGGCCTGGGTGCGCCTCCAGGCCGAGGCCACCCGGGACAGCGGTAAGCTTTGGGGGCCCTGGTTCCAAGGGGCCCGCCTGAGGGCCGTGGAGGGGGATCCGCGCGAACGCTGGATGGGCCTCTCCTTCCAGCGCCGGGCGATCACAGGGCGACTGGAGACGCTGCGCCTGGCCTATCAGGCCATTCCGGGCCGCGCCGGCATCCGGGTGGATGGCCAGGATGTGCAGGTCCCCCGGTTGGGCCTGGGCTCCCCCTTTCCCCTCGCCGCTCCCGAACCCGCCGGGGAGGATCCGCCGCCGCTCCGCCGCTGGCGGGAACGCTGGGGGGCGGACATTGACCGGGCGCTGGCGGGGGAGATTCCCGAGGTCCTGGAAGGCGAGGGCGGGCTGCTCACGCGGCACCGGGTCTGGTCCGAGGCCCGGGCCGAGGCGCTGATCCTGGGGCCCGCCAAGGCCGCTGTGGAGCGGACACGCCAGGCCGAAGCCGCGCGCCTGGAGCGCCTGGGCCTGGCCCTGGCCCGGGACCGGGCGCGGCACCAGGCGAGCCTGCCTTTGAAGCGCCAGGCCCAGCAGATCTCCGCCGAGCTCTACCGGCTCAAGGGCGCCACCCGGGAGGTGGTGCTGCTGGATGGCACGCGGATTCCGTTGCCGGAGGGCGCCCAGGCCGAAGATGCGGCCCAGGCCTGGTTCGCCGCGGCCAAGAAGGCCGAGCGGGGCCTGGCCCGGCTCCATGAGCTGGAAGCGGAACTCGCGCGGGAACGGGCCGCCTGGGCGAAACGGGCGGAACGGGAGGCCGGGGGCCTTGCACCCGAACCGCCGTCCGCGAGACAACCAAAGGGCCAGGGCGCAGGGAAGGGCAGCGGCCCCGCGAAGGGGAAGGGGACGAAGCGGATGCAGGCGGAGAACAAGCGCAAGGACGGCAAGGGCGCGGCCTTCCGCAGCGTCATGGTGGATGGGTTCGAGGTGCTCATCGGCAAGGGCGATGCCGAGAACGATCAGCTCACCTTCAAGGTGGCCGACAACACCGATTTCTGGCTGCATGTGGCCAGTGTGCCCGGCAGCCATGTCGTCATCCGGAACCCTGACAAGCTGAGCGAGCTGCCGAGGACCGTGATCGAGCGCGCCGCGGAGCTGGCCGCCTACCACAGCAAGGCCCGGGAGGGCGGCAAGGTGGAGGTCCACCTCGCCCGCATCGCCGACATCAGCAAGCCCCGCGGCTACGCGCCCGGAAAGGTGATCCTGAAGAAGTGGACGGGCATCCGCGTCTATCCCAAGCCGTAGCCCCAATCGAAGCCGGACAGGTTGGACTGGAGCGGGGTCTCGCGTATCGCCGCAGGCGATGCCGAGAGGAAGTGGACGGGCATCCGCGTCTATCCCAAGCCGTAGCTGGATCCTGCCTCGGCGCTACTCCACCTTCACGGCGAAGGGCTTCATGCCGGCTTTCGTGAGCTTGGCGGCGGCCTTGTCCATGGCCGCGCGGTCGGCGGGTTTCGCGAGGCGCACCTTCACCTGGCCCTTGTCCTTCAGGGTGGTGGTGGCGAAGCCCGCGGCCTTGGCTTTGTCGGCCACCCGCTTGGCTTCGGCCGGGTCGGCGGTGGCCACCAGCTGAAGCGTCCAGGCGCCTCCCGTCTCGGCGGGCTTCGGCTCGGGTTTCGCCTCGTCCCGGGGGGGGGCGGTGGCATCGACCTTCGGCGTGGGCACCAGCTTGTCGGGGCCGTCGCCCTCGAAAATCTTGAGCTGGTCCACCAGCGGTTCGGGCAGGTCCTTCAGCTCCTCCTCGACGCCCTTCTGGAGCGGGCGGCGCAGGGCCGCGCTCTGCTTGCCCACCTGCACACCCAGGACGAAGGCGAGGGTCAGCAGGCCCACGCCCACGCCCGCCACCCAGAGGATGGACTGGCTGCCGATGCTGATCTGATCGCGGGTCGTCATGGCCGATCCAGCCTAACGCCTTCGAGGAGCGCCGCGAACTGGGCTCCGGAACTGGCGGGGGCGCTGACGAGCACTTGCTCCGCCGGCTCCAGCAGGGCCGCGGCCAGCAGCTGGCCGCCCGACCCGCCGAACTCGCCCCAGAGCGCCTTGGGATGAACTGCCGCGGGCCACTGGGGGTGGGCCTTGGCCAGCTGCGACTCCAGCGCGTCGAGGCGCCGCAGGCCGTTGCTGCCTCCGATCCGCCGCGCCACGACGCGATCGCCCAGGGTCAGGGCCGCTTGGGCCAGGGCCCCGGCCCGCTCCGCTTCCCCCGGTCCGGGCGTGGACCGGCAGGCCAGGCCGCGCAGGGTCGCCCGGGGGTGGGCGCCCCGGGCCTCTGCGCTGGACCGGGTCTCCAGCAGGAAGGCCTGTGCCCCCTCACCCGGCAGGAAGCCCTGGTTCGAGCCCGGAACGGGATCTCCATGGCGGCTCAGCAGCCGAGCGCCCCGGCAGATGTCGAGGAGCAGGGGGAAGAGACCATCCGTGCCGAGGACCAGCGCGGCGTCGGCCAGCCCGGCGTGGAGCCAGCGGCCCGCCTGTTCCAGGGCGGTGAACGCGGCGTTCTCCCGGTCCACGAAGGTGGCGCTGGGGCCCTTCAATCCGAAGGCGAGGGCCAGGTGGCCGCTGGCGGCGTTGGCGACGCAGTTGGGAAAGACCATGGGCGACGCGCCTTCGGGCCCCCGCTGGAGGTAGGGCCGCATGAAGGCCTCGCTGGCCTCGCTGCCGCCCGTGAGGGTGCCCACGGCCACGGCGATGCGCTCCCCCGCGCCCAGGGTGTCGGATTTCGGATCGAGCCCCGCGTCCAGGAAGGCCTGATGGGCCGCCACCCAGGCGAAGCGCGAGGCCCGGTCCAGGCGCCGCAGCTGCATGGGCGGGATGATGCCCGTGGGATTGAAGGCGGTGCAGGCCGCACCGCGTCCCAGGCCCAGGGTCTCCGGCAGATCCGCGAAGCAGGGCTGGCCCGAGGCCAGGCTGGCGCGGGCCGGGCCGAGGCCATCTCCGCAGGGCAGGACCAGGCCCAGGCCCGTGATGACGAGGTCCGTCCGCTCCGGGCTCACGAGCCCTCCCAGCGCGCCAGCAGGAGGCTCACATTGTTGCCCCCGAAGGCGAATGCGTTCACCAGGGCGGCGCGGATCCGCCGTTCCTTCGCCGACAGCGGCGTGCAGTCCAGATCGCAGGCGGGATCAGGGTCGTCCAGGCGCAGGGTGGGACTCACCACCTGGTCCCGCAGGGCCAGGATGGCGGTGCCGGCTCCGAAGGCCCCGGCCGCGCCCAGGGTGTGGCCGAACTGGCTCTTGGTGCTGGTGACCGAGACCGCCTCGGCGGCCGCGCCCAGGGCCCGGCGGATGGCCCGGCACTCGGCCCCGTCGTTGGCGGGGGTGGCGGTGCCGTGGGCCGAGACGAGATCCACCCCCGAAGGCTCGAGACCGCCCACGCGGAGGGCCATGGCGAGGGCCCGGGCGGCGCCCTCGCCTTCGGGGTGCGGCGCCGTGGGATGGTGGGCGTCCATGCTGGCGCCATAGCCCAGCACCTCGGCGTAGATCGTCGCCCCCCGGGCCCTGGCGCGCTCCAGGGGCTCGAGGAGGATCTGCACAGCCCCCTCGCCCAGGTTCAGGCCCGCCCGGTCCCGGCTGAAGGGGCGGCACTTGCGGGCGTCCACGGCCTTGAGGCTGGAGAAGCCGGCGTAGGTGGTGCGGCAGAGGCTTTCGGCGCCCCCGGCCAGGGCCAGGTCCAGCTCGCCCGCGGCCAACCGCTCCCAGGCCTGGCCCAGGGCCAGGAGGCTGGAGGAGCAGGCGTTCATGATGGTGCCCCGAGGCCCGGTGGCCCCCAGGCGGTCGGCCAGGGCATCCGTGACGGTGCAGGGGCTCTGGTAGGCGGGCCCCGTCGCCTGGCCGCGCCGGCCGGCGAGGCGGTCCTCCAGGTAGGCCTCGGCGATCGGCAATCCGCTGGTGCCGGCGCCCTGGAAGACCCCGATCCGGGCGGGGTCGCCCTCCGGCCGCAGGCCGTCCAGGGCCTCGTCCAGGGCCCGCAGCGCCATGCGGTCGCACAGGGTCTGGTGCCGGGTGGGCTCCAGGGCCACCTGGCCGGCGATCTGGGCGGGCTCGGCGGGGAGGTGCAGCCGCGTGAGGCGGTCCAGGCCATCCCGTCCCGCGAGCATGGCGGACCAGGTGCCCTCCCGATCCAGGGCCAGGGAGGAGACGATGCCGAGGCCCGTGACGACGACGCGGGAGCGGGTCATAGGCGCTTCACCAGCAGACGGGCGGTGCAGAGCTCCCGGCCCTCGCAGCTCACGGTGCCCTTGAGCTTCATCAACCCGGCGAAGGCGCCCTCCGGGGTCACTTCCAGGCGGAGCCGATCCCCCGGGAAGGCCGGGGCGCGGAAGCGGGCGTCCTGCACCCCGGCCAGGAAGATCGCCGCGCCATGCAGGGGCTCGGCTTCCAGGAATCCCCCGGTCTGGGCCAGCATCTCCAGCAGCAGCACCCCGGGCACCAGCGGGCGCTCCTCGAAGTGGCCCTGGAGATGGGGCTCGCCGATGGTGACGAGCTTTTCCGCCACCACCCGCACACCGGGCTCCCGCTCCAGGATCCGGTCCACCAGGAGGAAGGGATAGCGGTGCGGCAGGTGGGCCGGGATGTCGGCCGGGACAGTGGCCGGGGCGGGAGTCATGGGCGGCTTCAGGCCTTGGCGTGCTCGGCGATGAAATCGGTCAGGGCCTGGACGGATTTGAAGGCCTTCATGCCTGCGGCTTCGTCTTCGATCTTCACCCCGAATACCTGCTCGATGCCCAGCACCAGCTCCAGGGCATCGATGGAATCGAGCCCCAGCCCCTCGCCGAAGAGGGGGGCCTGGTCCTCGATCTGGTCGGGCGTCATCCCCTCCAGCTTCAATCGCTCGATGATCATCTCTTTGACGCGCAGCTTGAGGTCGCTCATGACAATCCCGGCAGAAGGGTGGAAAGGCCGATTCTATCCCTAACGGGAGGCCCCGGTGGGGTTGTGATATTGGCACGGTTTCCGGATTCGCAAAGAGCGCTAAGCTGGATCCTCGCGGAACCCTCCGCCCGAGAGCGCCATGGCCCATCCCGCATCGCCCTTCCTGCCGGTCCTGATCCTGCTGCTGGTCGCCGCCGTGGCGGCCATCGCCATCCTCTTCCTGTCGGGCAAGGTGCTGAGCCTGCTCAAGCCCGCCAACGCGCAGGAGGCCAAGCTCCGGCCCTACGAGTGCGGCGTGCCTCCCCTGCAGCAGGGTGCCCGGCACAAGTACTCCGTGAAGTTCTACCTCACGGCCATGCTCTTCATCCTGTTCGATGTGGAAGCGGCGTTCCTGCTGCCCTGGGCCGTGAACTTCAAGCATGCCCTGTGGACCTTCGGAGCCATGTTGAGCTTCATGGCCACCCTTCTGGTGGGCTTCATCTACGCCTGGGGCAAGGGCGCCTTCGAGTGGGAGCGCTGACGATGGCCGAGATGAACATCAACGACGCCGTGCTGACCACCCGCCTGGATGCGGTGGTGAACTGGGGTCGCAAGAACAGCCTCTGGCCTCTGCCCTTCGGGACCGCCTGCTGCGCCATCGAGTTCATGAGCATGCAGGCCTCCAAATACGACATGAGCCGCTTCGGCGCCGAGGCCATGCGCTTCAGCCCCCGCCAGAGCGACATGCTGATGATCCTGGGCACAGTCACCAACAAGCTGGCCCCGGTGCTGCGCACGATCTACGCCCAGATGGCCGAGCCCAAATGGGTGATCTCCCTCGGCGTCTGCGCCTCGTCGGGCGGCATGTACCGCACCTACGCCACCCTCCAGGGCGTGGACCGGGTGATCCCCGTGGATGTCTATGTCCCCGGCTGCCCCCCCCGGCCCGAAAGCATGCTCTACGGTGTGATGAAGCTGCAGGAGAAGATCGAGAAGGAATCGCTCTCCATGCGCAAGGATCACATCGCCCGCTTCTACGAAAGCCTGGCCCGGCAGGATGCCCTCCAGGCCGAAAAGGGCCTCACGAGCCAGCAGACCATCCGCGAAATGCTGATGGACGCCGCGGACCGCGGCGCGGGCACGATCTTCTAGGCGGGGCGGACCATGATCATCGAGCACATCGACGCACAGCTGCCGGGTACCGTCACGGACCGGCACGCCTTCCGGGGTGACCAGACCATCGTGGTGGCGAAGGAGAACCTCCTCCCCCTGGTGGACCTGCTCCATCGCGAGGGCTTCCAGCTGCTGGTGGACATCACGGCGGTGGACTGGCCAGAGCGGGCCGAAGCTCAGGGGCTGGCGCGCTTCGATGTGGTCTACCACTGGCTCAACCTGGCCAGCCAGGAACGCCTCCGGGTGAAGCTGCCTGTGGCCGACGGCGAGACCGTGCCCAGCCTGACCAGCCGCTTCAAGACCGCCGATTGGTTCGAGCGCGAGATCTTCGACCTCTTCGGCATCGGCTTCGAGGGGCACCCCAATCTGAAGCGCCTGCTCACCTGGGACGACTTCCCGGGCCACGCCCTGCGCAAGGACTTCCCGCTGGATGGTGGGGATCCCTTCTGCATGGAAGGCTGCACGGCTCCCTACAACAACGGCGAACGGGCCTGAGGACACGACCATGGAATCCATCGCCATGACCCGGCAGCAGCTCGACGGCGATCACATGATCGTCAACCTGGGACCGTCGCACCCCACCACACACGGCACCCTGCGCATCATTCTCGAACTTGAGGGCGAGACCATCCTCAAGGCCACCCCGGAGATCGGGTACCTCCACCGCGGCGTGGAGAAGCTGGGCGAGAACCTGAGCTACCAGCAGTTCATTCCGCTCACGGACCGCCTGAACTACTGCAGCTCCATCATGAACAATGTGGGTTACGCCTGCGCCGTGGAGAAGCTGCTGGGCATCGAGATCCCCAAGCGGGCCCAGCAGATCCGGGTGCTGGTCTCCGAGCTGGCCCGCATCGCGGACCACATCGTCTGCGTGGGTGTGAACGCCGTGGACATCGGCGCCTTCACGGCCTTCCTCTACCTTTTCAAGCAGCGCGAGACGGTCTACGATCTCTTCGAGATGGCGGCCGGGCAGCGGCTCCACACGAGCTTCACCCGCATCGGCGGCCTCTTCCGGGACATTCCCGAGGCCTTCGTGCCCCTCACCGAGCGCTTCCTCGTGGAGTGCGAGGCCGCCGTGGACGAGTGCGAGCGCCTGCTCACCCACAACCCCATCTGGTACGACCGGACCAAGGGCATCGGCGCCATCAGCCCTGAGGATGCCGTGAACTGGGGTTATACCGGGCCCTGCCTCCGCGCGGCCGGAGTGCCGCAGGATCTCCGCAAGGCCCAGCCCTACCTGGGCTACGAGACCTACGACTTCGATATCCCCGTGGGCACCACGGGCGATGTGTTCGACCGCTACCTGGTCCGCATCGAGGAGATGCGCCAGAGCCTGCGCATCATCCGCCAGGTGCTGGACCGCCTCGAACCCGGCCCGGTCAATGTGGACGATCCGAAGGTGGCCCTGCCGCCCAAGGAAAAGGTCTACACGCGGATGGAGAGCCTCATCCACCATTTCAAGCTGATCATGCACGGCATGGAGATGCCGGTGGGCGAGATCTACAGCGCGACGGAAGCCGCCAATGGCGAACTGGGCTTCTACATCGTGAGCGACGGGGGCAAGAACCCCTACCGCATCCGGGTTCGTCCCCCCTGCCTTCCCATCTTCAGCAGCTTCCATGACCAGGTGAAGGGCTGCCTGATCGCCGACGCCGTCGCCGTGCTTGGCGCGATGAACATCATCGCGGGCGAGCTGGACCGCTGAGGTGCCGAGGGCGGGAACCGGGCGAAGCCAGGTTCCCGAGCCCTCCCAGGGAAAGGACCGCGTGAAGCGCACAGCCGTTCTGAAGAGCGTTTCCGCCAGGCGCGCCCGCCATCAGATGCACCTCTCCGGTCCAACCCTCGAGGGGGCATTGGAGCAGCTCATCGGTGGTCAGCCAGGGGGACCGACGGCGGGGAAGGCTCTGGATGCCGGTTTCGAGCAGCGCCTGCGGGCCGAGGTTCGCCTGGCCGCCCAGGGGCGCCGCCACGCCAGCGATGGTCTTTCGTACCTCCAAGTGGCTGCCGGAGGCATGCAGAAAATCACCGCCCTGTTGGCCCGCGCAGCCAAGCTCGCGGAGCAGGCCCCTGGGGGAGCGCTGGGGCCAGGCTCCGCCGGGCCGAAGAAAACGGGCGGGGCCCCATCCGTCCTTGACGAGGAATTCCGGGAGATCCTGACGCTCATCGACGAGATCAACGCGAACACCCGGTTCAACGGCGAGCTCGTCTTCGGGTCAGAGCTGGGCATCGTCATGGACGATCACCTGCGGGTGACCATCGCCGTGGGTCCGGTGGGCTCCCTCGATCTGATGGGGAAGTCGGAGGCTGCCGATGGGCCTGCCGCGGACCTCGGTGCCATCCACCAAGGCCTGGAGATCCTTTCCGCACGACGCAGCGTCCTCGACGCCGGGCAGCGGCACCTGAGTGCCGCCTCGAATGCCCTGGGTATCCAGGCGGAAACCCTCGCGGCGGCCGCCCGTCCCATTCGCGACGCGAGCCTCGCCCGGGAGGTGGTGGCCCTCAATCAATTCCAGGTGCTGAACCAGTCCGGACCCGAATCCCTCCGCCAGGCCCATCCGGAAGACGGCGCGATCCTGCGGCTCCTGCATTAACCGGCTGCCGTTCGAGGAGGGGCTACCGGCCCAGGGCTTCCACTTGGGCACGGTGGTCGTTCCGGAGGCGCTCCAGGAGTGAGAGCAGCTGGTCGCGCTCCCCGGGGGCCAGGCAGCGGTCCACCTGCTGGCAGAGGGCCTGGTGCTGGGCGTGCATGCGCGCCTCGAGGGCCAGGCCTTTGGGGGTGATCTGCACGCGGCTGCCCCGACGATCGGCCGGATTCTCGCAGCGTTTCACGAGGCCGCGGGCCTCGAGGCGATTCACCAGGCGGGGCACATCGGCGAAGCGGTAGATCATCCTGCAGCGGAGCTCCTTCACCAGGTAGCCGTCCTTGGGCCCACCCTTGAGGATGCGGAGCACATTGAACTGCTGGTCGGAGATGTCTTCCGGTTCGTAGAGGGCCTGGTCGAAGAGGCGGGCCACATATTCGCGGGTCAGGAGGATGGCCAGGGCCACCTCGTGACCCGGCTCGAGGGGTTTGGTGATCTGAAGCTCTTCGCGGATGTGCATGGTCCTGCTCCTGCAGGTCAAGGGTGACATATTTTCGAATAAAGGTGTTGCAACTTCTTAAAAACGGCCTAGACTTGAATGCATGGTGAAACACCTATTTCCAGGAGGCTCCATGCGCCACCCCTTCCGCGTCCTTCTTGCTTCCCTCGCTCTGGCGGCCCTGCCTGCCCTGGCCGGTGAGGACACCTACAAGATCGATCCCGTCCACAGCGAAGTGAGCTTCAAGGTCAGCCACCTGCTGGCCAAGGTGAGCGGCCGCTTCACGAAGTTCGAGGGGACCATCAAGGTGGATACGGCCGACATCAGCAAGTCCAGTGTGGAGGTCGTCATCGATGCCGCCAGCCTCACCACCGACAACGAGGCTCGGGACAAGCACCTGAAATCCGCCGACTTCTTCGATGTGGCGAAGTACCCCACCCTGGCCTTCAAGAGCACGGCCGTGAAGGAAGTGGCCAAGGGCAAGCTGGAAGTCACCGGCGACTTCACCCTGCACGGAGTCACCAAGCGCATCACCTTCCCGATCACCAACGCGGGGACGCAGCCCGGCATGGCCCCCGGCAGCGTGGTGGCCGGCTTCATCGACGGTGCCCTCAGCCTCAACCGCAGCGAGTACGGCATCAAGTTCATGCCGGGCATCATCGGCGAGACCGTGGCCGTCAGCCTGAATGCCGAAGCCGGCAAGGTCGCGCCCACGGCAAAGAAGTAAGCCCCGAATCCCGGTTCGTGATGGGAGGCACCCGGTTTGACCGGGTGCCTCCTTTCCATTTCGAGCTAAACTGGCCGTTCATGCGAGCGCGCCCATGAATCATCCTCTGCCTCCCGAGACCGCGAACGAGCCCATGGCCCCGGGCCTACGGCTGCCGGAATCCGAACGAAAGGAATTCAGCCCGGAGGCCCTGGCGGAGATCCAGGCCATCATGGCCAAGTTCCCCGACAAGCTCGCGGCCACGCTGCCGGCCCTGCACATCGCCCAGCGCGAGTTCGGCTTCGTGAGCCTCTCGGCCATGAAGGCCGTGGCCAAGGCCATCGGCATCCCCGAGGGGCATGTCTTCGGCGTGGCCACCTTCTACACGATGTATCAGAAGGCGCCGGTCGGGAAATTCCATTTCTCGGTCTGCACCAACATCAGCTGCGCCCTGCGCGGCGCCGCCCAGCTGCTGGAGAAGGTCTGCGAGAAGACCGGCGTGCAGCCGGGGCAGGGCCCCAGCGCCGACGGGATGTGGAGCGTGGAGGAGGTGGAGTGCCTCGCCGGCTGCGGCAGCGGTCCCTGCGTGCAGGTGAACCACGATGTCTACGACGAGTTCGTGGATGAGCAGAAGCTCATCGAGGTCATGGAAGCCTGCAAGCGCGGTGAATACCGCCCTTGGGCGCAGTAGGGGGAAGCAATGGCCGCCATCCGCACCAAGCCCGATCCCCAGATCTACACCTTCCCCGGTTTCGGCACGGACAAGTTCCCGAACCTGATGCTCCGCGGCGCGGGGGATCTGGACAACTGGCACCTCAAGACCTATGAGCAGAAGCATGAGGGCTATGTGGCCCTGAAGGCCGCCCTGAAGCTGGAACCCGTGGCCGTGGTCGAGGAGATGAAGACCTCCGGCATCCGGGGTCGTGGCGGCGCGGGCTTTCCCTGCGGCCTGAAGTGGTCCTTCATGCCCAAGGACACCCCGGAGCGGAAGTTCACCCGCTACCTGGTCTGCAACGGCGACGAGGGCGAGCCCGGCACTTTCAAGGACCGCGCCATCCTCGAGTACAACCCCCACCAGCTCATCGAGGGCATGATCATCGGCGGCTGGGCCATGCAGTGCAAGCTCGGCTTCGTCTACATCCGCGGCGAGTTCCTCTGGCTCATCGAGAAGCTCGAGGCCGCGCTCCAGCAGGCCCGCGACGCCGGCTACCTCGGCAAGAACATCCTGGGCACGGGTTGGGACTACGACATCCTGGTCTACCGCGGCGCCGGTGCCTACATCTGCGGCGAGGAAACGGCCCTGCTGAACTCGCTGGAGGGCCGCCGCGGCGAGCCGCGCGTGAAGCCACCCTTCCCGGCGGCCAAGGGCGCCTTCGGCCAGCCCACCACCGTGAACAATGTGGAGACCCTGGCGGCCGTGCCGCCCATCCTCCGCATGGGCGGCGCCGAGTACGCCAAGCTGGGCACGCCCAAGAACACGGGCACCCGCATCTACGGCGTCAGCGGACATGTGAAGCGTCCGGGCCTCTTCGAGTTGCCCCTGGGCACGCCCATGGACTTCGTGGTGAACGAGCTGGCGGGCGGTTCCAGCACCGGCAAGAAGATCAAGGCCATCATCCCGGGCGGCGCCAGCGCCCCCATGTTCGACGAGAAGGACTTCGACTGCCCGCTCGACTTCGACACCGTGAAGGCCCGGGGCTCCATGGCGGGTTCCGGCGGCCTGATCTGCATGGACGAGGACACCTGCATGGTGCAGGCCACGCTGCGCCTGATCCGTTTCTACGCCCATGAGAGCTGCGGTCAGTGCACGCCCTGCCGCGAAGGCTGCAACTGGATGGAGATGGTCCTCTACCGCATCGAGCATGGCCAGGGCCGCATGGAGGACCTGGACCTGCTGGCCAGCCTCACGCCGCGCATCGGCATGCGGACGCTGTGTCCCCTGGGTGATGCCGCCTGCGGCCCCATGGACTCCGCCCTCCAGAAGTTCCGCCACGAGTTCGAGCATCACATCACCCACAAGACCTGCTACGCCACTGGCTCCCGGCTGCTGTCCACCGCAGGCGCGCACTAGTTTTTGGCTGTTCTTTCTCATTAGAAACGGGCGCCCCGGGGCGCCCGTTTCTGGCGTACAGGGATAATGCGTCATGCGCACCCTGCTGCTCGCCCTGCTGACCACGCTGCTTCCGGCGCAAGAGGCCTTCCTGGTGAAGCCCTACCTCCAGCTGGGCGACGCGCCGCGGCCCGCCGCCCAGGAGCGCCTCGAATTGATGTGGCATGCGGAGGATCGGGACAGTGCCTGGACCGTGGAGGTGCAGGGGGGGCGGGGATGGATCCTCCAGTCCGCGCCCACATTCCGCCGCCTTGAGGTGCCGCCGCTGCCGGCGCACCGCATCTATCGCGCCGCGTTGAAGAACCTAAAGGCGGGCGCGCGAGTGCCCTACCGCGTGAAGCTGAACGGGGCGGTGGTCTTCGCGGCCGAGGCGCAGACCCGCCAACCGGGCGCCCACCGGATGATCGTGTTCGGGGATGCGGCGGACGGCTCCGCCCCTCAACGGAGCATCGCCAAGGCGGTGCTTGCGGAGCGGCCGGATGCGGTGCTCCTCGTCGGAGATCTCGTCTACGGCATGGGGCTGGCCTCTGAGTATCGGAAGCGTTTCTTCCCGAGCTACAACTCGGAAGACCTGCCGCTCATGCGGGGCGTGCCCTTCCTGGGCCTTCCCGGCAATCACGATGTCCCGTTCCGCCGGTCGGCGGAGGCCGCAGCCTACTTCGCCTACTGGTCCCTGCCGCTGAACGGCCCCGGACTGCAGGCGGGGGAGGCGAATGCTGCGCCCGCGGTGATGGGCATTCACGATGCCGTGGTGGCGGCCGCAGGCCCGGCCTTTCCGCGCATGGCCAGCTACAGTTTCGACTATGGCCCGGTCCACTGGACGGTGCTGGATTCCAACCCCTACGCCGACTGGGGCAGCCCCGTGCTGAAGGCCTGGCTGGAGGCCGACCTGAAGGCCGCCCAGCGCGCCGCCTGGCGCATCGTGGCCCTGCACCATCCCTTGTTCCAGAGCGCGCGCAGCCACTTCGACGATCAGTGGATGCGTTCCATCAGTCCGATCCTCGAAAAATACGGCGTAGATATGGTCCTCGCGGGCCATGTCCACAACTACCAGCGCACAGCACCCCTGCGCTTCCGGCCCGGCCAGGTCGGCCTTCGCGGCAAGCCGGTCGCGGGCGAGTTCACGGTGGACGATGCCTTCGATGGCAAGACCGTCACCCGCGCCAAGGGCATCGTCCACATCGTGACGGGCGCCGGGGGCGCCGAGCTCTACGACCCCTGGCAGACGGACATCCGTGCCAGCTGGCAGCCCTGGACCCGCGCCTTCATCTCCGACAAGCACTCGTTCACGGTGCTGGATGTGGACGGCCGCACCTTGAAACTCCGCCAGATCGACGCCGAAGGGCATGAGCTGGACGCCATCACGATGACGAAGCCGTCGCCGGTAAGGCCGCCTTCAGGTCGGTGATCTCATCCGCGTCCTGAACAGGAGGGGCGTGCTTCAAGGATTAGTCGGAGGGTTGATAATATTGTATAGATTTTGCATTCTCATATCGATATCGGCAATCTCTTCGGCGCAGGCCTTTATGTCATTTGCGATGGACATGGTCTCTCGATCCGCAAGTTTATAACTTAGCTGATGTTCCAGCGTTGCCCAAAAATCCATGGCGATGGTGCGGATCTGGATTTCGACATGGACGATTTCGACACTTTTCGATAAAAATACGGGCACAGTCACAATGTGATGAAGGCTTCGGTACCCATTTGGTTTGGGGTTCTTGATGTAATCAGAAGTGCGAACGAGGGTGATGTCGTTCTGTGACAAGAGCATATCTGAAATGAGGTAGATATCGTTGAGATAGGAGCAGATGACGCGAACGCCCGCAATATCGGTCAAGTTCTTCCTGGCCGATTCAGATGTAAGCTCGAACCCCCTCCTTTCCAATTTCTTGAAAATGCTCATGGGGGTTTTGACCCGGGTTTGGATCTGGTGGATGGGATTTCTTTCGCTGCTATATTTCAAATCATTATTTAAATTTTCAAACTTGGTTGCTATCTCGCGAGTCGCAGATAAATAGAGATTCTCCGTGGCGATAAAGCTTCGGATGGAGCGCATGGCTTCTTCGGATACAACACTGGAAGTGATGCCATCAAATAGGTAAGATGTTTTCGTATAGCTCGGTGTATTCATCTTTTGACCAGCCTTTCGCATCGCGTGGGTAGGGTCTGAAACCCGAGAAGGCCTCCCTGATTGAGGGGTCGTGGCGTGCGGGCCTGATCTTGCCAGCACCCCTCCATTTTGCCGCTGTCCGGGACTCGCAGCGACCTGCCGTCCATGGGCGGGGATTGCCGGGAAGGTCCCTATCCGCTCGCGGATGCGGGAGCAAAGCCTCCAGACACCCCGGAAGTCCAGGCGCAAACTCGGCCCGTGCATCCGCGAGCGGTTGGGCATTCATGTCGTCCCTGCGGACGGTGAACCGCAGCGTGGGCCTACAGGCCGGACTCCCGGGCGGAGGACAGGACTTCTAGCGCCCGAAGCTGATGGAATAGGTCAGCGGCTTGGGCAGCTGGGGGCTCTTCACCGTGGCGGTGAGCCGAAGGGACCTGCCGTCGGGGCTCAGCTGGAAGACATTGGTCCGCTCGCCGTCTTCGTTCTTGAAGGTCTGCACCAGCTGCCCCTTGGTCACCTGGGCGGCCACCTGGAACTTGTCACCATCCTCGCGGGTCCAGGGGGCGGATTTGCCATCGGCCGGCATGTGGATGGGTTCGCGCTCGTCAAACTTCACGAGCACTTCCTTGTCCGTCAGGGTGATGGCCACCTTCTTGTAGGCGGGGTTGAGCTTGGTGAGGCGGCCCCGCGCGATGGGTCGCTTGATGAAGTTCATGTCCGCCACCGTGACCTGGATGGCCGCGGCGATGTCATCGGCCTTGGTTTGGTTCCAGGTGCCCGCCAGCGTGGGCTCCTGGGCGGCCAGCGTGAGGCTTGCGAGTACAGGGACGAGGAACAGCCGGGGCAGGCGCATGGGGTCTCCGGAGGATTGAGTGGTCCCACCATAGCACTCCGTACGCAGAAATGGCCCCGCCGGGGCCATTTCTGCGTACGGCAACCCCTCATCCGATGGTGGCCACCATGACCGCCTTGATGGTGTGCATGCGGTTCTCGGCCTCGTCGAAGACCACGCTGTGCCGCGAGCGGAAGACCTCGTCGGTGACTTCGCGGATGTCGTGGCCCAGGGCCTTCTGCTCCTTGGCCAGCTTGGTCTCGAAATCGTGGAAGGCGGGCAGGCAGTGGAGGAACTTCACATCCGGATTGCCGGTCTTCTGGAGCATCTCCAGGGTGACCTTGAAGGGCGTGAGCAGCTTCACGCGGGCGGGGATCTGGTCCTCCTCGCCCATGCTGGCCCAGACATCGGTGTAGATCACATCGGCGCCCTTCACGGCCTCAGCCACATTGTCGGTGACTTCGATGGTGGCGCCGGTCAGCTTCGCGGCCTCGCGTGCGGTGGCGAGCACGGTCGGATCCGGCGCCAGCTCCTTGGGGCCGAGGGCCACCATGTGCATGCCGGTCTTGGCGGCGCCGTACATCAGCGCATAGCTCATGTTGTTGCGGATGTCGCCGCAGAAGACCAGCTTCACCTTGTGCAGGGGCTTGGCCACATGCTCTTCGATGGTGAGGAAGTCCGCCAGGATCTGGGTGGGGTGGTCCGTGTCCGTGAGGCCGTTCCACACGGGCACGCCGCTGTGCTTGGCCAGGGCCTCGACGACTTCCTGCTTGTAGCCGCGGTACTCGATGCCGTCGTAGAAGCGGCCCAGCACCTTGGCGCTGTCCTCGATGCTTTCCTTCTTGCCCACCTGGGAGCTGGCGCTATCCAGGAAGGTCACATGGGCGCCCTCTTCCAGCGCGCCGACCTCGAAGGCGCAGCGGGTGCGGGTGCTGGTCTTCTCGAAGAGCAGCACGATGTTCTTGCCCTTGAGCAGGTAGTTGAACACGCCCATGCGCTTCTTGGCTTTCAGGTCCCGCGACAGGTCCAGGAGGTAGCGCACCTCCTCGGGCGAGAAGTCCATCAGGGTGAGAAAGCTGCGCCCCTTCAAATTGACGGCCATGATGTCCTCCAAGACAAATGCAGGGCCCAGAGTAGCGCTGAGGCTGGATTCCAGCGGCTGGAAATGGGGTAAAGGGTCCGCTCCTTGACGGATTGTCACTCGAAGGAGGCGGGGAGTACTCCCTGCCGCTTGAGCAGGCGGATCTCCTCATCGCCGTCGTCGAGCAGGCGCTCCCATCCCTTCGGTTGAACACCGAGGCTGCGCGCGGCCGAGATGAGGAGGCTCTGGCCGGGCGAGGGGCGCTGGGGGTCTAGGGCGTAGACGACATCCTGGAAGGCCGCCTCCGGCCGGATGGGAGTCCAACCCAGGTCCTTGAAGAGCTGGATGGCGTCCTCCAGGAACAGCGCGTTGAGGAGGTTGTGATGCAGCAGCAGCACCTGGGGGATGTCGCGCCCGAAGAGCTGCCGGGAGATCTCCCGGTAGGCCTCGGCCCGCTGGCGGAGGTGGGCCAGGTAGGCCCCCCGGATGGGTGCCACATCGGCCCCGGGATGCTGGGTCAGGACGGCGATCAGGGCTGCGTTCAGGCGCCAGTCCGAGGTGTCCAGGCTGACCTGGGCATTGCGAAGGCCCTGGGCCTTCAGGAAGGCCTTCATCCCGTCGCGTTTCTCAGGTGTATTGCCCTCTCGGAGGAAGGTGAACCGGAACCAGGGCCGGTAGCCGGGAAGCGCACGGAGGACCCGGTCACAGGCCAGGATCTCATCCTGGTACTGCTGAAGGGTGGTGCCCTTCGCGTTGAGATCCAGGTGGGTGACGGTGTGGTTGCCGATCGCGTGGCCGGCCTCGCCCCAGGCCCTGGCCAGGGCCGCCCCCTCGGGCCGGTCCGCGCCGTTCCCGAGGGTGACGAACAGGGCGGCACTCACCTGGTGTTTCTTCAGGGCCGCCAGGATTGCGGCATTGCGCTCCTGGGGGGAAAGGCGGGGCGTGGCCGTCAGGCTGGGCCCATCGTCGAAGGTGAAGGCCACGGATTGTGCCTGCCCCATGACGCCGAAGCACAGCGCAGCGAACCAGGCGCGAGCGGCCACAGGAAGCATGGAGGACTCCAAAAAGGTGAGTGCGGTTGGGGCAGGGCAGGCAGAATCCAGGAGTATATACACAAAATTGTGTAATGCTCTGGACCCGCCGTCGAGGCCCCGGCCGTGCTGAAAGGGAGAACCGGGCGCCGGCCCAAACCGGCTATTCGAACTCCACCAGCAGCTGGCCCTTGGCGACGGTGTCTCCGACGGTCACATGCAGGGCTTTGACGGTGCCATCGTGATGGGCGGTGATGCGATTCTGCATTTTCATGGCTTCCAGCACCACGATTCCCTGGCCTGCGCAGATCCGGTCTCCGGGCTGCACGAGGACCTCCAGGATGAGGCCCGGGATGGTGGCTGTTCTCCGCCGGGGATCTTTGGGCACATAGGGTTTCCGGTGGGCGTACTTCCGGGTGAGGGTCGTTTCGTACACCGTGTCGTTCAGGGTGAGGGTCTGCCGGGGGGTCATGGGAGCTCGCTCAGAAGGGCGGAACGCCGTGCTTCCGCGCAGGCCGCTCCTCGGTCTTGTGTTCGGAGATCTCGAGGGCGTGCAGCAGGAAGTCGCGGGTCTGGTGGGGGGCGATGACGGCGTCCACATGGCCGTTGGCGGCGGCCACATAGGGGCTGGCGAACTTGTCGGTGTATTCCTTCACCTTCTCCTTGCGGAAGGCCTCGGGATCCGCCGCGGCGGCGATCTCCCCCTTGAAGATGATGTTGGCGGCGCCCTCGGGGCCCATGACCGCGATCTCGGCGCAGGGCCAGGCGAAGACGAAGTCGGCGCCCAGGTGCCGCGAGCACATGGCGATGTAGCCGCCGCCGTAGGCCTTGCGCAGGATCACGGTGATCTTCGGCACCGTGGCTTCGCTGTAGGCGTAGAGCAGCTTGGCGCCGTGGCGGATGACGCCCGCGTGCTCCTGGTCCACGCCGGGCAGGTAGCCCGGCAGGTCCACGAAGGTCACCAGCGGGATGTTGAAGGCATCGCAGAAGCGGATGAAGCGGGCGGCCTTGTCGGAGCTGTCCACATCCAGGACGCCCGCCAGCACCATGGGCTGGTTGGCCACCATGCCCACCGTGCGCCCGTTCATGCGGGCGAAGCCCACCACGATGTTGGCGGCCCACAGCGCCTGGACCTCCATGAAGTCGGCGCCATCGCAGACGCTGCGGAGGACATCCCGCACATCGTAGGGCCGGTTGGATTCGGAGGGGATGATGCGCTCCAGGGCCTCGGCCTCCGGGGGCTGGGCGGCGAAGGCGTCGGCCCGCTTCCGGTTGTTCCAGGGGATGTAGGTCACCAGGCGCTTCACCTGCTCGAAGCACTCCGCCTCGCTCTGGGCGTAGAAGTGCGCGTTGCCGGAGAGCTCGGCCTGGACCCGGGCCCCGCCCAGATCCTCCATGGAGATCTCTTCGCCCAGCACTGTCTTGATGACCTCGGGTCCCGTGATGAACATCTTGGAGATCTTGTCCACGACGAAGACGAAGTCCGTGAGGGCCGGCGAGTAGACCGCGCCGCCCGCGCAGGGACCCAGGATGATCGAGATCTGGGGGATGACGCCGGACGCCAGCGTGTTGCGGTAGAAGATCTCACCGTAGCCTGCCAGGGAGTTCACGCCTTCCTGGATGCGCGCCCCGCCGGAATCGTTGATCCCGATGAGCGGGATGCCCAGCTTGATGGCGTGATCCATGATCTTGGTGATCTTCCGGGCGTGGGCCAGGCCCAGCGATCCCCCGGCCACGGTGAAGTCCTGGGCGTAGATGGCCACGGGGTGACCCAGGATCGTACCCGTGCCGGTGATGACGCCGTCCCCCGGCAGCTGTTTCTTCTCCATGCCGAAGTCGGAGCACTTGTGCTCCACGAAGAGGTCGTATTCATGGAAGGAGTCCGGATCGAGAATGGCCGTGATGCGCTCGCGGGCCAGCAGCTTCCCCTGGGCGGCCTGCTTCCGGGCCGCCTCCGGATGGGGTTCCGTGGCTTCGGCATGCTTCCGGGCGTGGGCCTTCATCTTCCTGGGCAGGGACATCGGGTGATCCTCGGCGGGGTTCCATGGCGGGGTGGGGTGGGTCGTTCAAGCGGCTGGGATTAAAGACGACCCATGCATCACGAATAGACTATGCCAGGGGGATCCTGCGTCATTGATCACGGTTCCGATGACCCGGCCTCGGATTCATTGGCCCATCCGCCCCGTCTTGGCCGTATAGTCAGGGCCACGATTCCCGAACCATCCAACCAGACCAGCAGGGAGGCATCCATGCGGCCACTGAAACAGCTCGTCGAGGGCAAGCGCGCCCTGGTATCGGTGGGGCCCGATGATTCGGTCTTCACGGCGCTGACCCTCCTCGCCCAGCACGACATCGGCGCCCTCCTGGTGCTGGAGCACGGGAAGCTGGTGGGGATCTTCTCCGAACGGGACTACGCTCGGAAGATCATCCTCAAGGGGAAGACCTCGAAGGACACCCTGGTGCGGGAGATCATGAGCGAGAAGGTCAGTTGCGTGACCCTCTCTCAGTCCGTCGAGGAGTGCATGGCACTCATGACGAACAAGCATGTCCGCCACCTGCCCGTGCTCGGGGCGGGTGACGAGGTGCTGGGCATCCTCTCCATCGGCGACCTGGTGAAGGAGACGATCTCCGACCAGACCTTCACCATCGAGCAGCTGGTGCACTACATCCAGAACTGACAGGGCCCCGCGGAGCGGGGCCCTGGATCAGCCGAGGGGGCCGGTTTCCCCGGGGCTTACTTCTTGGCCTTGGAGGCCTCGCGCCAGGCGGCGATGAGCTTGGCTTCCTGCTCGGCGGTGGGGCCCGCCAGCTTGTTGCGGCCCTTCTCCGCCTTCTCCTGAGTCTTGAACCAGGCGAGGGTGTCCTTCACGGTCTGCTCGGCGGGACGGAACTTCAGGCCGGCCTTGACGGCGCGGGCGTTGCTCCAGGTATGGAACCCCTTGGTCTCGCCCAGGTAGGGGGCCCAGATGGGGAATTCGAGGCCCTCCTGCTTGGTCACGAAGTCGGCGGGAATCCAGACGGGCTTGGCGTTCGGGTTCCCGGCCTTCTGGCAGGCCTCGACGAGGCTGCCCCAGGCCAGGCGCTTGTCGGGACCGCAGGCGTTGAAGACGCCGGTGGTCCCGCGCTCGACCAGATGCACCAGCCAGGCGGCCAGGTCGCGCACATCGATGATCTCGACGGGATCGGCGGGCGCGCCCGGCACGGCGAGCTCACCGCCCTTGTCGAAGCGCACAGGCCAGTAGGTGAAGCGGCCCGTGGGGTCGTCGGGACCCACGATGTAGCCAGGGCGGATCACCGCCGTGCGGCCGGGCATGGCCTTCTGGGCGGCCTGCTCGCACAGGGCCTTCAGGGCCCCGTAGTTCGCGTAGTCCTTCCCCATGGACTCGACCGTGGGGTCGGTCATGGTGGCCAGGGGCGCATCCTCGGTTCCGTTCTCGGGGTTCGGCTCCTTGTAGGCGCTGATGCTGGAGATGATCAGATACTGCTTCGCGTGCGGGGCCAGCAGGCCCGCGGAGGCCGCCACCATCCTCGGGTAGTAGGCGCTGTTGTCGATGACGGCATCCCAGCTCCGGCCCTCGAGCGCCTTCAGGCCCTCGCCCTTCTTGGGATCACGGTCGCCGTGCAGCTTCTCCACGCCGGGGAAGAGGTCGGGCCGCGTCTTGCCGCGGTTGAACATCGTCACCTGGTGACCGCGGGCCTGGGCGGCTTCGATGGTGGCGGGGCCGAGGAAGCCTGTGCCGCCCAGGATGAGGATCTTCTTGGGGGCGGCCTTCTCGGCGGGCGCGGCGGAGAGGTCGAGCCCCGTGGCCGCCAGGGCGGTGGCGGCGGCGGACCACTGGATGAACTCACGGCGGGTGACGGTCATGGGACCTCCGGTCGATGGGCTGGGATTGATACCTCGTGAATCGATATATACTCTTTTCAGACATCCATGCAACTGCCTTTTCCGGACCGCCCATGACGCCCGCCCGCCTCCTCCGACGCCTGGTGATGCTCGACGAGGGTGAAGCCCCGGCTCTGCTCTGGTCGACCCTGTATTTCTTCCTGCTGCTCTTCGGCTTCTACCTGCTGCGGCCCGTCCGCGAGGCCATCGGCATCGCCCGGGGGGCGGACAAGCTGCCCTGGCTGATGACGGGCACCCTGCTGGCCATGGCGCTGGCGAACCCGGCCTTCGCGGCCCTGGTGTCGAAGCTGCCGCGCCGGCGGTTCATCCCATGGGCCTACCGCTTCTTCGGGCTGAACATGCTGGCCTTCTTCCTGGCCTTCCGCTTCCTGCCCCACCGCGGCGGCGCGGCCCTGGGCTACGCCTTCTACATTTGGCTCAGCGTCTTCAACCTCTTCGTGGTCTCGGTGTTCTGGGGCCTGATGTCGGATGTGTGGACCCAGACCCAGGGCAAGCGCCTCTTCGGCTTCATCGCCACGGGCGGCACCCTGGGCGCCATCGCCGGGGCCGCCCTCACGGGGGCCCTCACCAAGGGCTTCACGCTGGGGGGTCTCCCCCTGAAGGTGGATCCCCTGTCGCTGCTGCTGCTGTCGATGCTGACGCTGGAGTTGGCGGTGCAGTGCGTGGGGCGCCTGGCGGCCATCTTCCGCCTGGGCGACCAGGCCCACGGCGAGCGGGAGCCCGGACCCGGCCCCCTGGAGGGGCTCAAGCTCATCGCGAAATCGCGCTACCTGCAGCTCATCTGCGCCTACATGCTGCTCTTCACCATCACCAGCACCTTCCTCTACCTGCAGCAGGGCGCCATCGTCGAACGGACCTTCAGCGGCACCGCCGCCCGCACGGCGGCCTTCGCCCGCATCGACCTCTGGGTGAATGTGCTCACCCTGGCGACCCAGGTCTTCCTCACCGGCCGCCTCCTGACGGGACTGGGCATCCCGGTGGTGCTGTCCATTCTCCCCGTGCTGAGCCTGCTGGGCTTCGGCGCCCTGTGGATCTGGCCCACCTTCGGCATGATGGCGCTCTTCCAGGTGCTGCGCCGTGGCCTGCACTATGCCGTGGACCGGCCGGCCCGCGAGATCCTCTACATTCCGCTGGGCCCGGAAGAACGCTACAAGTCGAAGCCCTTCATCGACACTTTCGTCTACCGGGGCGGCGACCTGCTGGGCGTGTGGGCGCCCACGGCCCTCGTGGCGCTCGCCATTCCGGTGGGATTGGCGGCCGTGGGCTGCTCGGGCCTCTGGCTGGGCAGCAGCCTGGCGCTGGGGCGCCGGGTGAAGGGCCGGCCGGCGGGGGAACAGGGTTGACATTCAGGCGGCTTCCAGGAAGATGTCGGACATGACGATTTCGATGAACCCCACGGCCTTCGGGCCCGCCGGCACGACCGGCGTGGGGTCCGTCCACTTGTTTGCCATGACCGGCATGACTGGCATGACCAATACGCCCACCGGCGTGCGGGGCACCTGACCTGATTTCCAACCCTCAGACTCAGCCCCGCGTATCCCACGCGGGGCTTTTTTGTTCTTCCCCGGAGCCCTCATGCCCGCCCCCGCCATCAGAGTCATGAAGTTCGGCGGCACCAGCCTGGCCGGGGCGGGCCGGTTCCGCACCGTGGCCGACCTGGTGGCCGCCGCTCGCGCCACCCACCGCGTCTGCGTGGTGGCCTCCGCCATGGCGGGGATCACCAACCTGCTGCTGCACGGGGGGCGCGTGCCCGACCGGGAGGAGGCGGATCGGCTCATCGCCACCTTCCGGGCGCGGCACGCCGAGGTGGTGACGGAGCTGGCGGGGGATCTGGGACCCGAGGCGGTTCCGGTGCGTGAGGAGCTGGACGCCCTCGAAGGGCTCGGGCGCCGCCTGTTGCAGGGCATGGCCCTGCTGGAGGAGGGCCCGCCCTCGGTGCTGGCGCAAGTCTCCAGCCTGGGTGAACGGGCGGCCGGCGCCATTTTGCTGGGGCTGCTGAAAGCCCGCGGCCTCGCCCCCCGGTACCTCGATCCTGTGGCGCACATCAAGGTGGAGGGCGATCCGCTCCAGGCCCGGCCGCGCAGTGCGGACATCGAGGCGGGCTTCGCCGCCGTGAAGGCCGCGGAGGGCGGGCTCTGGGTGCTGCCGGGCTTCTTCGGCGGCGATGGGCAGGGGCGCATCCTCTCGTTGGGCCGGGGCGGCTCGGACCACAGCGCCGCCCTGGCCGCCGCCGCCCTCGGCGCGGAGCTGCTGGAGATCTGGACCAATGTGGCCGGCCTCTACAGCGCCGATCCCACCCTGGTGCCTGAGGCCTTCCCGCTGCCGGAGGCGAGCTTCGAGGAGGCCATGGAGCTGTCCTTCTTCGGGGCCAAGGTGCTGCACCCGAAGACCATTCCCCCGGTGCGGGAACGCGGCATCCCGGTGCGGGTGTGCAGCAGCTTCGACCCGGCCCACCCCGGCACGGTGATCCGCGGCGAGGTGCCGCCGCCGCCCAGTGGGGTGCGGGGGCTGTCCTTCCTGCGCGACCTCTCGGTGGTGAACCTGACGGGCCCCGGCATGCCCGGCGTGCCGGGCATCGCCGGGCGCGTGTTCGGCGCCCTGGCCCGCAGGGGCATCTCCGTCGTGCTCATCACCCAGAGTTCGTCCGAGCTCTCCATCTGCTTTGCTGTGCGCCGGGCGGATGGTCCCGCCGCGGTGGCCGCCATCGAGGAGGCCTTCCCCGCGGAATTGTCGGCGGGCTTCATGGATCCGGTGGCCCTGCGCGAGGGCCTCGCGGTGCTGAGCATCGTGGGGGATGGCATGCGCACCCGGCCGGGGGTGGCTGGCACCTTCTTCGAGGCCCTGGCCGAAGTGGGCTGCAATGTGGTGGCCATCGCCCAGGGTGCCAGCGAGCGCATCATCTCGGCGGTGGTGGAGGAGGGCGATGGGGCCCGGGCCCTGGCCCACATCCACCGGCGCTTCTTCCAGACCCGGGTGGTGGTGGATGTCCATCTGCTCGGCGCCGGGAATGTGGGCGGCAGCCTGCTGGGACAGATCCACCGGCAGCATGAACGGCTGCTGGCCCAGGGACTGGATCTCCGCGTGACGACCATCGCCACCAGCCGCCGCATGAAAATGGATGCGGCGGGCCTCGACCTCACACGCTGGCGCGAGGACCTGGTCCTGGGTGAACCGATGGATCTGGAGCGGCTCATCGAGACCGTGCGCGGGGGGCCTCCGGCCCTGTCGGTGCTGGTGGATTGCAGCACCAGTGGCGAGCTGGCAGCCCGGTACCCGGATCTGTTCGAGGCCGGGTTCCATGTGGTGGCCGCCAACAAGAAGGCGAACAGCAGCTCCCAGGCCTTCTACCGCGAGCTGCGTGAACGGTCGTCGCGCCGCGGCTTGCGGTTCCTCTACGAGGCCAATGTGGGCGCGGGCCTGCCCATCATCGACACGGTGAAGAACCTGGTGCTCACCGGCGACCGCGTGCTGAGGGCGGAAGGCATCCTGTCGGGCTCCATGTCGTACATCCTCGGCCTGCTGGGCGAAGGCGTGGCCTTGTCCGAAGCCGTGCACCGGGCCAAGGACAGCGGCTTCACCGAACCTGATCCCCGCGACGACCTCAGCGGCATGGATGTGGCGCGCAAGCTGCTCATCCTGGCCCGGGAGCTGGGCCTGGAACTGGAGCTCGAGGATGTGGCGGTGGAAGGCCTGCTGCCCGCGGACTTCGATGCCAGCGGCGACATCCCCGCCTTCCTGGCCCGTCTGCCCCAGCTGGACGCCCCCTTCCGCGAGCGGCTGGCGGCCCTGAAGGCTGAAGGGAAGACCCTCCGCTATGTGGGTTCCCTGTCGGACCAGGGGTGTCGTGTGGGCCTCCTGCCCGTGGACGCCGAGCACCCCTTCATCGCCATCAAGGGCGGCGAGAATGCCCTGGCCCTGCTGACAGAGCGCTACCAGCCCCATCCCATGGTCATCCGCGGATATGGAGCCGGCGCCGAAGTGACGGCCGCCGGCGTGCTGGCCGACATCCTGCGCCTGGTGCCCCCCGGGGCCCGCCCGGCCCGGAGGCGCTGATGACGAGGTCCTCTGATCCATCTTCTGAAGGCGTGGTGGCCTTCGCCCCTGCCAGCATCGGCAATGTGGCCGCGGGATTCGACCTGCTGGGCGCGGCGCTGGCGCCGCTGGACGGCAGCCTGCTCGGGGACCTCGTATCCATCGCGCCCGCCGAGAACGACTCCTTCCGGGTGACGGGTCCCTTCGCCACCGCGTTGGCGGACGATCCCCGGCCCAACCTCGCCCTGAAGGCCCGCGACCTCTTCCTGGCGGCCCTGCGCGCGGGGGGCGGCGGGGCCGGACCCTTCGCCATCACCCTGGAGAAGTGCCTTCCCGTGGCCAGCGGTCTGGGATCCAGCGCCAGCTCCATCGTGGCGACGCTGGTCGGGCTCCAGGCCCTGTGCGGCGATCCGCTCAGCGTGCCCGAGCTGCTGGACTTGGCGGGGCAGGCGGAGGGTTCCACCAGCGGCGGCATCCACCTCGACAATGTGGTGCCCTCGCTGCTGGGCGGGCTCCAGCTGGTGGTGCCGGGCCGGGAGGGGAAAGCCGCCGCCCGGCGCCTGCCCTGGCCCGCGGACCTGCTGATGGTGGTGGTGCATCCCGAGCTCCGGCTGTCCACGGCGGACAGCCGTCGCGTCCTGCCCGAGCACCCGGGGTGGCCCGAGACGGTGGCCTTCGCGGGCAACCTCACCGGGCTGGTGCAGGCCCTGCACAGTGGGGACCGTGCGCTGCTCGGGCGGTGCCTGCGGGATCCCCTGGTGGAGGTGCACCGCGCGCCGCTGGTGCCGGGCTTCCGGGCGGCGCAGGCAGCGGCGAGGCGCCTGGGCGCCCTCGGCTGCAGCCTGTCGGGGTCGGGGCCCTCCGTCTTCGCGGTGGCCGAGGATGAAACCCAGGCCCTGGCCATCGCTGAGGCCATTCGCGGGGCCTTCGAGGGGGCGGGGCTGGCCAGCCAGGGCTGGGTCTGCGCGTTGGATCCGGAAGGGGCCCGGGTGCTGCCGGCCGGGTTCCGGTCCTCGCGGTGCGAGGTCCGGCCATGAAGCTCGTCAGCACCCGCACCCCCGGGCTTCACGCGACCTTCATGGCGGCCGTGCAGGCGGGCCTGGCTCCCGATGGCGGCCTCTTCGTGCCGGTGGAGCTCCCGCGCTTTCCGGATGTTTCCGAGCTGCTGAAGCTGGATTTCCCCTCGCGCGCGACGGAGATCCTCCATCGCCTGCTGGGCGAGGAATTCCCCCGTTCCGTGGTCGAGATGCTGGCGCGATCCGCCTTCACCTTTCCCGCGCCTCGGGTGAAGGTGGGCGATCGCCTCTCGGCGCTGGAACTCTTCCACGGGCCCACGCTGGCCTTCAAGGATTTCGGCGCGCGCTTCCTGGCGCGGGTGCTGGCCCTGGGCGCCGGGGACCGCCCCCGCACGGTGCTCACGGCCACCTCCGGCGACACGGGCGCTGCCGTGGCCCAGGCCTTTCAGGGATTGCCGGGCGTGCGGGTGGTGGTGCTCTATCCGGCAGGCCGTGTGTCCCCCCTGCAGGAGCGCCAGTTCGCCACCTGCGGCGGCAATGTGCTCGCCCTGGCGGTGGCCGGTTCCTTCGACGACTGCCAGCGGCTGGTGAAGGGGGCCTTCGAGGACGCCGAGCAGGTGTCCCGATTGGGCCTGACCTCGGCCAACAGCATCAACATCGCGCGGCTGCTGGCCCAGACGCTGTACTACTTCGAGGCTGTGGCCCAGGCCGACCCCGGGCCCCTGGTGGTGTCCGTGCCCAGTGGCAACTTCGGCAACCTTTATGCGGGCCTGATGGCCCAGGCCATGGGCGCCCCCATCCACGCCTTCGTGGCCGCCACCAACGCCAACCGCGTGGTGCCCGACTACCTGGACACCGGCACCTACCGGCCCCGACCCTCCGTGGCCACCCTCTCCAACGCCATGGATGTGGGCTCGCCCAGCAACTGGGAACGCATCTTCACGCGGTTCGGAGGCGACCACGGGGGCATGGTGGCGGCCCTGCGCTGGGGCAGCTGCACGGATGCGGAGACGATGGCGACCGTGGTCGCCTTGGATGGCGCGGGCTACCTGGCCGATCCCCACGGCGCCGTGGCCTGCGCCGTGCTCCGGGCCCACCTGCGCCCCGGGGAGCAGGGCCTCTTCCTGGCCACAGCCCATCCGGCGAAATTCCGCGAAGCCCTGACCCCGGCCCTGGGTCGCGAGATCCCCCTGCCCAGGACCCTCAGCGACCTGCTGGCCAAGCCCCTGCTCAGCGAACCCTTGGCGGCGGAGACCGAGGCCTTGAAGCGACGGTTGGCTTAGGGCACCTCATCCACCTTTCCAACGGCTCTAAAATCAAACATCTGCAAACAAAACCATTCTGGACGGCGATTATCCGTTCGAGCGGCCTATACTTGCCCACCTTGGGACATGCCGAGAGGTCGCGATATGTCTGTTTTGGATGCCAAGACGGGCCCTCCCGACCCGGATTTCCGGCTCTTGTTCGAGTCGGCGCCCGGTCTGCTCCTGGCCCTGGACCCAGACTTGACCATCGTGGCGGTCAGCGAGGCCTACCTCTCGGCCACCCGGACCCGCCGGGAGGACATCCTCGGCCGGGGCATCTTCGAGGTGTTCCCGGACAATCCCGAGGACCCGAGCGCCACGGGAGTGGCCAACCTCCGGGAATCGCTCCACCGGGCCCTCGCCCTCAAGCGCCCCGACACGATGGCCGTTCAGAAATACGACATCCAGCTGCCGCCCGCGGAGGGAGGGGGCTTCGAGCGCCGCTACTGGAGCCCCATGAATACCCCGGTCCTGGCCCCGACCGGCGAGGTCCGCTATGTGCTCCACCGGGTGGAGGATGTCACGGAGTTCATGCGCCTGAAGGAGGCCCACCGGGCCCAGGGCGACTTGGCGGAGGAGCTGAGGGATCATGCGAGCCAGGTGGAAGCCGAGGTCTTCCAGCGCGCCCAGGAGATCCAGGAGGCGAACCGGAAGCTGCGGGACCTCCAGGCCCACCTCGAGGCGCGGGTGGAGGCGCGCACGGCGGAGCTCCAGGCGGCGAACGAGGCGCTGCGGCACAGTGAAGAGCAGCTCCGTCAAACCCAGAAGATGGAGGCCGTGGGTCAGCTGGCCGGCGGCATCGCCCACGACTTCAACAACCTGCTGACCGTGATCTTCGGCGCTTCGGAAGTGCTGGAGATGCACCTGGACGGGAACGCCAACCTGGCGGCGATCCGCCAGGCCTCCGAACGGGCGGCCGGGTTGACGCGTCAGCTCCTCACCTTCAGCCGCCGGCAGATCCTGGCCCCGGAGTCCCTCGACCTCAACGCGTCGCTCACGGGCCTCCACCCGATCCTGCAGCGCCTCCTGGGCGAGAACATCGAGATTCAGGCCTTCTGCTCTCCCGATCTGCGGAAGGTCTTCGCGGATCCCAGCCAGATCGAGCAGGTGATCCTGAACTTGGCCATCAACGCCCGGGACGCCATGCCGGAAGGGGGGAGCCTGATCCTGGAGACTGCCAACATCGATCTCGACGAAGCCTATGCCCGCGAGCACCCGGGGGTGACACCGGGCTCCTTCGTCATGCTGGCGGTCAGCGACACGGGCCACGGCATGGACAAGGAGACCCAGGGCCGGATCTTCGAACCCTTCTTCACCACGAAGGAGCGGGGGAAGGGGACGGGCCTCGGGCTCGCCACCGTCTTCGGGATCGTGAAGCAGAGCGGGGGCCACATCTGGCTCTACAGCGAACCTGGCGTGGGAACGACCTTCAAGATCTACTTCCCGGAGATCCAGCGGGAGCACCAGTCCCACGCGGGTCCGGAACTCCCTGCCGCGGCCGACGAGGGCGGCTCCGAGACCATCCTGCTGGTGGAAGACGAGGACCAGGTGCGCAGCGTCACGGGGACCATCTTGCGGCAGGCGGGCTACACGGTCCTGGAGGCGCGGAACGGCGCGGAAGCCGAGGCCCTCTGCGCCCAGTGCATGGATGAGATCCACCTGCTGCTCACGGATGTGATCATGCCCGGGATGAATGGGCGCCAGGTCTCGGAGAGGGTCACTTCGGCCCACCCCAACCTGGCGGTCCTGTTCATGTCCGGCTACACGGACGACGCCATCCTGCGCCATGGTGTCCTGGAGGCGAATGTCCCCTTCCTCCAGAAGCCGTTCACGCCGGCCAAGCTCAGGATGAAGGTCCGGGAGGCCCTGTTGCGGGCGGCCCCGAAAGGCTGACGAGACGGTTGGGCCGGAGTCTCACCAGAAAGCGTAGGGGACCTCGCGATGCCACTGGGCGCCGGGGAGGACATGGCGCGTGATCTCGTTAGAGGCCACATCGAAGGTGTAGGCCTGCCGAAAAGGTTTGAAGCGACTGACGCAGTAGAGGCGCAGGTAGCGGGCCCGGTCCAGCGCCGCCCCGCGCATCTGGATCCAGGTTTCATCGAAGCAAGCCGCATGGATCAGCACCTGCTCCCCCAGGGCCGGGGCCTGATCCACCAGCCGGTAATGCGGGTCGTTGAGAATGGCCTGGAGCACCTGGGTGTAGGGCTGCGTACCCTTCAGGGCCTCGTGGTCCTCGACCGCCTGCCTGGCCTGCCTGCGGCCGGCCTCGGTGTCCGCCAGGGTGGAGAACCAGAGATTGCCGAGCCAGCCGAAGAACCAGAGATTCGCCAGGCTGCGCCAGACCAGTGCCAAGCCACCGCCTGACGCCGCCTCGCTGAACGGGATTTCAGATCCCATCGACGATCAGCACGGCAGGCGCGAAGGGCAGAGCCTGGGCCTCGGCGGGTGTCTTCATGCCCCAGAGGGCCAGGCGGTCCGCGTAGGGCGCCCAGAGGTCGGGCTTGGCCTTCACGGCCTTGAGGGGCGGATGGAACCATAGGGCCCCAGGCAGGTCGGCGAGTTCCTCGGCTGTGAGGTCCAGGGCCTCGTCGGTCTCCCACAGGAAGCCGCAGCGGGCGGTCTCGCAGGCGGCCCAGAGCTGGAGCACTTCGCTGGGCTCGAAGCTGCTGAACAGCACGCGGTCCAGGGCTTCGGCGGCCTCCACGGTGGCCAGGGCCTGCTGCCAGCCGGGCTCGCCCTTCAGCTCGACATTGATGAGCTTCGCGGGCAGCTCCAGCACATCCGCCAGGCGGGGCAGGGGCTCCCCGTTTTTCAGGGGCGGCAGCTCCGCCGACTTCATTTTGCGGAGGAGGCCCGACCCCTGGGCCGTGCGGGCGAGGTCCTCGTCGTGCAGCACGGCGCAGACGCCATCCCGGGTGGGCTGCACATCGAGCTCGAAGCCGTCCATCCCCGCGGCCAGCGCCGCGCGGAAGGCCTCCATGCTGTTCTCCAGATGCTTCGACGACAGGCCGCGGTGGCCGAGGACGAGGGGCTGCTTGGACATGGGAACTCCCTTCAGATCACTTTGCCCGGATTGAAGATCCCCTGGGGATCCAGGACCTGCTTGAGGGCCCGCAGGGCCTGGATCTGTCCGGGATCGCTCAGGGCCAGGAAAGCCTCCCGCTTGGCAAGGCCGATGCCGTGCTCGCCGCTGAGGGTGCCGCCGAGGTCCAGAGCCAGTCGGAAGAGGTCCATGAGCTGGCGCTCGAGCTGGGCGGGCTCGGTCTCGCCCGCGGCCAGCAGGTTCACATGGAGGTTGCCGTCGCCCAGGTGGCCATAGCTGACGCTGGGCAGGTCCAGGCGCTCCAGGCCCGCGAAAAACTCGCGGAGGCGGCTGCGGGGCACGACGATGTCCTCACTCACCTTTTTGGGATGCCGTTCCTTGAGAAAGGCGCTGGTCATGCGGCGCACGGCCCAGATGCCCTGA
Source organism: Geothrix sp. (assembly GCF_020622065.1). Lineage (NCBI taxonomy): Bacteria > Pseudomonadati > Acidobacteriota > Holophagae > Holophagales > Holophagaceae > Geothrix > Geothrix sp. The sequence goes on along the minus strand of NZ_JAHRYQ010000002.1, from coordinate 857,519 downwards.
CGCTGGCGCTCGCTCGAAGCAATCTCCAGGCCTTCGGCCACAGGCCCCAGCAGATCCATCAGACCACTTAGGAAGGCCTCGGAGGTACAGCCCCGGTCGTCGAATTCAAGGATGGCCAGGGCCTCGCCGGGCAGACGCCGGGCCTCCTCCGGGCCGTGGGCCCGCAGTTCCGCCAACACGGCGGGATCGAAGAATTCGAAGGCGCTGGGCAGGTAGCCCGCGCCGCAGAGGCGGCCGGGAAGATCCAGAAGGTCCTCCCAACGCTTCACCGGGAGCAGGAGTGTGGCGAATTCGCGGGGCAGGGTCGTGAGGCGCAGCGTCGCCCCCACGATGAAGCCGAAGATGCCCTCGCTGCCGATGAACAGCTGCCCGAGGGCGGGACCCGCGTTGGCCTTGACGCTGTGAATGCCGAAGGTGTGGATCTCGCCATCTTCCAGCAGGGCGTCCACGGACAGCACCCAGTGGCGGGTCATGCCGTACTTGCAGGCGTTGGGCCCCCCCGCGTTGGTGGCCAGGGTGCCGCCCAGGGCGCAGCTCTCCCAGGAGTTGGGGTCGGGGGGGTAGAACAGCCCATGGGCTTCCGCGGCGGCCTTCACTTCGCGCAGGGGCGCACTGGCGGGGGCGCTGAGGCAGAGGTCCTGCGGCGAGACATGGAGGTCGCCGGGCCAGGTGGAGAAGTCCACGACCACCGTACGGGCCGTGGGCACGCAGCCCCCGGCCTTCCCCGTGCCCGCCCCGCGCGGGACCAGGCCGAACCCTTCCGCCTTGGCCAGCCGGACCAGTTCCTTCAGGGCGGCGGCGCTCCGGGGGCGCACCGCGGCCAGGGGAAGGCTCCCCCGGACATGGGACTCGTCCCGCAGGTAGGGTTCCAGCGCCTCCCGGTCCGTGAGGACCGCGGCATCGGGCAGGTTCCGCAGGAAGTCCATGCCTCCAGTCTGACGGATTTAGATCTGAAACTGGCGAACCGGCTTCACGCCAGCGGCCGATCAGCTGACGAGTGTGCCCACGGGCTCGCCCTTCACGGCGGCGACCAGGTTGCCGGGCTTGTTCATGTCGAAGACCAGGATGGGCAGCCGGTTTTCCATGCACAGGGCGATGGCGGAGGCGTCCATGACCCTCAGGCCCTTCTCCAGCACATCCTGGAAGCAGATGCGGTCGAAGCGCGTGGCCGTGGGGTCCTTCTTGGGATCGGCGGTGTAGATGCCGTCCACATTGGTGGCCTTCATCACCACCTCGGCGCAGATCTCGTTGCCACGCAGCGCCGCGGCAGTGTCGGTGCTGAAGTAGGGGTTGCCGGTGCCCGCGCCGAAGATCACCACGCGACCCTTCTCCAGGTGGCGGGTGGCCCGGCGCCGGATGTAGCTCTCGGCCACCTTGGGCATCTCCAGGCCCGAGAGGGTGCGGGTATGGACATTCTTGTGCTCGAGCGCGTCCTGGAGTGCCAGGGCGTTGATCATGGTGGCCAGCATGCCCATGTGGTCGGCCGTGGTGCGGTCCATGCCCTTGGTGGCGCCCGCCACGCCGCGGAAGATGTTGCCGCCGCCGATGACGAGGCCGACTTCCACGCCCAGTTCCCGGATGGCCTTCACCTGATCGGCGATCATGTTGACCACGGCCGGGTCGATGCCGTACTTCTGATCGCCCATGAGGGCTTCGCCCGAGAGCTTGAGGAGGATGCGCTTGAATTTCATGCCGACTCCCGTGGTTTCACTGACATGCCATTCCCACCTACAAAAGAGGCGGCCGAAACGGCCGCCTCTTTTGTAGCAGCAAAAAACGCTACTTGGCGGCGGCGACTTCGGCGGCGAAGTTCTCGCTGCGCTTCTCGAGGCCCTCGCCCATGATGTACTTTGTGAAGCGGCGGATGCTGAGCTTCTCGCCGATCTCCGCGGTCTTCTGGGACAGGTACTGCTGGATGGTGAGGTCGGGATTCATGATGAAGGGCTGCTCGAGGAGGCAGACCTCCTTGAAGATGCTGTTCATCTTGCCCTCGACGATCCGCTCGACGATGTTGGCGGGCTTGCCGGTGGCGAGCGCCTGCTCGGTGGCGATGCGCTTCTCGGTGTCGAGGAAGTCCTGGGTGACCTCTTCCTTGGTGACGAAGCGGGGCGCGGGGTCGGCGGCCGCGATGTGCATCGCGATTTCCTTCACCAGGCGCTGGAAGGCCTCATTGCGGGCCACGAAGTCGGTCTCGGAATTCACTTCGACCAGCACGCCCACGCGACCACCGGGGTGGATGTAGGCTTCCACGATGCCTTCGGCGGCGATGCGATCAGCCTTCTTGGCGGAAGCGGCGAGGCCCTTCTTGCGGAGCCATTCGATGGCCTGCTCCATGTCGCCGCTGTTCTCTTCCAGGGCCTTCTTGCAGTCCATCATGCCGAGACCGGTCTTCTCGCGCAGCGTCTTCACATCATTGGCGGTGAATGCCATGGGATCTCCTGAAATCGGGTGGGGTCTTCAGACCATCAGCCATCAGCGGGCGGACCCTCTGATGGCTGACGAATGGGGGGTGGGGTCTAGCCCTCGACTTCCATTTTTTCGGCCATCATCTTCTTCATGTCCTCGCTGTCGCCCTTGTCCTGAAAGCGCTGGCGGCCCTCAAGGATGGAGTCGGCCACGCGCTCGGAGAAGAGAAGGATGGAGCGGATCGCGTCGTCATTGGCGGGGATCACATAGTCCACCATGTCGGGATCGCAGTTGGTGTCCACGATGCCCACGACCTTGATGCCGAGCTTCTTGGCCTCGGTGACGGCGATGTCCTCACGGTGCGGATCGATGACGAAGATGACTTCGGGCAGCGAGCGCATGTCGCGGATGCCGTGGAAGGAGGCTTCCAGCTTCAGGCGGGTGCGGTTCAGGGTGAGCAGTTCCTTCTTGGAGAGCAGGGCCGTGCGGGCGGGATCCGCCAGCGTGGCTTCGATCTCGCGGAACTTCTCGAGGCTCTTCTTGATGGTGGAGAAGTTGGTCAGCATGCCGCCCAGCCAGCGGTTGTTGACATAGAAGGCGCCGCAGCGGGCGGCCTGCTCGGCGATGAGCTCCTGGGCCTGGGGCTTGGTGGCCACGAAGAGGAAGTTCTTCCCCTCGCCGGCGGCCTTGGTGAGGAAGTTCGCGGCGGTGTTCCAGAGGCGCAGGGTCTTCTGGAGGTCGATGATGTAGATGCTGTTGCGCGCCCCGAAGATGAACTTCTTCATCTTCGGATTCCAACGCTTGGTCTGGTGTCCGAAATGGGCACCGGCTTCGAGAAGTTCCTTCATCTGGATGGCAGCCATGCTGGCCTCCCTGTTCAAGCGGCGAAGGACGCCGCGGGTGGGATGAAAGGCTCGGGGGTTGATCCCCTTCGCCCGAATCGCCCGCTCCAGAAGGTGTCCGGCGCGGACCGGGAAAACAGAAGGGGGAACCGGTTGGCCCCCCCTTCCAGAAACGGACTAGCGCTTGCTGAACTGGAAGCGGCGCCGCGCGGCCCGGCGACCGGGCTTCTTGCGCTCCTTCATGCGGGGGTCGCGGGTCAGGAGACCGGCGCCGCGCAGGAGGGACTTCAGCTGCTCGTTGTAGCCCAGCAGGGCGCGGGAGATGCCCATGCGGATGGCCGAAGCCTGGCCGGCAGGGCCGCCGCCGCACACGCTGATGATCATGTCGAACTTACCGTCGAGGTCGGCCAGCACCAGGGGCTGGTGGACCATCATGCGGAGCACGGCGTTCGGGAAGTAGCTCTCGAGGCTGCGACCGTTGACGGTGATCTTGCCGGTGCCGGGGCGGAGGAAGGCGCGGGCGGCCGCGCTCTTGCGGCGACCGGTTCCGTAGTTCTGGGAAATGGCCATGGGTTCCTCGCCTCTACTTCTGGATGGTCAGGATCTGGGGCTGCTGGGCGCTCTGCTCGTGCTCGGGGCCGGCATAGACCTTGAGCTTGCGGTACATCGCCCGGCCGAGGGGGCCCTTGGGCAGCATGCCCTTGACGGCGCTCTCGATGATGCGCTCGGGGAAGGTCGCCTTCATCACCTCGGCGCGGACTTCCTTCATGGAGCCGGGCTGGGTGGTGGTGCGACGGTAGAACTTCTGTACGCCCTTCTTGCCGGTCAGCACGGCCTTCTCGGCGTTGATGACGATCACATGGTCGCCCGTGTCGAGGAACGGGGTCCAGGTCGGCTTGTTCTTGCCGGACAGGACATCCGCCACGGCGGTGCTGAGGCGGCCCACGGGAATCCCGGTGGCATCCACCAGGAACCACTGGCGCTTGAGATCATTGGCTTTCGGGAAGTAAGTGCTCATGGCCTGCTCCGGAATCGCGGTCGCGCTGCGAAGACACCACCCCAGGGGCGGCGAGTTCACAGAAGGGAAAGCTTATCGTTGAGGGCCCGTGGGGTCAAGCCGGGATTTCTAGGCGGGGCACTCCACCAGACGCCACAGCTCCTGGGCCACGCGCGAGGCAGCCAGGCCATCCACCAGCACCATGCCGTCGCGGACCTGCTCCTGACGGTTGTCCTGACCTTCGGGGCCCAGCCATTGGGCCAAGGCCTCCCGCACGATGGCCAGGTCGGCTTCGGGCCCCACCCCCAGGTCGAAGCAGCCGTTGGCCAGGGCCAGGTCCGCCAGGATGGTGTGCTGTCGTTCGTTCTGGCCCCAAACCGTCGCCGGGATGCCCATGCACAGGGCCTCGGCGAGGGTCACGCCCGCCGAGCACCAGATGGCGTCGAACTCCGGAATGCGGCGGGTGAGGCCGGGCAGGCTCTTGACCACGGTGCAGCCCGGGAAGGGGGTGCCCTGGATGCCGTTGGGGGCCAACAGGGTGCAGGCGCCCCGCCAGCGGTCCTCCACCGCCAGCTGGGCCAGGGTGTCGAAGGCCTTCTGCGCCAGGTTGGGGCCGTCGCTGCCGCCGAAGGTGACCAGCAGCTTGTGGACCGCCAGGGGCTGGAGGGGCACGCGCTTGGGGCGCAGCTCCAGGGCCGCCTTGTCCACCACGATGAAGTTGGAGCCCCGCACCACGCGGCAGGCGCCTGAAACCGTCTCGTAGGGGCGCACCTTCCGGCCGCCCACCACTTTCACGGGATGATCCGGCCAGCGTGCGCCCTCCAGGAAGGGCTGGAAGAGGAGATCCGCCGTCTCATGAGCGTCGGTGTCGTCCTCCATCACGGCGACCTTGAGGGGGCGGAGCGCCTGCAGGAACGGGGCGCTGGTGTCCCATTGGTCCACCAGCACGGCGACGGCGCGGGCCTTCAGGTCCGCCGGGAGCGGCGCATGGATCGCCTCACCCAGGTACACGGCCTCGCAGGGCAGGGGCTGGTCCAGGAAGGGGTGGCGGCCCCCGCCCACCCGGCGGGCGCGGTCGTCGCCGGAGACGGCGATGCAGGCCTCGCCGCCGAGGGCGCGCCAGGCTTCCTGAAGGGCGAGCGCCCGGGCCACATGGCCCAGCCCGAGGCGCAGATCGGCGTGGACGCGGAGGATCAGCAGGGGGGACATGATCCCGAGAGTCTAGCCGAGGGTGTCAAGAGAGGGGAGGACTGAATCTAGGGATACGGGTGTCCCTCGGCGAAGCCGGGCTGCGGGTCTTCAATCGCCGGGGCCTCGGCGAGGGGCCAGCCGTCGGCGAAGTAGGCCTCCTTGTACCGCACATAGCGGGTCCAGACGCTGGCCACGAGGCCGCGCTGCTTCTCGCTGAGGGGGCCCTTCACCTCCGCGGGCCAGCCTGCCACGAGGCTGTGGGGCGGGGCCTGGAAGCCTTCGCGCACCAGGCTTCCCGCGGCGACAAGGCAGCCCTCCCCGATCTCGGCGCCATCCATGATCGTGGTGCTCATGCCGATGAGGGCGCCCTTGCGGATGGTGCAGCCGTGGAGCATCACATGGTGGGCGATGCTGACCTCGTCCTCGATGAGCAGCGGCCACTTCCCGTTGGTGACATGGAGGCAGCAACCATCCTGGATGTTGGTGCGGGCCCCGACGCGGATCCAGTTCACATCGCCGCGGAGAACGCAGTTGAACCAGATGCTGGCATCGTCGCCGAGGGTGACATCCCCCAGCACCAGGGCGCTGTCCGGCACGAACACGCGGGCGCCGAGCTTGGGGACCATGCCTTGGAAGGGGCGGATCATGGGCATCTCCAGCGGGAGAGTCTACCCCACCGACAGCCACCCCAGCTTCACGGCCCCGAGGCCCAGGGAGCCTACGGCCAGCCACAGCAGCAGCCCCTGGAGGAAGGGCCGCAGGCCCACGCTGCGGACGGCTTCCCGGCTGAGCCCGGCGCCGATGAGGAAGAGCGTCAGCACCAGCACGCGGCGGGCGGTCACGGCGATGAGGTGGCCCGGCGCGTGAAGGGCCGGTACGAAGGTCACGAGGGCAGCCATGGCCAGGAAACCGGCGATGAACCAGGGCTTCTTGACGGGAGGCGCGTCGGGGGCGGCCGGTTGCCGCCGTGCGAGGAACCAGCCGAGGCCCAGGGTGAGTGGCACGATCCACAGGGCCCGGGCCAGCTTCACGGTGGTGGCCACTTCCAGGGCCCGGGGCCCGTAGGCCAGCCCTGCGCCCACCACCGAGCTGGTGTCGTGGATGGCCAGGGCCGACCAGAGGCCGAAGGCGTCCTGGCTCAGGCCCGCGGCGTGCCCGAGGGGGGGGAAGATCACCAACGCTGCGGCATTCAGCAGAAAGACGGTGGCCAGGGCCACCGAGATGGCCTGCTCCCGGGCCCGGATCACGGGTGCCACGGCCGCGATGGCGCTGCCGCCGCAGATGGCCGTGCCCACGGAGATCAGCAACCCGGCTTCGGCGTCCACCTTCAGCCAGCGGGCCAGCCAGAGGCCCAGGGCGAGAACCAACGCGAGGCTGAGCGCCGTGTAGCCCAGGCCGTGCAGGCCCGCCTTCGCCACGGCCCGCAGGTTCATGTCCGCGCCCAGGCCCACGACGGCGAGGGGGAGCAGGCGGTGCGTCCAGGTGCGCGTGAGCGCCTGCAGGGGGTTGCCCAGGGTCAGTGCCAGCAGCGCGCCACCCACCAGGGCCGCGGCGGCGGGCGTGAATGGCGCCAAGGCGAGGAGAGCTCCGAGCATCAGCAGGGGCTTGGCAATCCAGGAGGCGGGCGCGGACGGACTCATGGCCTCAGAGTACTCTGGGGTCATGACCGACCAGCTCATTCCCACCCGGCGTGCCTTTCCGGCGGACGATCCCATCTTCGCCCTGAACGCGGAGGCCCTGGCCCGGCAGACGGCGGGCGAATCGATCCTCAACGCCACCGTGGGCGCCCTGCTGGACGAGTCCGGCCAGCTGGTGGTGCTGGAGTCCGTCATGGAGCTCTGGCGCGAGCTGACTGCCCTGGAGGTGGCGCCCTACGCGCCCATCGCGGGCGATCCCGCCTTCCTGAAAGCCCTGGTGCAGCGCCACTGGCCGCTCCTGGATGCCGCGGGCGCCGCGTGTGCCACGCCCGGCGGCAGCGGGGCGCTCGCCCTGTCGCTGCGGAATTTCCTGGAGCCGGGCCAGACCCTGCTCACCACCGCGCCCTTCTGGGGGCCCTACGCCACCCTGGCTTCGGAAAACGGCATGCACCTGGCCACCGCGCCCTGGCCCAAGGTGGGAGAGCCGCTGGACACGGCGACCTGGGCGGCGACGCTCGGGAAACTGATGCAGGCTCAGGGCCGCATCCTGCTCTGGCTCAACGACCCCTGCCACAACCCCACGGGGCGGAGCCTCTCGGCCGCCGACCGGGCGAGCCTGGCGGACCTCCTCCGCGACCTCTCGACCCGCGGCCCCGTCACGCTGCTCCTGGATTTCGCCTACCTGGACTACACCCGGGAGCCCGAGGCCGTGGCGGCCGCGCTGAAGGACTATGCGGCCCTGGGGGCGGAGGGCCGCGTGCTGGTGGGGGCCTCGATGTCCCTGTCGAAGGCCATGACGCTGTATGGCGCCCGCGGAGGCGCCCTGGCCTTCCCCTGGTGCGGGGACCCGGGCCTGCAGGCGGCGCTGACGCAGTCCTGCCGGGGAACCTGGTCCAACTGCGCCCGGGCGCCCCAGGCCTTGATGCTTCGCTTCGCGAGGGACGGCAAGGCCCAGGCGCGCCTCGCGGCCGAACATCGCCACTGGTCCGAGGTGCTGGCGGCCCGGGCCTCGGCCCTGGATGCGGCCCTGGCTGCCGAAGGCCTGGAGACCCTCCACTGGCAGGGTGGGTTCTTCGTCATGGCGCCCGCGGCGGATCCCGACGCTGCCTGCCAGCGATTGAAAGCCGAGGGGGTGTTCACGGTGCCCCTGCCCGAGGGACTGCGGGTGGGCCTCTGCGGATTGCGGGTCGCCGAGGCGCCCCGGTTCGCGCGAGCCCTGCGGAAGGTGGCCGCCCCTTGATTCGGGCTTGGATTCAGCCATGTGATTCAGGCTTGGAAACGGAGTCATCCTGGGGTAATCTGATCGACCGCGGGCGTATAACTCAGCGGTAGAGTGCTACCTTCACACGGTAGAAGTCCCAGGTTCGAATCCTGGTACGCCCACCACTCCAAGCCAAGGCCCTGATCGTGATCGGGGCCTTTTCTTCTTCCAGCCCGTCCTCTTCATTCCTTCGGGAGTCTCCCATGCCTCTGATCCTCGCCACCCAGGTCCGCGCCGGGATGATCGTCAACTTCGAGAACGAACTCTGCCGGGTCATCAGCGTCGAGCACCAGACCCCCGGCAACCTGCCGGCCCGGGTCCAGGTGAAGATGAAGCGCCTCAAGGACGGCATCAATCGGGAGAACCGCTTCGGCAGCTCCGACAAGGTGGACAAGGCCAGCCTCGAGCAGCACCTGCTGGAATACCTCTACGACGACGGCAACCACCTCGTCTTCATGAACAACGAGACCTACGAGCAGCTCGAAGTCAGCAAGGACATCCTCGGCGACGACATGGTCTTCCTCGAGCCCAACATGCAGGTGGAGATCGAGTTCTACGAGGGCCAGGCCATGGGCGCCACTCTGCCCCCCAGTGTGGTGCTGGAGATCGTGGAGACCGACCCCGTCATGAAGAACGCCAACGCCACGGGCTCCTACAAGCCCGCCAAGCTCGACAACGGCATCACCGTGGGCGTGCCCCCCTACATGGAGGCGGGGCAGAAGATCCGCGTGAACACCGTCGACCGCACCTTCATGGAGCGGGTGAAGTAGTCTCCCCATCGATCAAGAGACTCAATGGAGGCCCCGGTAGGCAGATGCCGCCGGGGCCTTGTTCCATGTGAATTCTCCCAGACGAAATTCCAACCCCGCGGTAAAGTACTGGTCGCTCGGTCCCGGGATGCGTGACCGGAATCACAATCCGATGGAAATGTGCGATAACTGATCTAGTGCCTTGGTGGAGCCCCATGCCTCAAGCAGTCCTCAACCTGAGAAGGATCGAGTTCCTGGCCGGGCTGCCGATGAATGCGGCCGAGGAGCTGGCCAGCATCGCCGAATTGCGCCGGTTCCCTGACGGTGCCCGGGTCTACACCCAGGGGGACCAGGTTCAGGGCGTGTTCGTGGTGGTGAAGGGGGGCCTCAAGGTCTTCCGCACGGATGGCCGGGGCCGGGTCCAGGTGCTTCAGTTCCTGAAAGTGGGCGATTGCGTGGGGGAAGTGCCCGTGTTCGACGGCGCCTCCATCGCCTCCAGCGCCGAGTCCCATGGCGAGACCGAGTGCTGGCTGATTCCCGCCGCGCCGCTGCGCCAGATCGTCCACCGGCACCCCGAAGTGGCCGAGATGCTCATCCAGCACTTCGCCGCCAAGGTGCGCCACCTGGTGACCCTGGTGGAGACCCTCAGCCTGCACAGCGTTCCCGAGCGTGTGGCCCAGCTCCTGCTGGAGGCCCACGAATCCAACCCCATGCGGTCCATTGTGGAGTTCCAGGAGACCCAGGAGGATCTGGCCCAGTGCATCGGCGCCAGCCGCGAGGCCTTCAGCCGCGCCCTGCGCCTGCTGACCGACCTGGGGCTGATCCAGAGCACCTTTCCCGTGGTGCGCATCCTGGATCTGAGCAAGCTCCAGCGGTACGCCAAGGGTTGAGCGGCGGGCTGAGCAGCGGCTACACCATCGTGAGGTAGCGAACCTCGGCCCCGGCCTCCAGGCCGCCGGGATCGACCCAGGCGAAGGCATCCGCCTGGGCGAGGGTGACCAGGTCAGCGGAGCCCCTGCCGGCCAAGGGATGGAGCTGGCTGCCGGAACGGCGGCACGGAACCATGAAGGGCCGGTCGCCCTTGGTTTTCACGGCGGCCATCAGGCGGCCCCAGTGCCAGGGATCGGGCATGGCCCGGCCTTCCAGACGGGCCAGGGCCACCGGCAGGAAGATCAGGGCGTTCAGGTAGGCCGACACGGGATTGCCGGGGAGGGCGAGCACCAGCAGATCGTCCAGCTGGGCGGCCAGCATGGGCTTGCCGGGCTTGAGGCGGATCTTGTGGAAGAGGATGGTGGCGCCCAGGTCCTTCAGCACCGAAGGCAGGTGGTCGTGCTCGCCCATGCTTACGCCGCCAGAAGTCAGCAGGATGCGGGCGCCGCCGGCATCCCGCAGGGCCCGGCCCAGGGCCGCGGGATCATCCGGAAGCGAGGGCCGGCGCTCGACCTCGGCGCCCAGGGTGTGGGCCAGGGCGGCCAGCATGGGACCGTTGGAATCGCGGATCTGATGGGGCGCGGGGTGGGCCACCAGTTCGTCCCCGGTGGAGGCCACGGCCACGCGGATGCGGGCGAGCGGCGGCACGGGCTGGCCCACCCAGGCTTGCAAAGCCACGCGGACGGCACTGAAGGGGCGATCCGCGGACAGCAGCCGGTCTCCGGCCCGGGCCTGCTCGCCCCGGGCGCGCGTGTGGTCGCCGGATCGTGGCGCCTCCAGCGGATGGATGAGGCCCTCTGCTTCGCGCAGCTGCTCCACCGGCAGGATGGCGTCGGCCCCTGGGGGAAGGGCCGCGCCGGTCATGATGCGCACGGCCGTGCCCGGCGCCACCCTGAAGGCCGCGGGGTCATCCCCGGCGTAGAGGGTGCCCAGCAGCCGCCGGGGAGCCCGGCCCTCCTCCGCCCGCAGGGCCACGCCATCCATGGCAGCAAGGTCTGAGGCTGGATCATCCCGGTCCGCCCGCAGTTCCGTGACGGGCGGGGCCGGGAGCGCCGCCCACAGCCGGGCCAGAGCCTCGTCCAGGGGCAGCAGGTCAGGATGATCGCAACTCATGGCCATGCTCTCTTATGCCGTCCTTCCGGCCTGATTGCACCGATGTTTTTAGGCGGCGGTCGAATCAGGGAGCAGGCGAAGGCACCCGCTTGGCCCAGAGCGGGTAATCAATGCCCGCCAGGCGGTTGAGGACGACGGCTTGGACCGTGAGCAGCGCCACGGCCAGCAACATGATGGCCAGATGCTGCGGCTTGGTGATGATGCCCAGCGAGATGATGAGCGTCGTGGCTCCGGCAGGCGGATGGGCGGCCCTGAACAGGATCATCAGGGCACCGGTGGCAGCCAGGGAAAGCGCCGCAGCTCCGATGCGCGCCAGGTCGACGCCCATGACCATGGCGGGCGGTGCGTGGTGCAGGCCCATGAGCCAAAGGGCCCCATAGCCGCAGGCGATGCCGATGATGTGGCCGTAGATGGTGTTCCGGGGGCTGGCGGTGGGGAGCGTCGGGGTGAAGAAGAAGAGGAAGGCCGTGGGCCCCAGGGAGGGGAACACCATGGGGGTGTGCGTGAGCATGGCGAGCCCGGCCAGCAGGCCGATGCTGACGAGGCCGTTGATGAACATGAAGGCGGCCCAGACCTGGCGTTCCGGGAAGTGGCCCAGGAGGGCGGTGAGGCGGAATCTCGCCACCAGACCGCGGGTGACATCGGGCTCCAGCAGTTCCAGAGGGCGGCGGTTGGGGGTCATGGCGCCTCCATCGGGGCGGAGATCGAGGATCTGGAAGACATCTCAGGCCTTGGGACCGGCGTCGATGCGGGGCGCTTTGAAGGCCAGGAAGAGGACCACGAAGGTGAGGGCGAGCGAGGCGGCGAAGGCGCCCGGAAGGAGGGCCCGATGGCCGTCGAGCACGGACTGGAGGACGGTCTCGAACAAGTAAAGCTGGATGACCAGGGCGAGCAGGGCCACGCCCAGGGCGACATCCGAGAGCAGGCCCCGGCTGGGGTGGGCAGGCTGGTTCATGACGGCACCTCCGTTCGGGCGTCCCGGGGACAGGTGGCGGCCCTCCGGGTGAGATCCGCGGATTTGGGCAGTTCGCTCACGGCCCAGAGGCTGCCGTCGGCGCGCACCTCCAGCTCGATGCCCGACAGGGGCCGTGTCGGGGGGCCCTGGATCGGAAGGCCCCGGTCCACCTCGAAGAACCCCTCGTGGCAGGGGCACTCCAACCGCTCGTCGCGGAACCGCACGGCGCAGCCCAGGTGGGTGCAGGTCTGTCGGTAGGCTTTCAGTTCGCCCTTGGTGGTGCGCAGGAGGATGCAGGCATCATGGGCGTCGCGGAACTTGAAGAGACGGCTCTGGCCGGGCAGCAGGTCCGAGGCCAGGCCCAGGGCCACGGGATGTTCGATGGGGCCGGGCTCGGGATTTGACCCTCCTTCCAGGGGCTTTTTCCGCAGCCACAGAAAGCCGATGCCGGCGGTGAACCCGGCGCTCACCACGGCCAGGAACCGGGCGAACTCCCGGCGGGAAAAGCGGCTCTCCTCGGCGAGGTCCAGGGGGAAGGCGCGGCGCCACCAGGTCATCAGAGGCCTCCGTCGATGAGAAGGGCCGCGTCCAGGTGCAGGGGCGTCTCCGGATCGGGCACCATGATGGCGTTCTTGGTCTTCACCCGCACGCTGCCGATGAGGAAGTCGCGCAGGGGCTTGTTGTGGCGCAGGTTGGCGACCTCGTCCTTGCGGACGAAGAGCAGGGCCTGGCTGGGGCAGACCGTGGCGCACATGGGCTTGTGGCCCACGGAGGTGCGGTCGTAGCAAAGATCGCACTTGAGCATCTGCTCCAGCCCCGAGAACACGATGGGCACGCCGAAGGGGCAGCTCAGTTCGCAGTTCTGGCAGCCGATGCAGCGGGGTTTCTGGGCGGCGTGCACCACGCCGTCCTCGCTGCGCTTGATGGCATCTGAGGGGCAGACCTGGGCGCAGATGGGATCTTCGCAGTGCATGCAGACGGTGGGCACGGTCTGGGGGCTGTCGAAGCGATCCATCTCGTCGAGGTGGATCATGGAACGGCCGCGGTGGGTGCCGCACTCGGCGCAGGCGCCTACGCAGGAGCGGCAGCCGATGCAGCGCTGGGGATCAATGAAAAAACCGTAGTCCTGGGGCACCATCAGAACACCTGCTCGGGCATCTGGGACTGGGTGCTGCGGGCTTCAAAGGCCATGCGCTGGAGCTCCGCCAGCTCGGGAGAGAACTGATCCTTGGTGGTCTTCTTCAGCCGCACGGCACTCACCTTGAACTCGGGGATCTTGGAGACCGGATCCAGGTGCCGGGCCGTGAGGCGGTTGGCGGACAGGGCCCCGGCCCAGTGGTAGGGGATGAATACGGTGTCGGGACGGATGGTCTTCACCACCTTGGCAGGCAGCACCATGACGCCACGCCGGGAGGTGATCTCCACGGCGTCGCCTTCCGCCAGGCCGTACTTCTCCGCGAGGCGCGGGTGGATCTCCAGGTAGGGGTGGGGGCACTGCTCCACCAGGAAGCCGATGCGGCGCGTCTGGGTGCCGCTCAGGTAGTGGAAGACCACGCGGCCGGTCGTGAGCCAGATGGGGTAGTCGTCATCCACGACCTCCATGGGCGGGCGCCAGGGCGTGGGGATGAACCTGGCCTTGCCGTCCGGATGGAAGAACTTTCCGCCCTCGAAAAGCCGGGGCGTGCCCGGGTGATCCTCCGTGGGGCAGGGCCAGAAGATGCCCATGTTTTTGACGATCTTCTCGTAGGAGATGCCCGCGTAATCGGCGGTGCCGCCCTTGGAGGCCACCCTCAGCTCGTTGAAGATGGCCTCGGGGTTCGTGAAGTGATCGAAGAACTTGCCGCGGCCCAGACGCTTGGCCAGCTCCACCATGATCTGCCAGTCCGGACGCGCATCGCCGGGGCACTCCACGGCCTTGTTGATCTTGATGACGCGGCCCTCAGCGCTGGTGGTGGTGCCCTCGTCCTCCTCGTGCAGGGCGGAGGGGAACACGATATCGGCGTGCTGGGCGCTTTCGCTGAGGAAGAAATCCAGGCAGACGAAGAACTCCAGCTTGTTGAGGGCCTCGCGGGTGAATTGCGAATCCGGCAGGGAGACCAGCGGGTTGAAGCAGAGGAGCATCAGACCCTTGATCTCACCTGCATGGATGGCGTTCATGATCTCCTGGGCGCTCTGGCCCACGCCCGGAAGCTCTTCGTCGGTGCAGCCCCACACGCTGCAGATGTACTTCCGGTGCTCGGGATTGCTGATGTCGCGGTTGCCCGGAAGCTGGTCGCACTTGTGGCCGTGCTCCCGGCCGCCCTGGCCGTTGCCCTGGCCCGTGATGGTGGCGTAGCCACAGCCGGGCCGACCGATGCGCCCCGTGGCCAGCACCATGTTGATGCAGCCGAGGACATTTTCCACGCCCTTGCTCTGGTGTTCGATGCCGCGGGCGTGGAGCAGGAAGCTGGTCCTGGCCTCACCCCAGATGCGGGCGGCCTTCTCGATGGCCTCCACGGGCAGGCCCGTCATCTGGCTGGTCCACTCGGGGGTGCAGTCCTTCACCGCCTCGAGGGCCTCCTCGAAGCCCTGGGTGTGGGCGTTCACGAAGTCCCAGTCGATGAGCTTCCACTTGTGGAGCAGGTGCAGGATGCCGTTGGTCAGCGCGGAATCCGTGCCGGGCTTCAGGGGCAGCACCAGGTCCGCGGTGCGGGCCAGGGGGGTGATGCGGGGATCCACCACGATGAGGAGGGCGCCGCGGTCGCGGGCCCGCCAGATGTAGTCCGTGGTGATGGGCGAGCACTCGGCCACATTGGACCCCGTCACCCAGATCACCTCGGCCAGCTCGATGTCGGCCCAGGAATTGGCGGCGCGGTCGACGCCAAACGCCTTTTTGTTGCCCGCACCGGCGCTCACCATGCAGAGGCGGCCGTTGTAGTCGAGGTTCTTGGTCTGGAGGCCCAGCCGGGCGAACTTGCCCGCCAGGTAGCTCTTCTCGTTGGTGAGCGACACGCCCGACAGCAGCGCGAAGGCGTCCTTGCCGTGCTCCTGCTGGATGCGCTGGATCTCAGCTGTCGTGCGCGCCATGGCCTCGTTCCAGTCCATGGGCTCGAAGCCGTTCTCCGTGCGCTTCATGGCCCTGGTGAGACGATCCGGGTGGTTGCCCTGGAGGTAGCGCTTCACGCCCTTGGGGCAGAGCTTCCCCTGGTTGAAGGGGAACTCCTCCCAGGGATCGAAGCCGATGACCTTGTTGTCCTTCACCTTGAGCTTGATGCCGCACTGCTGGCCGCAGAAACAGCAGTGGGTCTCCACCACCTTGTCCGGCGTGGGGTCCGCCAGCCAGCCCCCCGGCGGGGCCAGGTTGAGGTGGGGGCCGAACTGGGCACGGAGCTGGTCCTGGGAGAGGGGAAGCGTGCTCATGGGGACCTCAGGCTTTCATGCTCGTGGGATCGGGAATGGGCTCGGCGTACACGGGGACCGTGGCGAAGGGATCGAAGGCCCCATGGAGCCGCACGCCCTGGGCCTTGGCCACGAGCCGCCGCTTGCAGCGGGGGCAGAGGTCGAGGTGGTGGACGCCGCCTCCGCCTTGGGTGCCGTGCCGCGCCCCATCCAGGTCGAGCTCTTTCCACAAAGCCACCAGATCGCGGTGCTGATTGGCCCGGATGAAGGGCGTGCCGCAGCCTTTGCAGGCCCGGCGGCCCTCCGCCTCGCCCTCGGCTTTGTAGATCGTGGCACCCACCTGGGCGGGCCGCTGGACGATGTGGAAAAGCTTGCCAAAGGGCAAGCCCAGCAGCAGGAGGATCACGGTGAGTTCGTGCAGAAAGGCCAGGGTGCCGAAGTTGCGGCCCTGGAGCCACTTCTCGGAGGCGGTGAGCAGCAGGCCCGTCACGCTCACGGCGATGAGGAGTACCAGAGGCGCCAGGTCCAGATCGAAACGCTGGGTTGCCGCATCGCCCTCGTCGCCCCCGCGGCGGACGAGGCTGAGCACGCAGCCGGCGATCACCATGACGGCCGCCAGGTCCAGGACATGGAAGCTGATGAAGGCCACGAGGCTGTCGAGGGGGAAGGAACCTGCCGGGAAGCCGAAGAGCCAAGTCTGGTAGCGGGTGGCGTCCAGGCCTTCACTGGTGAAGCGGATCCACCCGAAGACCAGCGGCAGGGTCACCGCAAAGCCCAGCATGCACCCCCAGGCCAGCAGGGCGTGGGCCCCCCAGCGCTTGAGGGAGCGCTTTTCGATGAAGCGCTGCAGGAAAATCTGGTCCAGGGTGAGCAGGGCCATCCGGGGCAGCGCGGCCAGGACCTTGCGGGAAAGCAGGGTGCGGACCGTGTGGCGGAAGTACATTCGCGTGGCTGGGCGCTCGATCCAGGAAAAGTAGCGGTAGGCCACGCCGAAGCAGGCGAAGAGGGTGGCGAGCAGGTAGCCCAGGAGGGCGGGGTCCAGCCAGCGGCCGCCCCGGCTGCCCAGGGCCACCATGCCGCCGAGGGCCAAGGTGGCCAGGGCGGCCCGGATCAGGGGGCGGGCTTCAAGGTCGAGATCCCTGGTGAGGCGCATGGGTGGACTCCGAAAAGATCGGGAGGTCGATTATAAATGGATATCAGAGTCCTAAATTAGGGCAAAAAAGGGGAGGCATCAAGCCTTCCCCTCCGGGTTCCTCGCCTTGGATTCCTTCAGGTTCCGCAAGTCCATGAGTTGCAGGTCCCGGATGGTGGCCTCGGTCATGGAGGAGGCCACCTGGGCCTTCACGGCACCCCAGGCATCGTGAAGCGGGCAGGGGTGGTCACCGCTGCAGGTGGGGAACCCCATGACGCATCCGTCCATGGAATTCGGACCTTCGAGGGCCACAACCACTTCGCCCACCGTGATCCGATGGGCGGGCCGCACGAGCCGGAAGCCGCCCTTGGGGCCCCGCACGGATTCGAGGATGTCCGCCTGCACCAGGCCCTGGAGGATCTTCGCCAGGTAGGGGCCGGGCAGCTCCAGGCTCGAGGCCAGGTCCTTGGCCAGGCAGTAGCTCCCGTCCTCGGGAAGGGCCGCGAGGGCGCGAAGGGCATAGCCGGTGGCCGTGGTGAAGAGCATTCAGGAATCCTTTTTCTGATTATCAGGATCGCGGCAGGGGATTCCGGAGTCCAGCCCTGTTGTGATGGAAATCCGACGCAGCGCCCAGGCTCCGCTCGATCACGGTGGACCCCAGGCGGCCTCGCGGGCGAATCGGGCCGATGGTCCCTGCGGATCAGGCCAGCGCGCGCCAGAGCAGCAGCAGGCCCACGGTGCTGAGGGCCCCTTCCCGCCAGCCGAGGGTGCGGGCCGGGATGGGCCGGTAGGGCAGGGCCGCCCGGAGGTAGAGCAGGGCCGTCCAGCCGGTCCAGGTCAGTCCCGCGACCCCCCGGGGGGCCAGCAGAAGGGCCGAGGCGCCCAGGAGCGCGAGGTGGAGCAGGTGCACGGGGAGCCAGCGGCGGCGCAACTCCGAGGCCTCGAGCCGGTGGGCGTGGCCCAGGAGCCGGCGCACATGGGCGAGGTTGGCGCCGCCCAGGAGGGTGGCGAAAAGCCAGGCCCGTCCCGCCTGGGTCCCCGTGGCGCCGCCGGCGACGAGCAGGATCGCGGCCAGGCCCGCGAAAGCCGCCTGGGCGGTCAGTTCCACCGCCAGGGAGCGGACGGCCCGGGCCAGATCGGCCCGGAGTGCCAGCCCCACCAGGGGCGCCGTGAGGGCCAGGGGGATCAGAAAACGGGGACCGGCCAGGACCAGGGCGCCGAGGCCGAGGCCGCCGGCCAGGCCCGCAAAGAGCAGCAGGGCCCGCCGCTGGAGGGGGTCCCGCTGGCCGCTCAGCACCCGCCGGAGCGGCGGCCGGGCCAGGAAGACCGCCAGGGCGGCCAGGGCCACCAGGCCTCCGGCGAGGCTGGGGCGTACCAGCAGACCCAGCACCAGGGGGAACCCCAGCATGAACCAGCTGCCGTGCTCAGCAGGAAGGAGGGTGCGCCAGGGGGGGAGGATTCGGGACATTTCGGGCCTCGTTGGTCCGAAATAGAGTCTGCCCTCAAAACCTGTTTCAGGCCATGGCGCCGGTCACAGCTCGGACGCGATGAGCTGCAGACCCTCCAGAGCCTCCTCCATGGTCAGGAAGACGGGCAGGCCCGCCTCACGGAGCCCCTGGCGATAGGCGTCGTAGAGGTGCCCGCCCTCCACGGCCACGCCCACCCACTTGCCGTGCTGCCGGGCCAGGTCCGCCAGGGCCCGGGCGAAGGGACCGAAGACGGCCGGATCCGCCGTGCCCAGGCGCCGGGTCAGAGGCACCAGGCCCACCACCAGCACATCGGCCTCGGAGGCCAGCAGCAGGTCGGCGCTGGCCAGGTAGGCCGCTTCGTCGGCCATGGGCGTGAGGTCCAGAGGGAGCCGAGGGCTCACGAGGCCCGTCAGGCCGTGGGCCTCGATGGTGGCGGTCAGGGCGGCCGTCTCGGCTTCGGTGAGCTTGGCCCCACGGAAGGGCCCGCCCAGGAGGTCGGCGGAGACCACGGACTCGAAGCCCGCGTTGGTCATGATGGCCACGCGGCGGGGCCTTCCCTCGGCAAAGGCGCCGAGCCAGGACAGGGCGGCGTCGAAGGCCTCGATGCGCTCGGCCAGCATCGCGCCCGCGCGCCGCAGAACGCTGGCCTGCAGGGCGTGATCGCCCGCGAGGGCGCCCGTGTGGCTGCTGGCGGCAGCCATGCCCTCCTGGCTGCGGCCACCCTTGTAGAGCAGGACGCGGCGACCGGCGGCACGGAGCCCCCGGGTGGCCTCGGCCGTGGCCTTGAGATCCCCGGGGGCGAAGCCTTCCAGGTAGGCGCCGGCCACCTTCACAGCCGGATCCGAGGCGAAGCCGGCGAGGAAGTCCGAACAGCGCAGGTCCATCTGGTTGCCGATGGCGATGGCGGCCCGCAGCCCCAGGTCCGGTCGCCGACTGAGGCGGGTGATGAGGAAGGCGCCGCTCTGGCTCACCAGGGCCACATGGCCGGGCTTGGGGCGCAGGGGCAGCTTTTCGTCGGGGATGAAGAGGGTGTTCAGGTGCTGGTCCGGGCTGTAGAGGCCCAGGCCGTTGGGCCCCACCAGGGCCGGCGTCCACTTGCCTTCGCGCCGGTGCGCCTCCAGGCCGGCCACGAGCCGCTGGCCGAGGCCCTCGGTGTCGGCGCCGTCGCCCAGGCCGCCGGCCACCACATAGACCACGGTGGCGCCGCCGCCCTGGCGGCAGAGCTGCTCCACCAGCTCCAGGGTCTGGGCCGCGGGCAGGGAGACGATGAGCTGGTCCGTGGGCGCCAGCGCCAGCTCGGCCACGGAGGGCAGGCAGGGCAGGCCCAGGAATTCGGTGGCGCCGGGCTTGATGAGGCGGATGGAGCCCTCCGGCAGCGTGGCCTTCTGCGCGTTCTCCAGGATGATGCGGCCCACCGTGCCCGCGCGGCTGGAGACCCCCGCGATCACCAGGTCCCGGGGGCTCACGAGGGCCTGGTACCAGGCGGGATCCGGGGCGGCCGCCGGGGCCGGGGCGGCGGCGCCCAGGGTGCCCACGCCATCCAGCGCCGTGGGCAGGCCGTCACCATCCAGCACCACGGGATTCAGTTCGAGCAGGGTGACCCCTTCGCGTTCGAGCCCTGCGGCCGCGCGCCAGAGCCCCTGAAGGAAGGCCAGCAGCTTGGCTTCGTCCGTGAGGGCCTCGGCGCCGCGCTGGTGGCCCAGCCAGGTGCGGCCCAGCCAGTGGACGCGCAGGTCGGCGAGGGCCTGCTCCGGTGTGCAGAGGGCCAGGGGCCAGATCATCGGGGGGGCCAGGGCGGCCCAGGCATCGGCCTGGAGGCCGCCGATGCCGCAGACCGCGAGCCAGCCCGCGTCGGGATCGCGCTTCAGGGAGACCAGGGCTTCCGTGGGCAGGCCCGCCAGGCGCTTGAAGGCCACCTTCTCGCAGACCAGGCCGCCGATCCAGGGATGCTCCGCGACCCGCTGCCGCATGGCCGCGGCTTCGGCCTTCAGGGCCTCGGCGTCGAAGGCGCCGAAGTGGACGGCGCCCTTGTCGGACTTGTGCCAGAGCTGGTCGGCGATGCCCTTGAGGACGATGGGCTCCCCGGGGGCGAAGGGCAGCGGCCCCGTCTCCAGGAACCCGTGGCGCGGCACCCGCAGGCCCGCGGCGGCGAGCAGGCCGTAGGCCCGCCCCTCGTGGAGGAATCCCGTCGCGTCGCTCATGTCAGACTCCCACCGGTTCCTTGATCAGGCCCCGTCCGGCTTCGAAGGCTTCGAGGTTCTTCTCGGTCACGCGCGCGCCCTTGGACTCGAAGCGCTGGGTGATGACTTCGCGCCAGATGCCGTCATTCACGGGCAGGAAGCGCGAGGCCATGCCCAGCAGGACCATGCCGCCGGCCTGGCGGTGGTTCAGGCGCCGGGCGAGGTCTTCCGTATCCACCAGGTGGGCGCCGGGCACGGCCTTGAGGGCTGCGTAGATGTCGTCCAGCGGAGGATAGCCCTCCATGTCGGTCTGAGGCTCCTCGGACACCACGAGGGCGCCGCTCACGCGCAGCATGGACACATACCGCAGGGCTTCCAGGGGCTCGAGGGCGATCAGGAGATCGGCACAGCCCTCGTCGATGATGGGCGAGCTGAGGGGGCCTTCGGCGTAGCAGACCTGGGCGTGCACGCTGCCGCCCCGCTGGCTCATGCCGTGGATCTCGGACTGGAGGGCATGGAGGCCGCTGCGCCGCAGGGCCTCCAGCAGGATCTGGGCGAGGGAGAGCACGCCCTGGCCCCCGACGCCGGACAGGACGATGCCGTGGATGCGGGACGCGTTCATGAGCAGGCCTCGCTGACGCAACGCTCGCGTTCCTGACGGTCGTGGTCCTTCAGGACGCCGCGGCGGATGGACTGGATGCACTCCCGGCGGAACACCACCACCGAGGGGCCGGGATGCCGCAGCGCGGCCTCCATGGCCGCCACATTGGCTTCGTGCTGCTTGGGCACGGGCAGGAGCACCTGGACCTGGGCTTCGGGGATGCCCATGCCCAGCACCATGCGCTCGACCTGATCGAGGGCCTGACTCGGCTGCTGACCGGTCATGCCCACCACGCGGTTGTCGAGGATGACCACCGTGACATTCACGCCGGCGTCGGCGGCGGTCAGCAGGGCGGGCAGGCCGCTATGGCCGAAGGTAGAGTCGCCGATGACGGCCACGGAGGGCGTTTCGCCGGCCAGGGCCGCGCCCACGGCCATGCTGATGCTGGCGCCCATCTCGACCACGGCATGGATGGCGGCCATGGGTTCCTGGGCCGCCAGGGTGTAGCAGCCGATGTCGCCGAAGACGCGGGCCTCGGGGGCGCCGACCTTGGCGAGGGCCTCCTGCATGGCTTCGTAGGCGTCCACATGGCCGCAGCCGTCGCAGAAGCGCGGTGCGCGGATGGGCAGGTCCAGGCGGGCGGCGGCCTTCCCATCGGGCAGCTTGAGCCCGAGGGCGTCCTTCAGGAGGCGCGGGGACAGCTCGCCCGTGCGGGGGAGGGCCCCGTCAAGGCGTCCGTGGACCTTGGCCGTGCCGCGGAGGCCGAGACGCTCCTCGATCACCGGGTAGTCCTCTTCAAAGACCACGACCTCATCCACCTGGGCCAGGAAGGCCTGCTCCAGGGCCGGGTCCACGGGGTAGGCGGCGATCTCCAGGCGGGGCAGGGCGGCCAGGGCCGGGTGCTCCAGGGCCAATTGACCGAAATAGGCCCGGCCCATGCCGGCCAGGGCCACGCCCCGGCGTCCGGTTCCGGGGACCAGGTGGTTGAGGGTGGCGGCCTCGGCCTTCAGGCGCGGCTGCTTGGCCAGCAGATCCACATAACGCCGCCGGGCGTTGGCGGGAATGAGCACCCAGTCCTGGATGGAGGCCTTCGGGGCGACACCCAGGCCGGTGGGGGCCAGGGTCTCGCGACGGACCAGAGCCGCCCGGCAATGGGCCAGGCGGGTCACGATGCGCAGCATCACGGGCACCTGGAGGGTCTCGGACAGTTCAAAGGCCCGGAAGGTGAGGTCGTAGCATTCCTGCACGGTGCTGGGTTCCAGGCAGGGCAGCCAGGCAAATTCCGCCAGGCGGCGACTGTCCTGCTCGTTCTGGCTGCTGTGCATGCCCGGGTCGTCTGCCACCAGCAGCACGAGTCCGCCGCGGACGCCGGTGAGCGCCGAGTTGGCGTAGGCATCCAGGGCCACATTCAGGCCCACATGCTTCATGGTCACCAGCGTGCGGTGGCCGGCGTAGCTCATGCCCATGCCCAGGTCGTAGGCGACCTTCTCATTGGCGGCCCACTGGGCCGCCCGGCCATCGCCGGCCTGGTGGATGAGGGCCTCGACGAACTCGAAGCCTTCCGTGGATGGCGTGCCCGGGTACCCGAACGCGCCCTTGATGCCGGCATCGAAGGCGGCGCAACCGACCGCCTCCACGCCCAGCGCCAGGGTGCTATCTGCCATGAAATCCTCCAACCTTTTCCAAGTGGGAAGTATGTTCAGCGCCGACAGTGCCTAGGGTCACACGGCGGCACCCGGGGCCCGGGCTGTGCCCGGCATCACAGCGGTCCGGGGCGGTCGTAACTCCGGTGAGAAATCCGGGAACCTTTCCCAGTGCCCCCGGTCACAACTTTGTCCGTTGGGACAGGTTTTGATGAGATCCGGGAGGGTTTTAAAACAGGATTTTTTGAGATTTCAAAAGTGCTAATTCATTTAATATTAATTTTTATGAATGCAGTCAAAGTGTCATGGTTCCATGTTTAAAACATTCTATAGAACTATTTGATTAAGAAAGAAAAGTGCATTTGCACTCTTGAGGTCGGCTGAGTTCAGGCCTAGTGTCGTTGCTGATACGAACATCGGCTTAGCACTCGATGTCCCTCGTCCAGCCCAAGGAGGTCCCGCATGACTCACGAAACTGTCACGAGGGATCCGGCCACCGCCCCCAGGGATCATTCGTCTAGAACGGCCAACCCACCGCGCACTGCGAGATGAGGCGAATCATGAAGCGACGCAACCATGTGGTCCTCCTTGCCACACTGATGTCTGCCACCGCGGCCACCGCGTGGGGCCAGGAGGTCAGCCTCTACGGCACCACCATGGCCCAGATGTGGAAGCAGGACACCCCCGGCTTCGACAAGGCCACCTTCACCCCCGCGACCCAGTACCTCGGGATCGACGCCACCAAGCTGGGCACCGACAACCTGTCGCTGCACCTCTTCGGCTGGGGCCGGACGGATCTGTCCGACGCCTCCACGCTGGAAGGGAAGTCGGGCGGCTACCTGAACTACGGCTACCTGCAGTACCGGTTCGACCGGGCCAACGCCGAGATCAAGGCGGGCCGGATGACGGTCAACCAGAGCACCGGCTTCGAGCAGATCGACGGCGTCAGTGTCCGGACCGACCTGCGGGGCGGGTTCTCCGTGTCGGCCTTCGGTGGTCGCCCCGTCTACTACAAGACGGTGGATCCCCGGAACCAGACGGATTACGAGTTCCAGCGGGATGCCATCTTCGGTACGCGCCTCGGCTGGCGCCTGCCCAAGGTCGGCGAGATCGGCGTCTCCTTCCTCCAGGACGGGACGAAGGCCGCCAAGGACCTCGACATCCCCTCCCCCATCGACTACACCCGCAAGCAGCTGGGCGTCGATGTCCTGATCACGCCGGCCACGATCTTCGATGTCCGCGGCCGGACGGTGTTTGACCTCGCCGACCACGCCCCCGCGGCGCCCGGTGCCCCGGACCGCAACAAGATCGCCGAGCACGACTACACCGCCAGCCTGAAGCTGGGCGGCCAGTTCGTCCTGTCCGGGAACTTCGCAGAACGGAACTTCTTCGCCTACTTCGCCGGGACGAACCTGCCCTCCCTCTTCCGTCAGGACGAGAAGGACATGTTCCGCGGCTTCGGCGGCAGCATCACCTGGAACGCGCCCTCGACGGTGCAGATCGTGGCCGACTACCGCCACATGCACCGGGAGAGCTTCGGCGATGTGAACCGGGCCGGCGGCGAGATCCGCTGGGCTTCCAGCGAGAAGACCTTCCAGGCCGGCGTCGGCGGCCACTGGGTGAACGCCGCGAACACGAAGTTCGTGGATCCCGCCACGCCCTACCGCAGCCTCTCCCACAAGGAGGCCCGCGCCTGGATGATGACCGTCAAGGGCAAGTTCTCCGCGAGCCTGGACGGCATCCTGCAGCGCTACGACAGCGGCAATCCGTACCTGGCAGGCATGAAGAATGTCTATGAAGCGGTCGCCTCGCTCGGCTTCCAGGCGACCACGAACCTGAAGATGTCCGGCGATGTCAGCTATGGCACCAACCCCGTGGCCAAGCATGAAACCCGGGGATTGCTGCGGGCCGAGTATCGGTTCGGCTTTGCTAAGAAGGGAGGTCGCTAATGGCCCGGAATACGGTCTTCAAGTTCATCGGCGTGGCGCTGGGCCTCGGGTTCCTCATGGCCTGCAGCCTCATCTCGCCTGAGACGAGCTACGCCCCCTCCCATCCGCAGGAGCTGAGCGCCGGCCGCCCCATGTGCTCCGAGTGCCACAGCACCGATGTGGCCAAGGGCGCCCTCAAGCCCTACGCCTCCTTCGACCACACCGCCAATTTCGTGAAGGACCACCGCTTCCAGGCCAACCAGGATGCGAACACCTGCGCTTCCTGCCACGCCCAGTCCTTCTGCACCGACTGCCACGGCGGCAAGGTGCCCATGAAGCCCTCGATCCGGCTGAGCGACCGCCCGGACCGCGACACGCCGCACCGCGGCGACTTCATGACCCTCCACCGCCTGGAAGGCAAGATGGATCCATCCAGCTGCTACACCTGCCACGGCCGAGCCAACAACGACAAGTGCAAGGCTTGTCACCGGTAGGCATCCGTTTAAGCCTTGAAGGGGAACACCATGAACAGAGCTAAGCTGGTGATGGGAAGCTGTTTTGCAGTGGCCCTCGCCCTCCTTGCCTGGGGATGCAGCGGGACCGCCGGTCCGGCGACCCAGCTGAGCCCGACCAAGGCCGAGCACCAGGCCGGTTGGATCCAGATCCACTGGGCTGAGTATGTGAAGACGCCGGACCAGTGCCGCACCTGCCACGGCTCCACCTCGGACCCGGCGGCGGCGGGCGGCATCTCCAAGGTGAGCTGCTTCACCTGCCACCCCAAGGGCATCAACCATCCCGCGGGTTGGGCCGACCCCGCCCAGCACGGCCGCCTCGGCGCCCAGCTGGCGCCGAGCACCGATCCCACGGCCATGGCGGGCTTCGCCCACTGCGCCAAGTGCCACGGGTCGACCTACGACAATGGCCTCACCACCTCCTGCAAGAGCTGCCACACCAAGGCGCCGCATCCTGACCGGCCCTGGCTCGGCGCCACCCTGGCGACGCCCAGCCATGTGAACACCAATGTGGCCAACGCGCCGGAATGCTTCAAGTGCCACGCCAACGGCGCCAACTCGGTGCTGAAGCCCGCGACGCCCGCTCCGGCGGGAACCGCCCCCGGCTGCTTCAACGCCACCATGTGCCACGGTCGGACCGTCAACTAGAGCCCTCGTCCCAGCCTTTCGGGGCAGGCCCGTGATTGCATCGAAACTACTGATGTAGAAGGAGGTTCATGGCCGAGTTGACCCCAGGGGACCTCCCTTATCCGCTTTTTTAGTCGTCACTGCTTTTGTTAGCCCCTTTTTACGAATAGTTCCACCCACTCACAACGGAGAAAAGAACCATGAAGCAACCACCTCTCAAACAGCTCTGCGGGCTCATCGCCACCGCAGCGGTCGCCCTGGTGCTGATCGGGTGTAACGGGAAGGCCGGTCAGAACGGTCTGAACGGCACCAACGGCACCAATGGCACCAACGGCACCAACGGGACCAATGGCACCAACGCCACCATCACCGTGAACGCCGCCCAGATGACCCCCGATCAGTGGGGCGACCTCACCCTGAAGGGCACCATCACCAGCGCCACCGTGACCAACGGCAAGCCCGTGGTGAACTTCACCGTGACCAACGGCACCGGCACCCCCGTGGTGGGCCTCGGCTTCACCACCAAGGCCTCCAACGCCCTGGTTCCCAGCTACGCCAACATGTCCTTCGCCATCGCGAAGCTGGTGCCCGGCACGAACGGCAGCCCCAGCAAGTGGGTCAGCTACATCGTGACCTCGATGCCGAACACCACCACCGCCACGGCCCCCGCCAAGCCCACCACCGACAACGCGGGCACCCTGGTCGACAACGGCGACGGTTCCTACAAGTACACCTTCTACCGCGACATCACGGCCGCCCAGGGCGTCCTGGATGCCGCCACCTACACTGGCAACAACCTCAAGGCTGACCTGGGCGATGTGACCTACCAGCCGGCCCTGACCCACCGCATTGCCCTGCAGATCAGCGGCAACGCCCGTGGCACCAGCACCAACACCCCCGATGCCACCAACTCCGGGATCGCCGGCGTCACCGTCAAGACCCCGGCCAACATGTGGTACGACTTCATCCCTGCCACCGGCAAGGCTGTCGCGGCCACGGACGAGCAGCGCAACATCGTGGACACGGCTTCCTGCAACCGCTGCCACACCAAGTTCAACGGCTTCCACGGCAGCAGCCGCATCAGTGCCGAATACTGCGTGGTCTGCCACACCGACCAGCGCAAGTACGGCAATGCCGAAGCCACCAAGACCGCCACGGGCTACTCCGGCAGCACCAGCAAGATCAACGGCCTGGCCGTGGGCGATTTCCCCGCCTTCATCCACCGTCTCCATGCCGGTGAAGAGCTGAGCAAGGACGGCTACAACTATGCCGGCATCCCGTTCAACGAAACCACCTATCCCCAGGACCTGCGCAACTGCGCGATGTGCCACACGGCTTCCATCGCTGCCACGCCCCAGGGCGACAACTGGAACACCAAGCCCAGCCGCATGGCCTGCGGCGCCTGCCACGACAAGATTGACTGGGCGACCGGCGCCAACCACGCGGGCGGTGCTGCCACCTCCGATGTGAACTGCTCTTCCTGCCATGGTGCCGCCGGCATCAAGCTGAACCACATCCCCGTGGCTCCGCCGAACCCGGCTTTCGCCACCGGTGGCTACACCAACGGCTCGGCCCTGGCCGCCTACACCAACAACCTGCCCGCCGGCGCCATCAAGGTCACTTGGGATCTCAAGAGCGTGACCCTGAACGCCAGCTCGCAGCCCGTCTTCGAATTCCGCTTCCTCCAGGACGGCGCCCGCGTTGACTTCAATGTCGCCAGCGCCACCAAGACCGAGATGTGGGACAACTTCGTGGGCGGCCCCAGTGTCTACCTGGCCTACGCGGTGCCCCAGGATGGCGTGGCCACCCCCGCCGACTGGAATGCCACTGCCAGCGGCTACATCAAGAAGATCTGGAACGGCACCGCCACCGGCGCCGCTGCGGGCACCATGACCGGGCCTGACAGCTCCGGCTACTACAAGATCACCCTCACGGGTGTGAAGGTCCCCACCACCGCCACCATGATCACCGGCGGCATCGGCTACACCTACAACAAGAACAGCCAGTCCATCACCCAGACCAATGTCCCGGGCTACGCCTACGACACGACCACGATGATGGGTGGCCTGAGCGTTCCTCCCCCCAATGTCACCAAGCTCGTCAGCGGGACCCTGCCCACCGGCTTCGCCGCGCAGGCCGCTCGCCGCACCATCGTCACCAACGCGAAGTGCAACGAGTGCCATGTGGCCCTGGGCGTCTTCACCGCCTCGGCCTACCACGCTGGTGAGCGGAACGATGCCTACAGCTGCACCTTCTGCCACTCCGTCAACCGGGCCAACAATGGCTGGAGCGTGAATGCGAAGGATGCCATCCATGCCCTGCACGCCTCTTCCGTGCGCGAGAACAAGTTCTCCTGGCACGCGGATGTCGCCCAGTTCTGGAAGCCGACCTACCCGGCCATCCTGAACAACTGCGAAGCCTGCCATGTGTCCGGCACCTATGACTTCACCGCCAGCGGCTCTGCTGCGGCCCTCCCGAACCTCCTGGCCTCCACGACCGCCTATGGCGATTACAAGAAGGCTGTGGACGGAACGGTGCTCCCTGCCGGTTCCACCCTGCCTGTGGTCACCACTGGCAACGAGGCCTTCGGCAACTACTACTCCCCCTATGTCGGCTGGGGCAACTACGGCACCACCTTCGCCGTGTCCGCCGCGGGTGTCACCACCCCCGCGACCCTCACGACCCTGGTCACCTCGCCGATCACCGCCGCCTGCTGGGCCTGCCATGACAGCAAGCCTGCCGTCGCTCACATGCGCGGCAACGGCGGCACCATCAACGAGACCCGCGACCTCCTGGCCGTCCGGACCGAGCAGTGCATGATCTGCCACGCCTCCGGCAAGACCGCGGACATCAAGGCCGTGCACATGAACTTCAAGTAGCCATCCAACCGGAGCGCGGTTCGCCGCGCTCCGGACGCACCACCCGTACGATGAAAGGACCCGGCGCTTTCGAGCCCGGGTCCTTTCTTTTGTGCGTGCGCCCTTCGGGGGGGTAGCCAGCCAGGCTGGGGTCGTTGCAACGGGGGAGGTGCAGGTGGTCCATCTGCCCTTTGGAATTAGTCGGGGCCTCCGGTTGATGGGCCGTCTCAGTTTTGTCATGGGGCCCGTGACAAAGATCACAAGGCTGGTTGACGCGTTAAATTACCGGCAGATCCTCATTGAAGAAGATCCGAGGAACGCTCCTCCTGAGGATGCCGCGTGCTTCTCTCCATGCCTGGTCCCGCCCCCATGCGCTGCCTTCGGCAGGCTGGGGCCGAGTTGAGCCTGGGCTGGGTGACCACCTTCGGATCGGCCCAGGGCTTCTGCGGCACCGCCAACCAGAGGGTGCGGCGGCGGCGGGCCTACGGCTAAGGCGCATCCCAACTCCCCCATCTGGCTCTTCAACCGCAGTTCGATTTCCCGAAAGGAATGAAACATGGAACACCGACCTCTCAAACAGCTCTGTGGGCTCATCGCCACGGCCGCCGTCGCGCTCGTCCTGATTGGCTGCAACGGCAAGGCCGGCCAGAACGGTGCCAACGGCACAAACGGCACGAATGGAACGAATGGCACCAACGGCACCAACGGCACCAACGCCACCATCACCGTGAATGCCGCCCAGCTCAGCCAAGACGAATGGGCGAAGCTCTCCCTCCGCGGCTCCATCACCAGCGTCACCATGGGCGGCGCGCCGGTCGTGAACTTCTCCATCACCGATGCCCAGGGCATCCCGGTGATCGGCTTGGCCCAGAAGAGCTCGACGGGCGCCTACTCGAACTTCGGCTTCGCCGTCGCCAAGCTGGTCCCGGGCGACGCCACCTCGAAGAGCCCCAGCCGCTGGGTCAATTACATGGTCGTGACCACCCCCGCTGCGGGCAAGGCGGCCGTGCCCGGCTGGCCCCACACCGAGAATTCCGGAACCCTGAAGGACAACCTGGACGGCACATACACCTACACCGCCGCCCTGGATCTCACCAAGGCCAAGGGCTATGTGGATGGCGCCACCTATGACGCCACGCACTTGAAGGCGGATCTCGGCGATCTGACCTACGAACCGGCGTTGACGCATCGCGTGATCGTCACCATGGGCGGTTACCAGATCGGTACCACCACCACGGCGAAGGATACGGCCAACCTCACCTACGACCTCATCCCCTCCACGGGCAAGGCCGTCGCGGCCACGGATGCCGAGCGCCTGATCGTCGACACCGCTTCCTGCAACACCTGCCACACCAAGCTGTCGCTGCATGCTGCCCAGTTCCCGCCCATCCAGGACGCGAAGCTCTGCGCGGTATGCCACACCGATCAGCTGAAGTACGGCAGCGGCGAGTCCCTGCCTGCCACGGGCAACACCCTGGTGGCCGCCGGCCTGTACGGCAGCACCCAGCGGCTCCAGGGCATGGCGTTGGCGGATTTCCCGAACATGATCCATAAGATCCACACCGGGGAACTCCTGTACTACCAGGGCTACAACCAGTTCCTGGCCTACAACGAGGTGACCTATCCGCAGGACCTGCGGAACTGCACCAAGTGCCATACGGCCTCCACCGCCACGCCCCAGGGCGACAACTGGAACCTGGTCCCCAGCCGCCTGGCCTGCGGCGCCTGCCACGACAACATCGTCTGGGCCACCGGCGCCAACCACGCGGGCGGCGCGGCCACTTCTGACGCCAACTGCAGCTCCTGCCACGGCGCGGCCGGCGTCAAGCTGAACCATGTCCCCGCGGTGCGGCCTGACCCGAACAATGTCTGGAACGGCGGCACGGGCACCAACACCAATGCCTCCTATGTGGCGGCCTACACCGGCAACCTGCCCGCCGGCGCCGTGACGCCCACCTGGGATCTGAGCAGCGTGACCATCAACGCCAGCCAGCAGCCCGTCCTCAAGTTCCGCTTCCTCCTGGATGGCAAGGCCGCGACTTTCAACGCGCAGCCTGCGGCGGCGGACGCCACCGTGGAACTGCTGCCGAACTTCGTGGGCGGCCCCAGCGCCTATGTGGTCTTCGCCGTACCCCAGGATGGCATCGCCAAGCCCGCGGACTTCAATGCCTCGGCCAGCGCCTACATCCGCAATGTCTGGAACAAGACCGTCACCACCAGCGACATGACCGGCCCCGATGCCAGCGGCTACTACACGCTGACCATCAAGAGCGTGAAGATCCCCACCACCGCCACGATGATCACCGGCGGCATCGGCTACAGCTACGGCATTCCCAACACCCAGCCCCTCACCCAGACCAATGTGGCTGGCTACGCCTACAACGCCGACGGCAAGCGGCAGGGGGGCGTGAGCGTTCCCGCGCCCAACACCTTCAAGGTTGTTAGCGGCACGCTGCCCACCGGCTTTGCCGCCCAGACGGCCCGCCGCACCATCGTGAGCAACGCCAAGTGCAATGACTGCCACGCGGCCCTCGGCGTCTTCACCGAGAAGGTCTACCACGCTGGTCAGCGCAACGACGCGCCCACCTGCTCCTGGTGCCACACCGCCAACCGCGCCAACAGCGGCTGGAGCGTGAACGCCAAGGATTCCGTCCACGCCCTGCACGCCTCCGCCGTCCGCGAGAACAAGTTCTCCTGGCACGCGGATGTCACGCAGCTCTGGAAGCCGACCTACCCGGCCATCCTGAACAACTGCGAAGCCTGCCACATCTCCGGCACCTACGACTTCTCCCTCAGTGGCTCCGCGTCCGCCCTGCCGAACCTCCTGGCCTCCACGGCCATGAGCGGCACCACGGCCACCCCCGCCACCCTGGCCGTGGTCACCACCGGGAATGAACCCTTCGGCATCTACTACGCCCCCTGGGTGCAGCCCAACACCATCTACGGTGCGGGCTTCAGCTTCACCGCGGCCACCGGTGCCTATGCGGATGGCGCGGGGACCAACATGGTCATCTCACCCATCAGCGCGGCCTGCTTCGCCTGCCATGACAACACGGCGGCGATCGCCCACATGAAGGGCAATGGCGGCACCATCAACGAGAACCGCAGCCTGCTGTCCACCCGGACCGAGCAGTGCATGATCTGCCACGGCACCGGCAAGACCGCGGACATCAAGGCTGTGCACATGAAGTTCTAGTCGCTGTTTCCCGGAGTCCGGCTTGCCGGCTCCGGGGCGCACCACCCCGCCCTGACGAAACGGCCCGGACGCTTTGCGTCCGGGCCGTTTCGCGTGGATCCCACGGCGGCCTGCCCACCGTCGGCGCGGGAGCCGGCCGTTGACGATTGTCAGCCCACCGCCTGACAATCAAGCCCCGACTGGAGTGAGCCATGATGAACCGAGCCCTCAAGACCACCCTGCTGACCCTGGTGATGACCGCTGCTGCCGTGGCCCCCGCGCAGGATCCTGCCCAGGACCAGCGCCTGACGCCGAAGAAATCCAGCAGCACCGCGGCGAAGGCCAAGGCCCGGGCCGCGCGCATCAAGGCGAAGGAGAAGGCCAAAGCCGAGGCGGATGCCAAGCGCATCGACCTCAATACGGCCTCCAAGGAGCAGCTGAAGACCGTCCCGGGGATCACAGACGCCTATGCGGACAAGATCATCGCCGGGCGCCCCTATCTGACGAAGGCGCACCTGGTGACCAACGGGGCCCTGCCTGAGGGGGTCTACCTGGCCATCCGGGACCGGGTGGCCGTACGGAACCCGGCCGCCAAGCGCTGAGGGAAACCCGCGGAGCCCGGCGGCCCGCCGAGCCGCCACGATCGCGCCAACGACCTCGCCACCTCCCCGAAGAAGCCGCTGCACCCAGGACCCGGAGCCGACCCGCTCCGGGTCCTTTCGCATGGGGCCGGGCTCGAGTGGCAAAGGTCACAACTTTGTCGCAAGTGGGAACCTCTGGTCGCCGATTCTTTTTTCAAGCCTCCTCCGTCGGATAAAGCGGGAGAGGCTGAAAGGCATCATCCGCGTGATCTTGCAGATAACAAAAGGTCTAGACACCCAATTTGTATTGGCATCTTTTTAAGCATGAAGGCATATGCATGAGGATCATATCCACCTTTGAGGTGATCAAAGGGATGGCTATCCTTTGGGTGATTTTTGACATAGGCATCAGCTTTCTGTGGATTGAACATCAGCGCCTTGCCGGCGCACCGGACCCACAGATGCATTCCTTCGCGCTGGCTTCCTTGGGAATCCCGCGCCCGCCCCACCCAGTTCCACAGGGGGTGCGTGATCCGGTTGCTCAGTCCCAGGACCCCTCCACGCGTCTCATGACTCTTAGTTCCACCTCCACCAAGGGAGAAAAGACATGCAACACAAACCCCTCAAACAGCTGTGCGGCCTGATCGCCACCGCCGCCATCGCGCTGGTGCTGATCGGCTGCAATGGCAAAGACGGCAACGCCGGCCTGAACGGGACCAATGGCACCAACGGGACCAATGGCACCAATGGCACCAATGGCACCAACGGCATCACCATCGTCGATGCGGATCGCCTGACCACGGATCAGTGGGCCAACCTCAAGGCCACGGTCAAGGTCACCAGCGTCACCATGGGCGCTGCCCCGGTGGTCAACTTCCAGGTGACCGATGCCGCCGGCATCGGCATCCGGGGCCTCGGTGGCTTCACCTCCAAGAGCTCCACGGCTCTTGTCGCCAGCTATCCCAACCTGGCCTTCGCCATGGCGAAGCTGGTGCCCGAGGATGCCGCGACCAAGGCTCCCAGCAAGTGGGTCAGCTACATCGTGACCAGCACCCCGACCACCACTGCCGCCG
The DNA here is from genome assembly GCF_020622065.1 of Geothrix sp. Lineage (NCBI taxonomy): Bacteria > Pseudomonadati > Acidobacteriota > Holophagae > Holophagales > Holophagaceae > Geothrix > Geothrix sp. The sequence continues at coordinate 824,281 of NZ_JAHRYQ010000002.1, read as the reverse complement.
CGGCCCCCACCCGGCCCACCACCGACAACACCGGCACCCTGGTGGACAACGGCGACGGCACCTACAAGTACACCTTCTACCGCGACATCACCAAGGTCCAGGCGGCCCTGGATGCGGCCACCTACACCGCCCCTGCCGCCAAGGCCGACCTGGGTGATGTGACCTACGCGCCCAACCTCGTGCACCGCCTCAGCATCCAGTTCTCGGGCGCCGCCCGCGGGACCGGCAGCAACACGGCCAACGGCGTGACTGTCACGCCTTCCGTCAACATGACGAACCCCATCAATGTGATCTACGACTTCGTGCCGGCCACGGGCGCCCCCGTCACCGCCACGACGGACATCCGCGATGTCGTCTCCATCAACAACTGCAATGAGTGCCATGACAAGCTCGCCTTCCATGGCGGCGGCCGCGTGGAAGTCCGCTACTGCGCCGTGTGCCACACCGACCAGCGCAAGTTCGGCTACGCCGAAGCCACCACCACGGCCACGGGCTACGATGCCGTCGCCGGGCAGCGCAAGATCAACGGCGGCGCCGTGGGCGATCTGACGGCCATGGCCCACCGGATCCACATGGGCTCCGAACTGACCAAGACCGGCTACAACTACGCCAATGTCAAGTTCGAGACCCTCGGCTACTCGATGCTCGACGGTGGTCAGCGCATGTGCTCCAAGTGCCATGACGGCGTGGCCCAGGCCCAGAACTGGAACCTGAAGCCCAGCCGGCTGGCCTGCGGCACCTGCCACGACGCCGTGGATTTCGCCACGGGCGCGAACCACATGCCGGGCACCAATGTCCCGCAGCTCAACGATCTGGCCTGCACCATCTGCCATGACTCGGCCGCGATCAAGACCTACCACATGACCGCCAATGTGACGCCCCACAACCCGACCGTTGCGGCCGGCCTGGTGAACTTCACCTACGAGATCAAGTCCGCCGCCGTCTCCGGCACCACCGCCACGGTCGTCTTCAAGATCAAGGCCGACGGCAAGGACACCACCTTCCTGCCCGCCGCTGCCGGCCCTTTGAACACCAACAGTGGCAGCATCCTTACTGGTTTCACCGGCGCTCCCAGCTTCCTGTTCGCCTACGCCCAGGATCAGGACGGCATCACCGATCCCGCCGACTACAACAACCTCGGTCTCAAGAACGGCCAGCCTCAGTCGGTTTCCCTGATCACCCTTCGGGACAATAGCAAAGCTGCGGCTAGCGGAACGATTTCCGCCTCAGTCGATGCCAGCGGCTACTACACCGCGACCGTGCTGAACGCCTTCCCCGCCACCGCCAAGCTCCGCTCGGTTTCGCTGCAGGGCTACTTCACCCAGGTCAGTCCCGCCGCTGCCCGCCACGCCATCTCCGTGGTCAAGGCCGTCACGGGTGATGCCGTCCGTCGCACCGCCATCGATTCGGCCAAGTGCGCCAAGTGCCACGAGTGGTTCGAAGGCCACGGCGGCAACCGCGTCTATGAAGTCCAGGTCTGCGTCACCTGCCATGTCCCCGGCCTCACCACCAGCGGCCGCGGCACCTCCGATGCCCAGATCAACGCCTACTATGTGCCCTCGAACAAGTTCTCCGCCAAGGACCTGGTCAGCCTGAAGAACTGGACGGGCATCGACTTCACCACCAACCCCGTTCCGACCAACCCGAATGTGGCCCTGAAGTTCCCCCAGACCACCAACAACTTCAAGGACATGATCCACGGCATCCACGCCGGCGCCGATCGCACCAGCCCCATCGCGATCACCCGCAACCGCAGTGGCAACATCACCATCGTGGACGGCGCCCGGGTCGGCTTCCCCGGCATCCTGAGCAACTGCCAGAGCTGCCACACCTCCACCGGCTACAACATGCCCACCTCCGGCAAGCTGCTGGCCAGCCGCGAACTGGCGGACAACGGCGCCATCCTGACCACCGCGGACGCCCAGACCTCGATCGACACCGTCAGCGCCACGGACAAGATGATCACCCCGTTCACCGCCGCCTGCGTCACCTGCCATGACAGTGCCGCCGCCAAGGCCCACATGGTCACGAACGGTGGCCAGATCAAGGTGAACCGCAGTGCCCTGAACATGACCAGTGAAGCCTGTGGCGCCTGCCACGGCGCGGGTTCGCAGTTCGGCCCCACCGCTGTTCACAAGTAAAGAAATAAAAAGGGAAGGGTGGTGAAAATCCACCCTTCCCATCCATAGAAGACGACCCGGGTATGTGACCGTACCCGGGTCGTTTTTGTGTTCTCCTGGGTCGGGGTTTCATGCACCCCCACGGAGACCACCCATGACGATCCGTACCCTCAGGACCTGCCTGGCTGCTGCGTTGCTCCTGCTGACGGCCGCCGCTCCGCTGGCCGCCGAAGACCAGCCGGCCGCGAAGGGCAAGGCGGCCAGGGCGCCCAAGGCGCCGGCGATCGCCCCCAGGACAAAGGGCAAACTGAAGCCCGTGGACATCAACGGCGCCGCCAAGAACGAACTCAGTTTCATGCTGGGTATTCCTGAGGAGCTGGCGGCCAAGATCATCGCAGGGCGGCCTTACCACTCGAAGGCGCACCTCCTCACGCGCAACATCGTGACTCCCGAGGTCTACGCGCGGATCAAGGACAAGGTCGTCGCCAAGCAGTCAGGCGCGATCCGCTAGCCACTCAGTCGAACCCTCCTTCCTTAACCAGGATCGGATCCATGAAAAAACTGTTCGCGTTTCTCGCTTCCCTGAAGCTGGCGGTCATCCTGCTCATCCTGCTGCTGGTCGGCCTGTCCGTGGGGACCATCGTCGAGACCCGCACCGGCGCGGAAACGGCCGGCCGCCTGGTCTATTACGCGTGGTGGTTCCTGGGGCTGCAGGGGCTGTTCGCCCTCAACCTGGCCCTGTCCATCGCCGACCTGTTCCCGTGGACGAAGAAGCGCATCGGCTTCGTGGTGGTCCACGCCTCGCTGCTGCTGATCTTCGCGGGTTCGGCCGTCACATATTTCTTCAAGATCGAAGGTAACCTCAGCCTCTGGGAAGGGGAGAGCGCCTCGGTCATCGAACAGCACATCCACGCGAACGGACAGCACCAGGAGAGCGAGACGGTGGTCCGCCACCAGCTTCCGTTCACGGTCAAGCTGGACGACTTCGTGCTGGACACCTACCCGGGCACCATGCGGCCGGCCGGATTCTCCAGCCAGGTCCAGATCACGGATCATGAGACCGGCAAGACCTTTCCGGCCAAGATCTGGATGAACAACGAGCTCCACCACCGGGGCTACGCGCTCTTCCAGTCGAGCTACCAGCAGATGGCCGGCCGCGAGGCGACTGTGCTCGCGGTGTCCAAGGATCCGGGTCAGTCCATCGTCTTCACCGGGTTCATCACCCTCATCCTGGGCATGATCATCGTACTGGCCACGCGCGCCTCCCAGAGCCGGAATGGTGCCCTGGCGAAGCCCACGGCGCCGGGAGCGGGCCGGACGGCGCTGTTGGCGCTGGCGTTGCTCGGCGGTGCGCTCAGCGCCCAGGCCGCCCCGGCCACGGAGTCTCTGCGACGCCTGCCGGTGCAGCATGATGGCCGCGTCATGCCCTTCGACACCCTGGCGCGGGAGATGGTGTGGACCGTGACGGGAGCCTCTTCCTGGAAGGGGGAGGATCCCGTGGCGACGGTCTCGGTGTGGCTCTTCAATCCCAATGTGGGTGCCGAATCGCCAATGGTCCTGGTGGGGTCGGATGCCCTGGCCAAGGCCCTGGATTTCCCGGCCTCCACCACCCATGCCTCCTTCGTGCAGTTCGTCCGCAACCCGAAGCTGGTGGGGCTGCTGCAGGCCGCCCATCAGGCCGAGGCGGAGCGGAGGCCGCTCCAGGGCCTGCTGCAAGACGCGCAGAAGCTCGAACAGCGCCTGCTCGCCATGCAGTCCATCGGGCTCAACCAAGCGGTGCGGCCGCTCCCCGTCTCCGTGGATCCCAAGGCCCGCTGGCGGGCCATTCCCGAGCCGACGCCCGAGGGCATGGAGCGCCTGATGCAGGGACCCCGCCAGGAAGGCTGGCCTTCGGTGGAGGCGATCGATCGCGAGATCTTCTACAACCGGCTGAACCCCGTCCGTCTGTCCTGGATCATCCTGCTGGCCTCCCTGGCCGCGTCCATCGTGGCCTGGAAGCGGCAGAACCCGATGCTGGACCGGGTGGCCTTCGGATTGCTGATCGGCGGCTTCGCCATGATGACCTGGGGCATCCTCCTGCGCTGGAATGTCGGCGGCCGGATCCCCGCGGCGAACATGTATGAATCCATGCTCTTCCTCGCCTGGGGCGTGGGATTGTTCGCGGTCATCGCCTATGCGCTGCTGCGGAACCGCCTGGTGGTCCTGAACGCGGCGGTCATGGCCGCACTGACCATGGCGCTCACCGACCTGCTGCCCATCGACCGCTTCATCCACCCCATCGCGCCGGTGCTCGCCGGCACGCCCTGGTTGGCCATCCATGTGCCCATCATCATGGTGGGCTACGCCATCCTGGCGCTGGGCCTCGCCGTGGCCCACATGCAGATCGGTGTGACCGCCTTCGCCCCGCGCCGGACGGAACTCGCCGACCGGATGTACGACCTCCTCTACTGGTACATGTTCGTGGGCTCCATCTTCCTCATCGCCGGCATCATCACGGGCTCCATGTGGGCCGCCTCGTCGTGGGGGCGCTACTGGGGATGGGACCCCAAGGAAGTCTGGTCCCTGGTCGCCTTCCTGGCCTACATGGCCATCCTGCACGCCAAGATCGACCGGATGCTCGGGAAGTTCGGCGTGGCGGTGGTCAGCATCCTGGCCTTCCAGACCATCGTGATGACCTACCTGGGTGTGAACTTCGTCCTGGCCACGGGCATGCACTCCTACGGCATGGGCGATTCGCCGGTGGTGATGTGGATGGTGCTGGTGGCCCTCGCCGAGGCCGCCTTCCTGGCCTGGGGCATCTGGTCCTTCCGAAAGAACCGCGCCCTCACGGGTGGAGGGGCCTGAGGCTCACTTGATCTGGCTGTTTCGGGGCCCTGCTTCAGGGCCCCGTTTTTTTCCTCCCCGAGACATCCGTGACGAAGATCACAAGGGTGGTTGACTCGTTAGATTACCGACTGATCCTCATTGAAGAAGGCCACTGTGAAACCCTGAGTACAGGAGGCGCGCGTGTTGCCCTTATCCCAAACCACTGGTTACGCGCTGCGCGCCATGCGCTGTCTTCAGGAGCCGGGTGGGCAGCCGGTCCTGGTGGAGTCGGTGGCCGATTACACGGGGATCCCGCGCTCCTATCTGTCCAAGCTGGTTCACAAGCTGGCGAAGAAGGGACTGGTGACCGCGCGGCGGGGGCACCACGGGGGGGTGGTGCTGGCCAAGCCGGCGACGGAAATCACCCTGGAGGATCTGTCAGAGGCCATCGATGGCGTGACCTGGCGGAACCGCTGCCTGGTGGGGCTGGCCGGCTGCTCGGACGAGACGCCCTGCGTCCTCCATGAATTCTGGGGAGAGACGCTGGACATGATCCTGGCCCGCCTGAGGGGCGTCACGCTGGCGGACATGGCCCGCCACCAGGACCCGGGCGTCGAGCGATTCCGGGCGGACCACGGGCTCAACTGATCGTTCCACCCAAGCCCGTCGACGGGAATCGAGAGCGCCTGCCAAAACCCAGACGGCCGGGTTTTGGCAGGCGCTCTCAAAAGGTGGGCTAGGCCTTCTTGGGGGCGGCCTTCTTCGGCGCGGCCGGCTTGCGGGCCGCGGCGGCAGGCTTGGCGCCGGCGGGCTTGGTGGCCTTCTTGGGCTTGGGCTTGAGCTTCTTCTCGGGCAGGGCATCCGCCAGGCGCCAGGTGCGGCTCTGCTGCTCGAAGGTGCGGATCTCCTCGAGGGAGATGTCTTTCAGGCAGCGGTGGATGTGATCGCGCTCGGACTTCCAGAAGGTGTGGGCGGGGCAGGCGCGCTCGTCGGTGCACTCCGAGAAGCCCAGCAGGCACTTGTTCCGCCATTCGGAACCGTCGACGGCCTCGGCAATGAGATCGAGGGTGATCTCCTTGGCCGGCAGGGCCAGCACCACGCCGCCCTTGTTGCCGCGCTTGGCCATCACCAGGCCCACCTTGGCGAGCTTGTGGATCATCTTCGAGAGGTAGGGGCGGGGGAAGCCCGTGCGGGCCGCCACATCCACCACCAGCGTCGGCTTGCCGCCGGGATCCTCAAGGCAGCTCATGGCCAGAACGGCGTAACCGGAGGACTGGGACAGAGGAAGCATGGTCACCTGCGCAGGTTATGGGCGGTTGTCGATTCTGAATGATAGACGATCTTTAGGTCAATCACAGCAAAGAGTGTACTTTCTTTCACAATGCGCGAGACCCCCGGAGAGCCGGGGGTCTCGTTGGAAAAACAGGGTTTCAGGCCCTCCAGCCGTTCAGGATGCGCATGTAGTTCGCGCGGGTGAAGGCCTGGGCGTTCGGGCACTTCTGAAGGCTCATGCTGCCGCGGGCCTGGGCCAGGGACTCGTACTCATGCTCCTCCAGCCACTCGGCCAGGGTGGCGCGGGACTGGGCCAGGCGCTCGGGGCCGTGGATCAGGAGGGCGGATACCATCTGCACGGCGTCGGCGCCAGCCATCACGGCCTTGAGGGCTCCGATGCCGTCGTGGACGCCGCCGGAGACGGCGAGGCTGCCCTTCATGTGGTGATGCAGCACGGCCAGCCAGCGCAGGCGGAGCAGCAGGTCCTCGGGCCCGGACAGCTGCAGGCTGGGCTCGGCGGTCAGCTCCTCCACATTGATGTCGGGCTGGAAGAAGCGGTTGAAGAGCACCAGGCCATCGGCGCCAGCCGTCTCCAGCTCCCCGGCGAAGTGCGCCAGGGAGGAGAAGAAGGGCGAGAGCTTCACGGCGACGGGGATCTTCACCTGCGCCTTCACGGCGCGCACGGCGTCGAGGGTGCGCTTTTCCACGGCGGCGGCGGTTTCCGTGGGATCCGTGGCCAGGTAGTAGACATTCAGTTCGAGGGCGTCCGCGCCGGCCTGTTCCATGAGCTGGCCATAGTGCAGCCAGCCGGCCGGAGTGGTGCCGTTCAGGGAGGCGATGACGGGCACGGCCACGGCCTGCTTGATGCGACGAAGCTGCTCGAGGTACTTCTCAGGGCCGAGGCGGAACTCATCAGGCTGGGGGAAGAAGGAGATGGCTTCCGCGCTGGAATTGGAGCTCAGCTCCATGTCCATGATCATGCCCTGCTCTTCGCGGGTGATCTGCTCCTCGAAGAGCGAGTGCATGACGATGGCGGAGGCGCCGGCATCTTCGAGGCGCTTGACCATGCCCATGTCATCGACCAGGGGCGAGGCGCCCGCCATCAACGGATGGGCCAGCTTGAGGCCGAGGTAGGTGGTCGAGAGGTTCATGTCGTCTCCCTCAGCTTTCCTTGGCCGTGACGGACAGCTTGGCGAGCTGTTCGTAGACGGAGTAGCGGTTGGTGGTGTCGAGCTGGGCCTGGGCCATGAGCTTCTGGAAGTGCTCGGGGTTCTGCTGCTCGATCATGCGGTAGCGCGTCTCGTTGCGAACATACTGGAGCATGGGCACCTTGGGCGCGCCGGAATCCATCTGCAGCGGCGCCTCACCCTTTTCCAGGCGGCGGGGGTCGAAGCGGAAGAGCGGCCAGTGACCGGAGTCCACGGCCAGCTTTTGCTGGTCGCAGCCGTGGGCCAGGTCGTAGCCGTGGGCGATGCAGTGGCTGTAGGCCAGGATGAGGCTGGGGCCGTTGTAGGACTCGGCTTCCTGGAAGGCCTTCACCGTCTGCGCGTCGCGGAAGCCGAAGGCGACCTTGGCCACATAGATGCCGCCGTAGCTCATGGCGATCATGCTCAGGTCCTTCTTGGGCATGCTCTTGCCGGCCATGGCGAACTTGGCGCCGGCGCCCATGGGCGTGGACTTGGAAGCCTGGCCACCGGTGTTGGAGTAGACCTCGGTATCAAGCACCAGCACATTCACATTGCGGCCAGAGGCGAGCACATGATCGAGGCCGCCGTAGCCGATGTCGTAGGCCCAGCCGTCGCCACCCACGATCCAGACGCTCTTGTTGACCAGGTAGTCGGCCAGGTCATAGAGCATCTTCGCTTCGGGCTCGTTGAGCCCGGTCAGCTTCTGCTTGAGGATCTCGACCCGCTCGCGCTGGGCCTTGATGCCGGCTTCGGTGCTCTGGTCGGCGGTGGCGATGCCGGTGATGAGTTCATCACCGAGCTTGGCGACGAGGCGGTGCATCAGCTCGAGGGCGAACTCCTGGTGCTTGTCCACGGAGAGACGCATGCCCAGGCCGAACTCCGCGTTGTCTTCGAAGAGGCTGTTGGCCCAGGCGGGACCGCGGCCATCCTTGTTCACGGCGTAGGGGGTGGTGGGCAGGTTGCCGCCGTAGATGCTGGAGCAGCCCGTGGCATTGGCGATCAGCGTGCGGTCGCCGAAGAGCTGGGTGAGCAGCTTGATGTAGGGGGTCTCGCCGCAGCCCGAGCAGGCGCCGCTGAATTCGAAGAGCGGCTCGAGGAACTGCGTGCCCTTCACATCGAGCTTCACCTTGGTGCGATCAGCTTCGGGCAGGTCGAGGAAGAACGAGAAGTTGGCGGCCTCGGCTTCGCGGAGCGGGGCCTGGGCGACCATGTCGATGGCCTTGTGCTTGGGGTTGCTCTTGTCCTTGGCGGGGCAGACTTCCACGCAAAGGGTGCAGCCCGTGCAGTCCTCGGGGGCCACCTGGATGGTGTACTTCTGGCCCTTGAACTCGGGGCCCTTGTAGTCCACGCCCTTGAAGGTCTCAGGGGCGCCGGCCAGGGCCGCGGGATCGTAGACCTTGGCGCGGATGGCGGCGTGGGGGCAGACCATCGCGCACTTGTTGCACTGGATGCAGAGGGCGGCATCCCACTCGGGGATCTCCAGCGCGATGTTGCGCTTCTCCCACTTGGTGGTGGCCATGGGCCAGGTGCCGTCGATCGGGAAGGCGCTGACGGGCAGCAGGTCGCCCTTGCCCTCCATCATCACGGCCGTGACGCGCTGGACGAAGTCCGGAGCCTCGGCAGCCACCGCGGGGGGCCGCACGCGGGTGGAGGAGACCGTGGCGGGCACCTTCACTTCATGGAGGTGGGCCAGGGTTTCATCCACGGCCACGAAGTTCTTCTGGACGATGGCGTCGCCCTTCTTGCCGTAGGTCTTCTTGATGGCCTTCTTGATCTGGGCGATGGCCTCCTCGCGAGGCAGCACACCGGAGATGGCGAAGAAGCAGGTCTGCATGATGGTGTTGATGCGCACGCCCATGCCGGTGTTCTTGGCCACTTCGTAGGCGTCGATCACATAGAACTTGAGCTGCTTCTCGACGATGGCCTCCTGCACTTCCTTGGGCAGGGTGTCCCACACCGTCTCGCTGTTGTGGGGCGTGTTCAGCAGGAAGGTGGCGCCCTTCACGGCGGTCTCGAGCATCTCGTATTTCTCGAGGAAGCTGGTCTGGTGGCAGGCGATGAAGTTCGCCTTGGTCACCAGGTAGGCGCTCTTGATGGGCCGGGGTCCGAAGCGCAGGTGGCTGATGGTGATGGCGCCGGACTTCTTGGAGTCGTAGACGAAGTAGCCCTGGCCGTAGTTGTCCGTCTCTTCCGCGATGATCTTGATGGAGTTCTTGTTGGCGCCCACGGTGCCGTCAGCGCCGAGGCCATAGAAGAGGGCGCGGGTCACATCGGCAGGTTCCACATCGAAGCTGGCGTCGTAGGTCAGCGAGCTGTGGCTGATGTCATCCATGATGCCGATGGTGAAGTGGTTCTTCGGCTTGTCCTTGGCCAGGTTGTCGTAGATGGCCTTGACCATGGCGGGGGTGAATTCCTTGGAGGACAGGCCGTAGCGGCCGCCCACGACGATGGGGTCGAGGGTGGTGTGGCCTTCCTCGCGGCCTTCGCGCAGGGCGGAGATCACATCCATGTGCATGGGATCGCCGGGGCACCCGGGCTCCTTGCAGCGGTCCATGACGGCGATCTTCTTCACGGAGGCGGGGAGGGCGCGGACGAATTCCTCGATGGCGAAGGGCCTGAAGAGGCGGACCTTGAGGACACCCACCTTCTCGCCCTGCTTGGCGGCCCACTCCACATACTCGTGGGTGACATCGCAGCCGGAGCCCATGATGACCACCACGCGCTCGGCCTCGGGGTGGCCGTAGTAGTCGTAGAGGCGGTAGTTGCGGCCGGTCAGGGCGCCGAAGCGGTCCATCTCCTGCTGCATGATGGCCGGGAAGGCCTTGTAGTAGGGGGTGCAGGCCTCGCGAGCCTGGAAGAAGGTGTCGGGGTTCTGGGCGGTGCCGCGGATCACCGGGTGATCGGGCGTCAGGGCGTGCTTGCGGAACTTGGCCACCAGCTCGTCGGGCACCATGTGGCGGAGGTCCTCGTCGTTGAGGATCTCGATCTTGGCGACCTCGTGGCTGGTGCGGAAGCCGTCGAAGAAGTGCAGGATGGGCACCCGGCTGCGCAGGGTGGCCGCATGGCAGATGGCGGCGAAGTCATGGGCCTGCTGGACGCTCTCGGAGGAGAGCATGGCGAAGCCGGTCATGCGGCAGGACATCACATCCGAGTGGTCGCCGAAGATGCTCAGCGCGTGGGCGGCCAGGGTGCGGGCGCTCACATGCATGCAGAAGGGCGTCAGCTCGCCGGCGATCTTGTACATGTTCGGGATCATCAAGAGCAGGCCCTGGGACGCCGTGAAGGTCGTCGTCAGGCTGCCGGCCTGGAGGGCGCCGTGGACCGCGCCGGCGGCACCACCCTCGGACTGCATCTCGATCACCGAGGGGATGGTCTTCCAGACATTGGTCTTGCCCTGGGAGCTCCATTCGTCGGCCCACTCGCCCATGTTCGACGAGGGCGTGATGGGATAGATGGCGATGACCTCGCTGAGGCGATGGGCGACTGAGGCGGTGGCCTCATTTCCATCGAGGGTCTTCATCACTCGCTGGCTCATGGTTCACTCCTTCCGGGGTCCTTGGGGGCGTTGCCGGCAATGGGCATCAAGACAAAAATCACACTTTGAACATCATATGTGATGAGCGGGTCGATTTGATCACAAAGGGTCAGGTGGTCAGACCACAGCCTGAGCTTCCCCCAAAAGGCGTTTGTGGATGGCGGCGGCGGCCCGGCGGCCCTGACCCATGGCCAGGATCACCGTGGCGCCACCGGTGATGACATCGCCGCCTGCGAAGACGCCCGGGAGGGAGGTCTCGCCAGTTTCATTGTCGACGACAACAACCCCCCCCTTGAGGGTCCGCAATCCCTTTTCCGTCATGGCCAGGAGGGGGTTCACATCGAAGCCCAGCGCGACCACCAGGGTCTCGCAGGGGATCATGATGCGCTCGTCGGTCATCTTGGGGCTGCGGCGGCCGTCGGGGCCGGGCTCGCCCAGCTCCATCACGGCGCATTCGGCGTGGGTCATCCAGCCCTTCTCGTTGCCGTGGAGCTGCACGGGGGTGGTGAGGAACTTGAACTCGACCCCCTCCTCCATCGCGTGCTCGAGCTCTTCCTTGCGGGCCGTGGATTCATTGATGGTGCGGCGGTAGACCACCGTGACCTTCTCGGCGCCCATGCGGCGGGCGGCGCGGGAGGCGTCCATGGCGGTGTTGCCAGCGCCGACGATGATCACATTCTTGCCGATGGTCACGGGCGTGGAGTATTCGGGGAAGAGGTCGGCACGCATGAGGTTGATGCGGGTGAGGAACTCGTTGGCGGTGTAGACGCCTTTGAACTCCTCGCCGGGGATCCCCATCATCTTGGGCAGGCCGGCGCCGGTGCCCATGAAGATGGCGTCGTTCTCCTGGCGGAGATCCTCCAGCGTCATGCTGCGGCCCACCAGGGTGTTCATGACGAACTTCACGCCCAGGCGGCGAAGGGTGTCCACTTCCTGATCCACGATCTTGTTGGGCAGGCGGAACTCGGGGATGCCGTAGAGCATCACGCCGCCGGGCTTGTGGAGGGCGTCGTAGACGGTGACCTGGTGGCCCTTCTTGATGAGCTCCCCCGCGACCGTGAGGCCCGCGGGGCCCGCGCCGATGACAGCGACCTTCTTGCCCGTGGCCGCCTCGACCGGGGGCAGCTCCTGGGAGCCCAGCATGGAATCCGAGGCGAAGCGCTCCAGGCGGCCGATGGACACGGGCAGGCCCTTGATGCCCACCACGCACTTGATCTCGCACTGCTTCTCCTGCGGGCAGACACGACCGCAGACGGAGCCCAACGAGGAGCTTTCCTTGATGACGCGGGCCGCGGCCTGGGGATCGTCATTGACGATCTGCTGCAGGAAGGCCGGGATGTTGATGCTCACCGGGCAGCCTTCGATGCAGGCGGGGTGCTTGCACATGATGCAGCGGGCGGCCTCCAGCTTGGCCTGTTCGGGCGACAGGCCCAGGCTCACCTCGTCGAAGTTGCACACGCGCAGCTCGGGCGGCTGGCAGGCCATCTCCTGGCGGGGGATCTTCATCTTCTGGCTGGGCTTGATGGCGCCCAGGTCCAGGTTCTGCCAGTCCAGCTCCGTCACAGGCTCGTTGAGGTACTGCGAGTAGTCCACGGGGCCGGTGGCGGCCACGCGGCCGATCTTGCATTCGGAGGGATCGCAGATGTCCTTCTCCTCCTGCTTGTACCAGTCCTGGCGCATGCGGAGCATGTTGAAGTCCACCTGGTGGCCGTCGAAGTCGGGACCGTCGAAGCAGGCGAACTTGGTCTGCCCGCCCACGCTGACGCGGCAGCCGCCGCACATGCCCGTGCCATCGACCATGAGGGCGTTGAGGCTCACGAGGGTGAAGATGCCGTGGGGCTTCGTCAGGTCGGACACGGCCCGCATCATGGGCAGGGGGCCCACCGCCACCACCTGGGCCACCTTCTCCCGGGCGATGATGTCCTTGAGGGCGTCCGTCACCAGGCCCTGGCGGCCCAGGGTGCCGTCATCGGTGGTGATGATCAGTTCGGCGGAGGCCTTGCCCAGCTCATCGGCCAGCAGCACGCGCTCCCGGCTGCGGCCGCCCAGGATGGTGATCACGCGGCGGCCCTTGGCGTGCAGCTCCTCGGCCGCGGGCAGGATGGCCGCAGACCCGTAGCCGCCGGCCATCAGGACGATGGTGCCTTCCTCCACCAGCTCCGTGGGGGTGCCCATGGGGCCGGCCACGGCGTAGAGGCGGTCGCCCGCGCTGAGCTTGCCCATGGCCTGGGTCGTGGCGCCCACCTCCTGCATGATGAAGTGGATGTAGCCTCGGCGGGCATCGCCGCCGGCGAGGGTGAGGGGGATGCGCTCGCTCTCGGGGAAGGGGGCCACCATGAAGAACTGGCCGGGCTTGCGGCCCCGGGCCACCTGGGGGGCCTGCACGATGAAGGACCAGGTCTCGGGGGCGATGAGCTTCTTCTCGAGGATCAGGTAGCCGTCCTGGGTCTCGTCGTCGGACCAGTAGAGGGTCTTGCCCTTGAGCAAGGGGAGCATCAGGTGCTCTTCCGTCTCGATGTGCTCGCGGATCAGGTCCACCAGTCGCTGGCCCAGCAGGGTGAGGGAGCGGGGGGCGCGCACTTGGCCGTCGTTGATCTCGGCCAGCAGCTGCAGGTTCAGATCCCACATCTGGCGGTGATCCTCGTGCAGGCGCTGGTGCAGGGACTCGGCGCCGATCTCCTCCAGGAGGGGGAACAGTTCCCGCTCCTCGGCCTCGTTGTGGACGCGCAGCACCTCGAAGATCCACCGGGCGCCCCGGTCCACGCCCTTCCAGTCGCCCGCGCCCAGGGCTTCGGACATGCGCGTCAGCTGGCCCTGGGCCTCTTCATGGGTGGCGTGCCAGTTCGGCGTGGGAAGATTCCCAGCGCTGATCAGGTTCGTGGCCGCTTCGGACTCAGACATGGAGGCCTCCAGATCCGTTCAGCATGCGATGACGGGAGGGGGAATTCTGTGTCTAAAAACCTAATTGGGAACACTTGTGACCCATGCCACAGGACGCTGGAATCGCAAGGACTTAGCTAATGGAAAAGGCATTCCGGATTAATCATTCAGGCGTTCGTCTCCGGGGTGAATCGGTGAGAATGTCCCGAATTTTCGCCACCAGCTCCCTCACCTGGAAGGGTTTCTGGAGGAAGCCGTCCGGGGGGAAGTCCTCCAGGGACTCCAGGGACTCTTTCTGGGTGTATCCGCTGGTGAGGAGGACCCGCATGCCAGGAGCCAGTTCCCGGATCTTCCGGAAGGCCTCCGCGCCGCCCATGCGGGGCATGGTCATGTCGAGCAGCACCAGATCCACGGAGGTCCGGCCCGCCTGGATCACCTCCACGGCCTCCAGGCCGTCCCGGGCTTCCAGCACCTGGAAGCCCGCGTTCTCCAGGGCGGTCCGCGCGAGGTCACGCAGGATGGCCTCGTCATCCACCACCAGCACGGTCCCCGACACCGCGGGCCGGGGCTGGGCCTCGGGGGGCGGGATGGTGACGGTGGCCTCGCCGGCGGGGAAGAGCAGGATGAAGGTCGTACCCTCGCCCGGCGTGCTCTCCACCCGGATGCCCGCCCGGTGGCCCCGCACGATGCCGAGCATGGCGGAGAGGCCCAGGCCCCGGCCCGTGAACTTGGTGGTGAAGAAGGGGTCGAAGATGCGGCCGATGGTCTCCGCGTCCATCCCGCTGCCGTCGTCTTCCACCTCCATGCGGACATAGAGGCCGGGCTCCAGCACCTGGCCCGGGAAGGCGGCGGAGAGCTGGGCCTGGGTGTATTCGGCCGCCCGCGTGCGGAGGATGATCTTCCCGGGCCGATCGCCGATGGCCTCGGAGGCGTTGATCACCAGGTTCATCACGACTTGCTGGAACTGTGCGCTGTCTGCTTCCACGGGCGGGAGGCCAGGCTGGAGGTCCCGGCGCAGGACCACCTTCTTGGAGATGGAGACCGACAGCAGGTCGCCCATCTCGACGATGATGCCGTTCAGATCCAGGGGCTGGACCGAGAAGTGGGCCTTGCCCGCATAGGCCAGCAACTGGCGGGCCAGGTCGGCACCGCGCTGGGTGGTGGCCTCGACGCGCTGGAGGGCGTGCAGGAGGCGGGGATTGCCCTTGGCGAGGTCCAGGGCCACTTCGGTATTGCCCAGGATGGCCGTGAGGAGGTTGTTGAAGTCATGGGCGATGCCCCCGGCGAGGACGCCCAGGCTCTCCAGCTTCTGGGCCTGGCGCAGGGCGCTCTCGGCCCGCCGGCGCTCCGTGACATCGTCGGCCATGAAGATGGCGCCGAGGAAGCGGCCCCGCTCGTCGCGCAGCGCCGTGTTGTACCAATCGCAGAGGATCCGCTGGCCGGTCCGGGTGAGGTTCTCCATGGTGGCCCGGATGCCATCCGTGCCGCCGAGCAGGGCCTCCCGGTGGGCGGCCACCCCTGCCTGGCCTTCCTTGGGAACGAGGTCCCGGGTGTCCTTGCCGAGGGCCTCCTCCCGGGTGTAGCCGAAGATCCGCTCCGCGGCTGGATTCCACTCGCGGATCCGGAAGGCGCCGTCGGTCTCGATCACGGCCAGGGGCGTGGATTCCAGGTGGCTGCGATTCCGCTGGAGGGCCTCGAACAGCGTCGCATTCATGTCGTGGGCCAGGGCGAGGGCGCGCACCCGCGTGCCGGCCAGGGACCAGACCACGGCCGCCAG
This sequence comes from Geothrix sp., assembly GCF_020622065.1. Taxonomy (NCBI): domain Bacteria; kingdom Pseudomonadati; phylum Acidobacteriota; class Holophagae; order Holophagales; family Holophagaceae; genus Geothrix; species Geothrix sp. The sequence continues at coordinate 808,705 of NZ_JAHRYQ010000002.1, read as the reverse complement.
CGAGAGGCTGATGACGAGCCCGCCGATCAGCAGGTGCAAGGGCTGGTTCCGTCCCTCGGTGCGGTAGAAGCCCGGCTTGACCGCGTAGCGGAGCTGCCAGCCGCGGCCCCCGGCCTCCAGCTTCTGGATCGCTTCAGGTGTCCCGCCCTGGGGCCAGCCCTCACTGGCCATCAGCTGCTGGGGGCCCTGGGGCGCGAAGGCGTCCACGAGGCTGAGGGCCACACCGGCGTCTTCGCCCCGGAGGAGGTCTTCCAGGAGCGGCTGGAGGAGGATCCCCGCGGAAACCCAGCCCTTGAGGTGGCGGTGGCGCTCCTCCGGCGTGCCGGGCAGGCCGGGCCCCGAATAGACGGGCATGAACAGGGCCACGGCATCCTGACGGCCCTCCTTGAGGGTGAAGTAGAGCAGCCCGGACAGCGTGGGCTGGCCCGTCTCGGCCGCGCGTTCCGCTGCGAGGCGCTGGGTGGGGCTGACGCCGACATCGAGTCCCAGGGCGGCCGCCCCCCGGGCGCCCGATTCGCAGAGCTCGATGATGAGGTGGTCCGCATCCTGGCCCGGGTGTCGAAGGGGCAGGGGATCCGAGATGGGTCGATGGTAGCGGTCCCTCAGCTGCGGCCGGTCCCGCAGAAAGCCATCCAGGTCGGCGGCCGGAACGCGGCGGATGAAGGCGAGGCTCGACAGGCCCGGGTGCCGCTCCTGGAGGGCCAGCGAGCCCACGAAGGCCCGCCATTCCTCCACGCCGGGCTCACCCCGGTCCGCGGCGAACATGCCCTGGGCCCCCCGAACGATGTCCTCGTAGCGGCCCAGCCGGTTCTTCAGGCTCTGTTCGGTGCGGCCCACGAACCGGTTGAGCCGGGCCAGGTCCCGCTGTTCCTGATTGCGGCGGGCGACGCTCCAGGACAGCAGCGTCGCGCCCAGGCTCACCAGCAGGACGGCCAGAGCAAGCAGGGACGGACCCCGGGGCGAGGTGAGCGGAGGGGTGGATGGGAGTGGGGGCGCCGTCATGGGAGGGATGGAAACCGGCCCCATGGTAGCCACCTGGGCCCGGTTGCACCCTCGGGATCTTCCATGCGGTAGGGTGGATACTGTTGGAGAGTTGCCGTGGACCTGCTCGATGAATTCCTGCCCTACGCCCAGAGCTGTCTGAAGCACCCTTCAGAGCGGGCCCGCCTGGCGGTCCTCCTCACCCACTGGGTGGGCAAGTGGCGCGGCAAGCACCGGGTGTTCGACTACTCCCGCAGCCACCACGGGGCCTTCCTGCACTTCAACCAGCTCATGGACGGGAAGTGGGTCCAGGCCTTCACCTTCGTGGCCACGCGACGCGAAGGCGTCTGTCTCCGGGGGCCCGAGCCGGACCGGGCCCGGAAATCCCACAAGTTCCGCCACAACCCCCTGGATGCCGCCCCCCTGGACGCCCTGTTCGAGGCCTGGTCCCAGCATCCCGAGGCCCGGCCGGCGGGCCGCGCCGTGGAGTTCTTCCTGGAAGAGACTCCGGACGAGGTGTGGGCGGCCTGCCTGGCAGAAGTCATTACCCATCTCGGCGCCTGACGGCTTGCGGACCTGCCCGGCTTTCGGGCATGGTGTCAGGACCGTCATGCCGACTCCCCGCTGCTTTTTCGCCTTCAGCTTTCGCACCCCGGGTGCGGGGGTGGACGGCTTCTAGACCTGAACCGCTTCCGCCATCGCCCCCGAGACCTCACGGCTCGGGGGTTTCTGCATTTCAGGAGCTCTCGTGATCCCGACGCCATCCGATCCCCTCCAGGGCCTCCGCCAGGCCATCGACCGCGTGGACGACGAGCTGCTGACCCTGCTGAACCAACGGGCCGCCCTGGCCGCCGAGGTGGGCCGCCTGAAGACGGCCGCCGCGCCCGAGGGGATCTTCCATGCCCCGAAGCGCGAGCGGGAGGTCCTTGCGCGCCTCGAGGCGGAGAACGGCGGGCCCTTTCCGGCTCCGGCCGTGCGCACGATCTTCCAGGAAATTATGAGCGCCTGCCTCAGCCTGGAGAAGCCGCTCCGGGTGGCCTTCCTGGGGCCCGAGGGCACCTTCACCCACCTGGCGGCCCGCCACCAGTTCGGCGGCTCCAGCCAGTCCCTGCCCCAGGGCACCATCCAGGCCGTGTTCCAGGCGGTGGAGCGGGCCCGGGCCGACTACGGCGTGGTGCCTGTGGAGAACGCCACTGAAGGGGCGGTGGACTCCACGCTGGACGCCTTCCTCGACAGCCCCCTGCGGATCTGCGCGGAGATCCTGCTGCCTGTGGATCAGGCGCTGCTGCTGCGACCCGAGCTCGATCTGGGGGCCGTGCGCCGGGTCTATTCCCATCCCCAGGCCCTGGGTCAGTGCCGCCGCTGGCTGGAGGCGCACCTTCCCCAGGCCGACCGCATCGAGGCGCCATCCACCTCCGAAGCGGCGCGTCTGGCGCGGGAGGACGCGGAAGGGGCTGCCGTGGCCTCGGAGCTGGCCGCGGAGCTGTTCGGCCTCAAGGTGGCCGAGACGCGGATCCAGGATCTGGCCGCCAACGCCACGCGCTTTCTGGTGCTGGGCCCGAAGGCCGCCGAGCCCACGGGGCGAGATCGCACCACCCTGCTGGCCATGGCCCAGGATGGCCCCGGCGCCCTCCTCCACCTGCTGGAGCCACTGGCCCGCCGCGGGTTGAACCTCAGCCGCATCCAGAGCCGCCCCACCCGCCGCAAGCTCTGGGAATACGCCTTCTTCCTCGACATCGAAGGCCACGCCGCCGACGCCCTTATGGCCGAAGCCCTGGCCGAGCTGAAGGGCGCCTGCGCCTCCATGAAGGTGCTGGGCAGCTACCCGAGGGCGGGGGAAATGTGAGGGCCTACTGCGCCGCGCTCCACGCCATCTGGTTCCGGTAGTCCGTCCCGAACTGCTTCTTCTCGGCAGAGTAGTTGCAGCCGCCGCCGGTGCTGGCGGGACCGACGGCGACGAGGCCCAGGTCGATGCGGGCGGGGAAGGCGGCGAGGGCGCGGTCCACGGCCTTCTGGGCGGAGAGGCCCTTGGCCAGCAGGTCGTAGGTGGTCTTGGCCACCAGGTGCTTGACGATGTCCTCGCCGTTGCCGGTGCAGGCCACGGCGCCCTTGGGCCCGGCATAAATGCCCGCGCCGTACATGGGCACATCGCCCACGCGGCCGTAGAAGGTGATGGTGGTGCCCCCGGTGCTGATGGCGGCGGCGAAGCGGCCCTGGGCATCCCGGGTGACGCAGCCCACGGTGTCGGGAGAGCCCAGGGCCTCCTTCAGGGGCGTGGGGAAGTTCCAGGCCTTTTTCCAGTCGTAGCGCTTCCAGGCCTCGATCTGGCGCGGATCCGAACCCTGGAGGATGCTCTGCACGCGCTGGAAGCGGGCCCGGTTCTCGGCGCAGGTGGGGTCGTAGTCGGGAAATCCCATGGCCCGGGCGAAGCGCGTGGCGCCCTCACCCACGATGAGGAGGTGGGGCGTGTCCATGACCTTGCGGGCTACGAGCACGGGGTTCTTCACGCGCTCGATGGCGGCCACAGCTCCGAAGCCGCCGGTGGCGCCGTCCATGCAGGCGGCGTCCATCTGGATGGTCTTGCCGTCGAGGCGGATGTTGGCGCCGGTGCCCGCGTTGAAGCGGGGATCGTCCTCCAGCACCATCACGCCGGCCAGGGCGGCGTCCAGCGCGGAAGCGCCGGTTTTCAGGGCGGCCAGGGCTTTCGCGGCAGCCGGATCAGTGCCATCCATGCGGGTGCGGGGACTGCCGGCCCCGCCATGGACGACCGCGGCTGGGGGCGCGGCCAGCAGGCCCGTGGTGAGGAGCAGGGCGGCGAATCGGGTGGGGATGCTCATGGGACTCCTGGACTCAGCCGCCGATGCGGGACATCTCGACCTTGGGCAGGCCGGGGGTGGCGCCGTGCCGGAGCTCGGAGTAGTGGTCATCCCGCCGCTTCCAGTGGAACGCCAGGAGGGAGGCGAGGTCCGCGTCGGTGTGGCCGCTGCGGAGGAAGGCCTTGAGATCCAGCCCCTCGCCCGCGAAGAGGCAGGTGTAGAGGTGGCCGTCGGCGGACAGGCGGGCCCGGTCGCAGCCCCGGCAGAAGGGGGCCGTGACGGAGGCGATGAGGCCCAGCTCACCCTGGCCGTCGCGGTAGCGCCATTCCCGGGCCACGGCACCGCGGGGCGCGTCCACGGGCTCCAGGGGCCAGCGCTCGTGGAGGCGGCGATGCACCTCGGCGGCGGGCACCACGGATTCCATGCGCCAGCCGTTGGTGGTGCCCACATCCATGAACTCGATGAAGCGGAGGGAATGACCCCGCTCCCGGGCGAAGGCGGCGAGATCCAGGATCTCGTCCTCGTTCACGCCGCGCTGGAGCACGCAGTTGAGCTTGAGGCGGCTGAAGCCGGCCGCCCGGGCGGCGGTGAGGCCCTCCAGCACCCGGGACAGGGGCAGGTCCGTATCGCTGAGGGCGCGGAAGCGGTCCGGACGGAGGGTGTCCAGGCTCACGGTGAGCCGCTTCAGGCCCGCGTCGTGCAGGGCCGCGGCCTGATCCGGAAGCAAGGCGCCATTGGTGGTGAGCGCCAGGTCCTCGATGCTGGGCACCGCAGCCAGCATGCGCACCAGGCTGGCGAGCTCCCGGCGCATGAGGGGTTCGCCCCCGGTGAGGCGGAGCTTGGTGACGCCGAGGCCTGCGAAGATCCGCACCAGCCGGGTGATCTCCTCAAAGCTGAGGAGGGCCTCCCGGGGCAGGAAGGGGTAGTCGGGCCCGAAGACCTCCTTGGGCATGCAATAGGTGCAACGGAAGTTGCACCGGTCGGTGACCGAGATGCGCAGTGCCCTCAGGGGGCGGCCCAGGGTGTCGAGGGGCTCCATATCCCAAGCATAAATTCCTTTCCTGCGTCAGAATGGACTGTTTGATTGGATCTCCAAAAATGGGCTTTTTCGATCGATTCCGTTCTCGCGCCGAGGAGGCGCCCCTGCCTGGGCTGGCGGCCCTCCTGGAGGCCAGGGGCGTTCCGTCGTCCCTGCCCGGCCTGGAAGGGTTGGCGTCCGGGTTCGAGGCCCATCGGAAACCGGAGGAGCGGGAGGCCTGGGCGGATGCGGTGGCCGAGCTCCACCAGCAGGGCCTGCCGCTGCCCGAGCCCTGGATCGACGCCCAGGACCACCTCCTGCCGGAGCTGGTTCCCGCCTGGCAGGCGGAGCGGGAGGGCCGCTGGAGCCGCGGGTTCATCGACGGCCTGCGCCAGCGCATCCGCGTGGGCGAGGTGGTGATGCCCAGCGCCTGGCTGAAGCTCTGGGACCAGCCCGCCGACGATGTGCTGGAGCTGGCCCTGGATCACCTGCGTCACCGCAGCGGCGGCGCCTTCGAGCGCCTGCCTTCCGGCATCTACCGCGGTCCCTGGCGCGACGGGTTCGACGCGGCCCGCCTGCTGCTGCCGGAGATCTGGCATGGGCTCTTCAAGGACCAGCATCCCTTCCTCGCCATTCCCGCCGCCGACACCCTGCTGGCCACACCGCAGATCCTGCTGCCCAAGCTCATGGACGAGGTGGGCCGCATGATCCAGGCGGGGCGTCCAGCGCTTCAACTGGCCGTGCTGGAGCGCATCGACGACAAGCTCATGACCGCCCGGCTTCAGGATCCGCACCCCATGTCCGCGCCCCAGCGGGAACTGAAGCACCTGGACCTCATCGAGGCGTTGCGCATCCAGGAGAAGGATCTGGATCCGGCCCTGGGCCGTCCCGCTTCCGTCGCCATTGTGAAGACCACCCAGGGCAAGCCGCTGACGCTGGCGTCCTGGGAGGCCGGCACGCCCGTGCTGCTGCCCGAGACGGACCTCATCGCCTTCTCCGCGGCGAATGGCGAGCCGCTGGCCATCTGCTGGCGCCAGACCCTGCCGCGCATCCAGGAACTCCGGGGCGAGGCCGTGGCCATCTGGGGGCCCCGCCGGGTCCGCTACGAAGGCTTCCCCACCGAAGAACAGCTCTCCCGCCTGGAGCGTTTCGCCACGGCCGAGCAGATGCGGGCCATGCTGGCCCAGCCCGGCAACCGCCCCGCGCCCGCAGCGCCGCGGCCTGCCACAGGCGGAACGGGTGGCAACGCCCTGAGCAGCCCAGGCGCCACGACCCTCCCCCGCCACCTGCAGGGGGCCGGGCTCGGCGTGCAAGACCCGGAATGATCCTCCCCGGGGTGGCGCTGCCGGCGGTTCAGGAAGCCGCGCCTCCCTCGGCCATCCCCCTGCTGCGGCGGGCCCAGGAGTCCGTGCTGCTGGTGCGGAGCCCCCTCGGGGGAATCCAGGCCCACCAGGGCAGCGGCGTGGTCGTGGCGCCCGGCCTCGTGGCGACCAACGCCCATGTGGCGGAAGGGGGGCACGGGCTCGTGGTGTACCGGGGCTCCGAGGCCTGGCGGGTGACCCGGGTGCGGATGGACCGGGCCCGAGATCTCTGCCTGCTCACGGTGCCGGGATTGACCGTGCCTGCAGTGACGCTGGCCCCGGCGCCCGCGGAGGTGGGACAGGCCGTGGTGGCCATGGGATATCCGGGCGGGCAGGACCTCGTGGTATCCCGGGGGCGGCTTCGGGGCATCTGGCACTACGAAGAGGGCCGCCTGCTCCAGAGCGATGCCATGGCGCTGCCCGGCAACAGCGGCGGCGGCCTGTTCGACGCGGAGGGGCGCCTGCTGGGGCTCACCAGCTTCACCTTCGCGGCCAGCCCCCGGCTGAGCTTCGCCGTGCCCGTGGACTGGATCCGGGAACTGGTGGCGCGGCCGGACCTGGCCGACACGAGCCACCCGGGGACGGGGCCCGGAGTCCAGGACGCGGATCTTCTGGGGGCGCTCGCGGCGGACCCCCGCAACTGGCCCGCCTGGGAGACGGCTGCGCGCCAGTGGGTCCGGGACCTGCCGATGGATCCCAATGCCTGGCTGGCCCTGGGGCTGGCCCTCGACCGCTCGGCCCGGGCCTCGGCGGAGGCCGGCCAAGGCGTGCCGCCCGTCGTGCTCCAGGAAAGCGTCGGAGCGTACCGCCGGTCCCTGGAACTTCAGCAGAAGCCCCGGGCCTGGAACAACCTCGGGACGACCCTGGACCAGCTCAACCGGTTCGATGAGGCCGAGCGGGCCTTCCTGGAAGCCCTGGCCCTGGAGCCCGGCTACGCCCTGGCCTGGATGAACCTGGGCTGCGCCCGGATCAATGCCCGGCGGTTCGCCGCGGGAGCGGAGGCCTTCCAGAAGGGGCTGGCCCTCCGTCCCGATGATGCGGAGGCCTGGATGCGTCTGGCCCACTGCCAGCAGATGCTGGGCCAGCGCGAAGCCGCCGTGGCCACGCTCCAGACCACCCTCCGCTACCGCCCTCTGGCGGCGGAGCTGTGGCTGGACCTGGGGCTGCTGCTGGTGGATCTCGGACGCCGGGAGGAGGCTCTGGCGGTGCAGGTCCGGCTGGCCGATCTGGATCCCCAGGGGGCGGCCCGCCTCCAGGGCGCCCTCAAACGGGTCAGATCAACCCGATCTCCCGCAGGCGCTGCAACAGGAAGGCGTGGGCGGTGATGGGCTCGAAGCGCTTGGCTTCGCCCGGGCCCAGGAGCGATCCGGGGCAGTCGAGGAGCACCTCGGGCCGCGGGTGGCAGAAGAAGGGCATGGAGTAGCGCACGGCCTCGGGGCTGTCGGGGTTGACCACCCGGTGCGTGGTGCTGGGGATCTTCAGGTTCACATGGCGGCTCAGCATGTCGCCCGCATCGGCCACGATCTCGCCGGCCAGGCCATCCACGGCGCGCCAGGTCCCGTCGCGGCCCAGCAGCTGCAGGCCCGAATCCGTGGCGGCGGGCAGCAGGGTGATGAGGTTGATGTCCTCGTGGGCGGAGCTCCGCACCCCGCCTTCGAGGTAGCGATCCCGCAGGGCCGGATAGTGGATGATGCGCAGGATGGAATTCCCGTCCACGATCATGTCCGCCAGGCTCCGTTCGGGCAGGCCCAGGTAGAGGGCGAGGGCCTCCAGCAGGGTGCCTGCGCAATCCTCCAGGGCCCGGTAGAGCGCCAGGGTGTGGCCCTTGAAGCCGGGGACCTCGGTCTCGGGCCAGAGGTTGTCGCCGTAGAGGGCCTTGAGGGGGTGGTCCGCCGGCAGCTCCTGGCCCACATGCCAGAACTCCTTGAGGTCGCCCACGGGGTTGTCCTTGGCATGCTCGCTGCCGAAGGGGGTGAAGCCCCGGGCGCCACCGGAGCCTGGCACGAGGTAGCGGCGCTTGACCTCCTCCGGCAGGGTGAAGAAGGTCCGGGCCGCCTCGTAGGCACCGTCCACATCAGCCTGCCGGACCCGGTGCCCGGCCACTTTCACGAAGCCCGTGTGCCGGAAACTGTCGCCCAGCACCCGGATGAACTCGGCGCGGTCCCGGGCGCTGCCCTCACGGAACTGGGACAGGTGGACGGTTTCGACCTGGAAGGTGGGATGGGCCATGGGGCCTCCGGGGACCGGCCATGATAGCTGGCGTGACAGGAATCTCCAGCGGCCGGTCGATCCGGGTGGAAGCCAAAAAAACGGCGGCAGCCTGGGGGCCACCGCCGTCTGCCGACCCCTTCCAAGGGCGCGCAGTCGAGGATCTCTAGGCTTCCACGGTGGCCTTCATGCCGAGGCGCTCGCGGATGAGGGTCTCAACCTCGTCCGCCAGTTCAGGGTTGTCCATGAAGAGCTTCTTCACATTCTCGGCGCCCTGGCCCAGGCGGCTGTCCTTGTAGCTGTACCAGGAACCGCTCTTCTGGATGATCTCCAGCTGGGTGCCCAGCTCCACCAGTTCGCCGGTGCGGCTGATGCCCTCGCCATACATGATGTCGAAGGTGGCGACCTTGAGGGGCGGGGCGACCTTGTTCTTGACGACCTTCACCTTGGTCTTCTTGCCGATGACGGAGGAGTCCTCGTCCTTGGCGGCCACCAGGGGATCGTTGGTGTTGCCCTTGATGCTCTGGATGCTGCGGACATCGAGGCGCACGGAGGCGTAGAACTTGAGGGCGTTGCCGCCGGTGGTGGTCTCGGGATTGCCGAACATCACGCCGATCTTCATGCGGATCTGGTTGATGAAGACCACGCAGGTGTGGGTCTTGCTGATGGTGCCGGTCATCTTGCGCAGGGCCTGGCTCATGAGGCGGGCCTGGAGGCCCACATGGCTGTCGCCCATCTCGCCGTCGATTTCGGCCTTGGGCACCAGGGCTGCCACGGAGTCCACCACGATGATGTCCAGGGCACCGCTGCGTACCAGCTGATCGCAGATCTCCAGGGCCTGCTCGCCGCTGTCCGGCTGGCTGATGAAGAGGTTGGCCACATCCACGCCCAGCTTCTGGGCGTATTCGGGATCGAGGGCGTGCTCGGCGTCGATGTAGGCGGCCAGGCCGCCCTTCTTCTGGGCCTGGGCCACCATGTGCAGGGCCAGGGTGGTCTTGCCGCTGGCTTCCGGGCCGTAGACCTCGACGACGCGGCCCTTGGGTACGCCGCCCACGCCCAGGGCCGAGTCCAAGGCGATGGAACCGGTGCTGATGACCTCGATGCCCTCGGCGCTGTTCATCCGATCGCCGAGCTTCATGACCGAGCCCTTGCCGAAAGCCCGGTCGATGTCGGCCAGGGTGCGCGTCAGGGCTTTCAGGCGTTCATCTTGCTCGGCCGCGGCCATGGGGTCCTCCAAAGGGGTGCTTTCCAGGATGGGGCAAAAAGCGAAAAAAACAAGAAATCTTTTTTCACGCTCCGGCCCAGGTCCGCCGAAGAGGGAGGGGCATGCCGACGGAAGCCCACCCCCCTTTTCCCTCCCTCACCCCCGCTTCGGGCGGGCCGCCAGCCCCCATCCAGGGGGAGGCCGACCGCTACCGGGCCCTGGTCGACCACTTGAAGGAGGTGGTCTTCCAGATCGATCGCCAAGGGCACTGGTCCCTGCTGAACCCGGCCTGGACCCAACTCACGGGCTTCGGGGTGGCGGAGAGCCTCGGCCGCCCCTTCCTCGATTTCCTGCACCCCGCCGACAAGCCCCGCTACCTCAACATGCTGACCTACGCGGTGGACACCGGGCAGGATGCCTTCGAGGGGGAGTTCCGCATCCCCCGGGAGAACGGCGAAGTCAAGTGGGTGGAGGCCTACCAGCGCATCTCGTTCGATGAAGCCGGGGTGGTGCGGGGCGTCACGGGCACCTTCAGCGATGTCACCGAGCGGAAGCACACGGAAATCGTCCTCCGGGTGGCCACGAGCCGCCTGCGGACCCTCATCGAGAACATGCAGGCGGGCATCCTGGTGGAGACCGAGGGGCGCCGGATCGCCCTCCTGAACGAGACCTTCTGCTGGATGTTCCAGGTGCCCGTGCCGGCCCATGTGCTGGTGGAGAGCGAGACCCGTGATCTGCTGGAGGAGTGTCTGCCTCTGCTGGAGTCCCCGGAGGCCTTCCTGGCGCGCCAGGAGGAGGTGGCAGCCGCCCGGTTGCCGGTGACCGGCGAGGAATGGCGTCTCAAGGATGGGCGCATCCTCTCCCGCGACTTCGTGCCCATCCAGGTGGGCGAGGACTACCTGGGCCACCTCTGGCAGTACCACGACATCACGGACCGCCGGCGGGCGGAGCTGAAGCTGGAGGAGGCTGCCCAGGAGCTGGCCCGGGCCCGTGACAAGGCCCTGGAGCTCTCCGGCCTCAAGAGCGAGTTCCTGGCCAACATGAGCCACGAGATCCGCACCCCCATGAACGGCATCATCGGCATGACGGGCCTGCTGCTGGACACGCCCCTGGGCGCTGAACAGCGTCAGTACGCCGAGACGGTGCGCTCTTGCGGCGAGTCCCTGCTGACGCTCATCAACGACATCCTCGATTTCTCCAAGATCGAGGCGGGGAAGCTCGAGATGGAGATCCTCGACTTCGACCTGCTGAGCGTGGTGGAGGATGTCATGGCCGTCCTGGCCATGAAGGCCCAGGCCAAGGGGGTGGAGCTGGGGGTCTTCGTGGATCCCGCCACGCCCCTGTCCGTGACGGGGGATCCGACCCGGCTGCGCCAGGTGCTGACGAACCTCATGGACAACGCCCTCAAGTTCACCCATGACGGGTCGGTGGAGGTCCGCGTGCGCCCCGAGGTCGAGGGCCGCGCTGGCGGGCTTCTGCGCGTGGAGGTCCGCGACACGGGGATCGGCATGCGGCCGGAGGTGGTCGAGCGCCTCTTCACCTCCTTCTTCCAGGGCGACAGCTCCACCACCCGGAAGTACGGCGGCACGGGCCTGGGGCTGACCATCTGCAAGCGGCTGGTGGAACTGATGGGCGGGGAGATCGGTGTGGAGAGCCTTCCCGGGGAGGGCAGCACCTTCTGGTTCACCCTCGGGCTCGGCACCCGTGGCTGCCAGGCGCCGCTGCGGAATCCGGTCAACGAGGTGCTCCTGGCGGGGCTTCCGCCGGCCACGACTCGTCTGCTCGAGGAGCAGTTCCGCGTCTGGGGTCTGGATTCGCACCTGATGCCCAAGGGGGCGGATCCGGCCTCGTGGTTGCAGGGCCTGCGGCGGCCCGGCGCCCTGGTGCTGGCGGGCTCCGCCTGCATCGAAGCCATCCAGGGCGCAGCGGGGGACTGCACCGTGGCCCTCGTCAGCCCGCTCTACCAGCCCGAGCTGAGGGAGGCGGCCGCCCGCCACGGCGTGCAGGCCTTCCTTCCCCTGCCCATCCGGCCCAGCCAGCTCCGCGCCCTGCTGGAACCCGCGGGGCCGGCCGCGGGGGGGCCGGCCAAGGCGGCTGCCGCCGGGCCTTCGGGCGGGCCCGTGCCGGTCCGGGTGCTGCTGGCGGAGGACAACCTGGTGAACCAGAAGGTCGCCCTCACCCTGCTTTCCCGGTTCGGCATCCAGGCGGATGTGGTGGCGACCGGCGTGGAAGCCCTGGATGCCCTGGTGGGCGTGTCCTACGACCTGGTGCTCATGGACTGCCAGATGCCGGAAATGGATGGCTACGAGGCCACCCGGCGCCTGCGGGAGCGCGAGCGGGGCCGGCGGCGCCTGCCCGTGGTGGCGATGACGGCCAACGCCATGGTGGGCGACCGCGAGCGCTGTCTCGAGGCCGGCATGGACGACCACATCCCCAAGCCCGTCCGGGTGCCCGACCTGCACCGTGCCCTGGCCCGCTGGCTCCCGGCCGGTGCCGTGCCCCCGGTGCCCGACGCCCACTCCCTCACTGGCGAGGTCTGACATGGCCAAGGCAGCCGTGCTGCTCGAGGACGACACCCTGATCCGCATGGCGCTGCAGCGCCTCTGCCTGGCCGGAGCCCGGCTGGAGGTGGCCTACAAGGACCAGCGCGCCGCGTTCCCTATCCTCACGGAGGATGGGGAACGCCTGGCCTTCCGGATGCCGTTCGAGGACATCGCCGCCTGGGGTCTCAAGCCCGGCGAGAACCTGGCCATCAAGCTGAAGGACCGCGGCCTTGAGTACGAATGCGTGGTGACTCAGGCCGGGCAGGAGATCCTGGAGGGCGTGGAGGCCTGCTACACCACCCTTCCGCGGGTGCTGCGCCGGTCGGACCTGCACCGCCTGGCGGATTTCATCCCCGACCGCGCCCATGGGCCGGCCCACGCGGCGACCTTCACCAACACCCGCAACGCCCTGCTCGACGGGACCGTCCAGAGCTTCGGCGAGGAGGGTCTGGAGCTCGTCCTCCGCAACACCAAGCAGGACATCCGTGAGCTGCTGCGCATGGGGGAGGAGTCGCTGCTGGATGTGCCCCTGGACGGCAGCCTGCGCCTTCGGACACCCACGACTGTCGCCTACTTCGGCGAGAACCTGGTGGGCCTCCGCTTCACCAAGCAGGCAGACGGCCCGATGCTGGAGCGATACCGGACCTGGATCCAGGATCAGCAGGTCCTCCAGGCCCAGCAGGACAAGGACGACTTCGCTCCCCGGGGCTTCCTGGAGGCCACGGCGCGCATCAACCGGGCGGCGACCATGCCCACCGTGAAGGTGCTGGTGGACCGGGATCCGATCCTCCTGCTGCTCACGGAGAAGGAGGATTTCGCCCGGCGGCTGGCCGAGGCGCTGAGCCGCAAATTCGGGCTGGCCGTGCTCGACCACATCAAGGGCCCGGTGAAGACTCAGCTCCTGGATCTGGGGGGCGGGGAATCCGGCTGGGGCCGCATCCGCATGGTCCTCGTCCACAACCAGCTGCGGCTCGCCAGCCCGCTGGAGCTCTGCCGCCAGCTGGTGTCCCAGGAGGGGTGCCCCGTGCCCGTCCTCCTGGCCGGCACCGAGGAGGACGAGGCCCTGAAGCGCCATCGCGCGGTCTCGGCCGGGGCGGTGGACTACCTCGCCGTGGAGCCTTTCCGCATCCTGTCCATCCTGCGCAAGCTCGACGATACCCTCAAGCTCTTCGAAGGCGTCTGAGCAGGGCTCCTAGCGCAGCTTCACATCCCGCCCCCGCCAGTGGTTCACGCCCCGCAGGCGGTCCGTGAAGGCCCAGGCCGTGCCCGCGGCGAAGACCAGCACATTCAAGGGCCACAGGGCCCACAGGAGGTCCATGGGCCGCCCCGTCAGGCGCTGCTGCACATCACCCGCCATCGCGGGGACCAGCAGCCAGAGCAGGAGCGCGAGTCCGGGGTGACCGGCGAAGGGCAGCCAGACCGGCGCCAGACCGATCAACAGGGCGGGCGGCAGGGCCAGAGGCAGCAGCCACCAGGCGGGCAGGGCGGCGGCATTCTTCCGCATGGCCCGTACCAGTTCGCCCAGGCCATGGTACATCCGCAGGTGCAGATCCGGACCTCCCCTCGCCACCCGGTTGACGAAGCCCGCCGCCTTCATCCGTCGGGCGAGCATCATGTCGTCGATGGCCTCCAGGGGAGCGGCCGCATGGCCGCCCGCCGCGTCGTAGGCCTGGCGCCGCACCAGGGTGAAGGCACCCACGCCGCAGAAAGCCGGATGGCGCGGCAGGGGCACCCGGTGGGGCGGTATCAGGACCAGAAAGGCGGAGGCGGCCAGGGGAAGGACGGCGCGCTCCGCCCAGCCTACGGTATCCACGCCGGGGAGAAGCGCGAGGATGTCCGCGGGGTGCGTGGGGTGTGCGGTGGCGAAGGCCAGGGCCCGCCGGAGCAGGTCGGGGGCCGCCTGGACATCGGCATCCGCGAAGAGCAGCCAGTCCGCCACCCGCGCCTCGGGCTGCTCACTGGCCAGATGCAGGGCGTAATTCTTCCCCAGCCAGCCGGGGGGGAGATGGTCGTTGCGGAGGACGCGCAGGCGACCCGGATGGGCTTGCTCCTGGGCGCGGAGCACCGCCGTGCTGCCGTCCGTGGAGCCGTCGTCCACCACCACGATCCGCAGGGCCGGATGGTCCTGGGCCAGCCAGCCCTCCAAAGCCGCCGCCACCTCGAGGATTTCGTTCCGCACGGGGATGCAGAGGCACACGGAGGCCACGGGCTGCGGTGGCGGATCCGCCGGCAGCATCGGCAGCCGCGCCCAGTGGCGGCGCAGCAGCACCAGGCCCGCGAGCAACGGCATGGCGGCGGTCCAGGTGGCGAGATCGATCCAGGGCATGAGTCCAGGCTAGCCCGAAGGATCGATCTGGCAGGGTGGGATACCCTGGACGCAGATGCTTTTTCGAGTGGGGGCCATGGGCGGATTCTCCTCAGACAAGCCGATCCTCCGTCTCCGCCGGCCGGATGATGTGGGGGAGATCCGGGACCTGATGGTTCGCGTCTATCCGGCACCCCACGGGCCCGAGGCCATCTGGTCCGCCGAGAACCTCGTGCGGCACATGGCGTGCTTCCCCGAAGGCCAGCTGGTGGTGGAAGTGGGAGCGCGCATCGTGGGCACGGCCACGGCCCACCGCGTGCCCATCGTCTCGGCCCTGGCCCCCCATACCTGGTCCCAGATCACCGGCCGGGGCACCCTGTCCACCCATGATCCCGAAGGCGAAGCGCTCTACGGCGTGAACATCGCCGTGGATCCCGATTGGCAGGGGGTGGGCATCGGAAGCCTCCTCTACCGAGCGCGGGTGGATCTGGCCCGGCGCCTGGACTGCCGGGCCTTCGTGGCCGGGGCACGGATTCCCGGTTACCACCGCGTCGCCTATGAGATGGAGCCCGAGGCCTATGTCGAGGCCGTGGTGGAGGGACGGATCTTCGACCCCACCCTCTCGAAACAGCTTCGCGTGGGTTTTCAGGTCCGTGGCGTCCTGCGGGACTACGCGCCCGATGTGGAAACCTTGGGTCACGCGGCCCTCATCGTGCTGGAACTCTGACGGCCGGGCCGTCCAGGAGCAGACATGCGGTTCACGGCCCCCACTCCCTTCCTCTCCCGCCCCGTGCGGGTCTGCGGCATCCAGTACGGCCTGCGCCCGGTGGCGGACTTCTCCGCCTTTGCTGAGCAGGTGGAGAACTATGTGGATGTCGGCGACGACTACGACTCCGATGTCATCGTGTTTCCGGAACTGCTGGCCGTGCAGCTGCTCAGTTGCATCACCCGGGACTTTGCCCCCGCCGAGGCCATGCGGCGCCTGGCGGAGCAGTTCACGGACGGATTCGAGGATCTCTTCCTCCGCCTCTCGACCAAGTACGACCGCATCCTGGTGGCCGGCACACACCCCCGCTTCGTGGACGGCAAACTTCAGAATGTGGCGTCCGTCTTCGTGCCGGGCCACAGGCCCGTGCACCAGCCCAAGCTGCACCTCACACCCACGGAACGGAATGTCTGGCACTTCGAGCCCGGCCACGAGATCCACATCATCGACACGGACTTCGGGCGGATGGGCGTGTCCATTTGCTACGATGTGCAGTTCCCGGAGGTGGCCCGCATCCAGGCCGAGCAGGGCGTCCAGCTGCTCGTGGTGCCCTACCTCACCGATGACCGGCGCGGCTACAGCCGCGTGACCACCTGCGCCCGGGCCCGGGCCGTGGAGAACCAGATCTATGTGGTCACCGCGGGCATGGTGGGCAGCCTGCCCCTCATCACGGACCTCACGGCGCAGTACGCCCAGAGCGGCGTCTACACGCCCTCGGACTTCCCCTTCCCCATGGACGGCATCGCCACCGAGGCCGCCCCCAACTCCGAGATGGTGCTGGTCGGGGACATCGACCTGGCGGTTCTCGATCAGACCCGCGCCAAGGGGTCGGTGCTGAACCACCAGGATGCCGCCCAGGACGGCCTGCATGTGACCTTCGACGGGCGGATCTGCATGCACCGCCTGCCCTGGCTCAAGCAGACGGACGAGCCCACGGTCCCTCCTGACTGAGGCCGACCTTCTTCATTCCGGGCCTGAGGCCTGATAGGCGGCGACCGTGGCCACCAGAGCGGGGACCACCAGGGCCGCCTGGCCCGTGGTTTCCGCCAGGAAGACCACTGGGGTGAGCAGGCTGCGATGGACGGCACCCGTGAAGGCGCTGGCGCCCACAAGCACGAAGAGGCCGGGCTGGCCGAGGCCCGCCCAGGCTTCGAAGGCCGCACCCAGGGCGGCGCCCATGGTGACGGAGGGCAGCCAGGTGCCGCCCACGCCGCCCCCGGCGAAGGTGAGGGCCGTGGCCGCCAGTTTCAGGGCCAGGAAAGCCAGGGCTTGGGAAGGCAGGGTGCCGCCGCGGAGCAAGTGGGTCACCAACTCAATGCCGCCGCCCTGGGTCACCGGCAGTCCGGGCCAGAGCCAGGCACCGGGCAAGGCAAGGATCATCAGGCCCAGCCCCGCCAGCCCGGCGCGCGCCGGGAGGGGAAGGCGGCTGAGGTGGTGGCGTCCGAAGCGCAGCAGGCGCCGGTAAAAGGAGGCGGCCACGGCGCAGCCGAGCCCCAGGGGCAACGCCCACAGGATCTCGCGGGCCACCAGGTGGTACGAACTGGCTGCGCCAAGAAGAGGGGTGCCGCCGCGGATGGCGATGAAGGCCAGGAAGCCCGAGGCGGAGGCCGCCAGGGCCGGCGCCAGGCGGTCCGTGCTGAGGTCGCCATCGTGCTCCGTGGCGAGCAGGGCCCCGGCGATGGGTGCGCGGAAGACCGCGGCCAGGGCCGCCGCCGAGCCCGCCATCACGACCACGCCTGGTTGGGCCAACAGGCGCCGGGCCCAGCGGAACCGCCGGGCCAGGCGGCGGAAGAGCCGATGGAACTGCGCGCCCACCGCAGCGCCCAGCCATCGGGCAGGGCCCTCCACCCCCGCGCTGCCGCCGAAGCCGATGGTCAGGGCGCAGGCCGCGGCCTTGCCCAGGCTGGGGAGGAACCGGAAGGTGCCCAGGGGATGGTGGCGGGCCTCCGCCAGATCGTGCCCCAGCGAAACCTCTCCCAGCCCCGAAAGCTGGAGCCACAGGCCGGTGAGCAATAGGCCGACCAGGGGTGTGGCCACCATCGCCGCGGTGCGCAGGCCCTGTCCCTGGAGCAGTGCCTCGAACCGTTCGATCCCCGTCAGGGCGAGGGCCGCCACGACACCAATGCAGGCCCCCAGGGGCAGCACCGCCAGCGCCAGGCGCCGCGCCTGGGCCAGCACGCGAAGGCTCCGCACGCGGGTTGGCAGGGTCAACGGAGAAGGCGAGGGCGATGGAACTGGGGAAGCCAAGGGGTTCTCGTCGCCGGGTTCCGTCTCGATCTCGGGGGCCATGAGGCAGTGTGCACCTCGCCCCGCGAGCGTGTCCAGGACGCGGCCGGCCCCATGGCCAGCCAGGGATGCTTGAATGGAGGTCGCGTCTGCGGTTTTCCGAGGCTTCCATGTTCCTGGCCTTTCTGGTCCACGATCCCCTGGCGGGCACGCTGATGCTGCTGGCCCTGCTGTGGCTGTCGGCGAAGCTGGGCGGGGAGCTGGCGGTGCGCCTGAAGCTGCCCGCCGTCACGGGGGAACTGGCCGTGGGCCTGGCCCTCACGGCCCTGCACCGGGCCTGGCCCCTGTTCCCGGAGGTGGCGGCCTCGCCGGCCGCGGAGCTGCTGGGGGGCCTCGGCGTCGTGGTGTTGATGTTCGCCGTGGGCCTGGAATCGACGGTGCCGCAGATGCTGAAGGTGGGCGTGGCCTCCCTGCGGGTAGCCCTCATCGGCGTGGGAGTGCCCATGGCCGCAGGCTTGGCAGGCGCCTGGCTGCTGCTGCCAAAGGGCTCGCCCTTCGTGCTCGACCTCTTCATCGGCGCCTGCCTCTGTGCAACCAGCATCGGCATCTCCGCCCAGGTGCTGCGGGAGAAGGGAGCCTCCGATTCCATGGAAGGCCGCATCATCGTGGGAGCGGCCGTGGTGGACGATGTGCTGGGCCTGCTGGTGCTGGTGGCCGTCTCGGGCATGGTGGCCAGTGCCGCTCCCGCCGCCGAGGGTTCCATGGGATCCAGCCTGGCCTGGACGCTGCTCCTGGCCCTGGGCTTCCTCGTCGCCGCGCTGACGCTGGGCCGGCTGGTCACGCCGCGTCTCTTCCAACTGGCCAGCCGGTTCCGCGGCGAGCAGGTGCTGCTGCCCCTCGGCCTCGGATTCGCCTTCCTGCTGGCCTGGCTGGGCAGCCTCGCCGGTCTGGCCTCCATCGTGGGGGCCTATGCCGCGGGGCTCATCCTGGAGCCCGCCCACATCGAGGATCTGGAGCGCCGCGAGCGGCACACGCTGGAAGAACTGGTGCATCCCCTCGTGACGGTGCTGTCGCCCCTCTTCTTCGTGTTGATGGGGGCGAAGGTGGATCCGTCCGCGCTCTTCAGGCCCGCCACTTTAGGCTTCGCCGCCGTGCTGGCCCTGCTCGGCGTGGCCGGGAAATACATCGCAGGCTATGGCGGCGGGGCCGGTACCCGCGCCGCCGTGGTGGGCTGGGGCATGGTGCCCCGCGGCGAGGTGGGCCTCATCTTCGTCGCCGCCGGCGCCCAGCTCCAGCTGAATGGCGCGCCCTTGCTGAGCCCCGAGATCCAGGCCGGCATCATCGGCGCCCTGCTGCTCACCACCGTGGCCGGCCCCGTGGGATTGGGGTGGGTCCTGGGGAAGCAGGCAGGGCGGTGAACGGCACCCGCACGGGGCGGGAGCGGCCGAAGTTCTATTCCACGATGGGCGTCTGCTTGTCGCGGATTTCCACATTTTCCGATTTGGTCTTGATGTCGATCTCAACCCGTCGGTTCATGGCCTGGTCGGCCTTGGTCACTTCCTTCACCCGGGGCTGGGAGAAGCTCAACCCCTCGGTGCGGATGTCGGCGGCGGGAATGCCCGCATCCACCAGGACCTGGGCCACGGCGGCCGCGCGATCCTTGCTTAGCTGAAGGTTGAAGGCGGGCCGGCCCACCTTGGAAGTGTGGCCGCTGATGACGAGCTGATAGGGGGCCTTGATCTCCTTGAGTTCACTGGCGATTTTGTTCACGGCCTCGCGGCCTTCGGGGCTGAGGATGGCCCTGCCGTTGGCGAAGTGGAGGGTGGCCTCATCCAGGACGATCTTGCGGGGAGCCACGGGTGCGGGCACATAGACCACTTCCGGGGGAGGGGCGGGCGCGGGCACGAGGATCACCTGGGGCGGAGGTGCAGGCGCCTCGATCACCACGGGAGGAGGGGCCGGCGCCTGGGTGGCGATGACCTGCGGCTTGTTGCCCCAACGCAGGCCGATGCCCGCCAGGGCCTGGCCTTCCTTGCGGCTGACCTTGGTCTCGACCTGGACGACCCGGCCTTCGAGGCTGGCGAACATCTGGTTGCCCAGGAGGACCTGGACACCCAGGCCCACCATTCCGCTCAGGCGGGTGGTGTGGGAACCACTGTCTGAGACAGGGCCCCCGATGGTGGTGCCACCGACGCCCAGCCGCAGGAAGGGGCGGAGGTTCGAAGGCGTGGAGAAGGGGTTGAAGAGCACCGAGCCGGTGGCGTGGGCCTCTTTGGCCTTGCCGTGTCCATAGTTGACGAAGGTGCCGAGACCGGAGGCCTCCAGGCCCACATGGCCGTTGAGCCAGGTGCCCACGCCGAAGCCGATGGCTGGCTGCATGTGATCCGGGTTCTTGGTGCGGTGATCGGTGATGCCGCCCTGGAACTGGAGCCAGCGGAAGTCGTCCTGGGGATCCGAGGCGACCAGAGCGCTGGAGACCAGGACAAGAGGCAGGAAGGCGAGAAGGAGGCGCATGGATAACTCCAGAAAATGCACAAAGGTGCATAGGTTGGGTAACCGAGGGGAGACCCCGGGGGTGACGGCGACCTAGATGCAGGCAAGGCTCCAGCCGCACGGGCGAATGGGTTCAACCATTCCGATACGCACCTGGCGTGGCGGTTAATGGGCTGCACGATTGACAGGGCAGGTTTTAGGCCAATGATTAACTAATATTATAATCAATAATTTATGACTAAATCAAAAAAGAGAGTCGTGATCGAGTCAATCACTATGAAGGGGTATCCATGTCATATCGAAGGCGCGGCACCGAAAGGGGCTATGCCCCCGGCAGCTCCGGCACCAGGCTCTCCACGAAGGTCGCCTCCACGCGGAAGACCTCACGGATGAGGGCGGCGGTCAGCACATCGTGGGGCTTCCCGTTGCCCACGAGGCGGCCCCGGTCCAGCACGAGGACGCGGTCGAAGCGGTAGGCGGTGCGGAGATCATGGAGGCTCACCACCACGGTGCTGCCTGCATCGGTCAGGCGCCGCGCCAGACGCATCACTTCAAGGGCATGGCGGACATCCAACTGGGCCACGGGCTCGTCCCAAAGCTGGATGGGTGCCTCGGTGGCCAGGGCCCGGGCCAGGCCCACGCGATGGCGTTCGCCTCCGGACAGGCGCGTGGCGGGGCGGTCTGCGAGGTGCGTGAGATCCAGCTCCGACAAGGCCTCGGCCACGCCCGTGAGGTCGTCACCCCAGGCGTAGCGGCCCTGGGCCACCACATCACGCACGGGGAAGGCGAATTCGAAATGGGCCTCCTGGCTCACCCAGGCCAGGCGGCGGCCCCGCTCAGCAACGGGGACTCGCGACAGTGGCTGTCCATTCCAGTGGATGGTGCCCTCGGCGGGCAGCAGTCCTGCCAGGGCCTGAATCAGGGTGGACTTGCCCGCGCCGTTCGGGCCCACCACGGCCACCAGCTCGCCGGGGCCCAGCGTCACCGACACGGCCTCCAGGCGACCGGGCACCGTCAGGCCGGAGGCCTGGAGGGCGGGAGTATTCGCACCCGTCATCGCGGCCTCCGGAGCAGCCACAGGAAGAAGGGACCGCCAATGAGGGCGGTGACGACGCCGAGGCGCATGCCGAGGGGGAAGGTCCGCGTGACGAGGTCGCAGGCCAGGAGGAAGGCGGCCCCTCCGATCATGGAGTAGGGCAGCAGGCGACGATGGTCCGGGCCGAAGGCCAGCCGCAGGACATGGGGAACCACCAGGCCCACAAAGCCGATGATGCCACCCACGGCCGTGGCCAGGGCCGTGAGCACAGTGGACAGGATGATGAGCTGGCGTCGGAGGCGGCGCACATCCACGCCGAGGCTCTGGGCGCTCTGCTCGCCCAGGCTCAGCAGGTCCATGGGGCGGCCCAGGGGGAGCAGCAGCAGGCAGGCGCTGAGGATGGCTGGAACGCCCATCCACACATGCTCCCAGCTGCGGCTTTCCAGGCCACCCATGAGCCAGAAGAGGATCTGGGCGTTCACCTCGAAGTGCCCGGCGGTGGTGGTGAGCAGGAAGCTGGTGCCGGCGCCCAGCAGGGCATTGAGGGCCACGCCGGAGAGCAGCAGGCGCTCCGTGCCCGCGCCGCGCTGGGCCAGCATGAGCACGGCGCCCGTGGCGGCAAAGGCCCCCAGGATCGAGGCCAGGGGCAGGGCCCAGAGGGTGGCGGCGGCGAAGCCGGTGGCCGGGGCCAGGGCCAGCACCGCCACGGCGCCCAGGGCGCCGCCGCTGCTGACGCCCAGCAGGCCCGGGCTGGCCAGGGGGTTGCGGAAGAAGGCCTGCATCACCACGCCGCTGGCGCCCAGGGCGGCCCCCGCCGCGGCCCCCACTAGGGCCCGGGGCAGGCGGAAATCCCGCACCACGGTGCGGGCGATCTCATCGCCGCCGCCCGTCAGCGCGCCGAGCACCTGGCCAAAGCTGAGCCTCAGCTCGCCGAACGCCAGCGAGGCCAGGAAGGCCAGGACCAGCAGCGCCAGGAGCGCGGGAAGGGCGAGGCGGGATTTCACCGGAACCGCTCGGGATGCAGGGCCCTGGCCAACCGTTCATAGGCTTCGATGCGGTGATGGGACACGGAGGACATGAGGGCCCCCGGGATCACCGCGAAGCGCCCGGCCCGGAAGGCGGCCAGGGCCCGGTAGTGGGGGATCTCCGCGAGGCGCGCGCGGATGTCGGCTCCGTCCGGCCGGTCGCCGGAGACGACCAGGACCTCGGGGTTCCAGGTGAGCAGCTTTTCGGAGGGCGTCGGCGCGTGCCCCTTGAGCCCGGCCTCCGCCGCCACATTCAAGGCGCCGGCGTGATCGCAGAAGTCCTGGAAGGTGGTGCCGGTGCCCGAGGTGAAGGGATAGGCCCCGGCGGTGAGCACACGCACGGGACGGACGCCCTTCAGCCGGGCGGCCAGGGCCTCGACACGCCCACGGCAGCTGGCGATGAGGGCCTCGGCACGCGCCTCCTGGCCCAGCTCGCGGCCCAGGATCCGGAGGCTGGCGTAGACATCCTCCAGCGTGTCGAAGCGGTCCAGGACCACCAGCCGGACCCCGGCCCGCCGGAGCAGGGCCAGGGTCTCGGGGCGGGTGAAGCTGGCGGCCAGCACGAGGTCGGGACGGAAGCGCAGCACGCTTTCCGCGTCGCTGTCCTTCAGCGATGGGAACCGCTTCGCCTCGTTGGCCACGACGCTGAACCGGCCATCCCGGCCGATGTGGCTCAGGGCGGCGATCTGGCCGGGGTCCGCCAGGGCCAGCAGCAGCTCGTCCGTGCCCACGGCCTGGCTCACCACCCGCTGGGGATGCGCCGCCAGCAGCGGCAGGGCGAGCAGCAGGAGGAGGGTGAGAAGGCGCGGGACGGACGAGCGGGACATCACCACCTCCAGGTCGCGACCAGGGTCCAGCGGGGGCCCGGGGCGGGGAAGCCGTAGACCAGCGCGGCATCCCCCTCCTGATCGTAGCGACCGCTGAGCCAATCCTGGGCGGTCTGCTTCTTCTGGAGCAGGTGCTCACCCCGCAGGGCCAGGGTGAGGTTCTTCACCGGTTCATGGGCGAGGCCCAGGCTGAGGTCGCGGAAGGCCTTCCCGGTGGAGATGACCTGGTAGGTGGTGTCGTTCAGGTCGTAGCGGGGTCCCACGCGATCCAGACGGAAGCTGGCGCGCCAGCGCTTCGACTGGGCGAAGGCGGAGATGGCGGCGGTGAAGAAGGGGTGCCGCAGGATGGCCGTGTTCTGCTGGCCGAAGCGGTCGGTCCCGGTGTTGTGGTCCAGGTCGCGCGTCTCCTGGCTGCGGAGGATCAAGTCCCAGCCGCAGGCCACCTCCGTGCCGCCCCGCCACCCGAGGGCGCCCTCGAGGCTCTGGGCGCGGATGGCGCCCTGGTTCGCATAGTGGGAGGTGAACAGGGCGGGCCACGCGAAGCTGGTGTCGTAGACATAAGCCAGCAGATCGGAGATGCGGGTGCGCTGGGCTTCCAGGCGGTACTCCCAGTGACCGGCGAGCTGCCCCGTGGCGCCGACCTGGAAGGTGCGGCTGCGCTCAGGAAGGATGGGGTAGGTCCTCCCGTCCTGATTTTCGGCCTGGGCGTTGAGGGCGAACTCCGTGGTGCTGGGCATGCGGAAGCCCTGGCCCGCGCTGGCATAGAGGCGCAGCTCCGGGGCGAGGGTCCAGTTGAGGCCCGTGCGCCAGGTGCCGGCCTCGGCGCTGCCGGCCCGGCTGCGGAGCAGGGAGTCGTAGCGGGTGAGGTCCCGGTGGCCCGCATCGCGGCGCAGTCCGGCCACCCAGTCGAGGCCTTCCACGATCGTCCAGCGGGATTCGAGGGCCCCGGCCAGGTCCCGGCCTTCGCCCCGGTAGCGCACGGCGGCGTAGGTGGAGGGGTCGTAGTAGTTCTTGGCGTGGCTGGTGTCTTCGCGGCCTTCGAGGCGGCCGGAGAGGCGGAAGGCGCTCGAGGGGGTCCAGTGCAGGGTGAGCTGGTCCTCCACGCGCCGGAAGTCGCGGTCTGTCTGCTGGCGCAGGGGGCCGCTGGGATCGCCCGTGCTGCCCGACAGGACCTGGAGGGTGTTCTCCAGCAGGAGGGTCGGCGCCAGGTTCCAGCGGAGGCTGGCGCCCCAGCTTTCCTGGCGGGCCCGGGTCTCGCGGCCCGGCTCGTAGCTGCGCGCGGCGGGATAGCCCGCGGTGGTGAAGGGCACAGAAGCGGTCTGCCCGCCGTTGCGATAGAAGCCCGTGAGCTCCATCGCGCCGAGGCCTGTCTGGAGCTTCGTCCCCAGGCGCAGGAAGCCGCCCGCCTGACGGAAGGCATCGTTCGGGAAGCTGCTTTCCTGCTTCTGGGCCTCGGCACCGGCGGCGATCCAGCCCCGGTCACCGGCCATTTGAACCTGGGCGGAACCGCCCAGCTGTCCATCCGTGCCGACTTTCAGGCCTGCCTGGCCGTGGAAGCCGCTGGCGCCGCGGCCCAGGCTGGTCAGGGCGATGACGCCGCCGATGGCATCGCTGCCGTAGAGCACGGAGGCGGGCCCCAGCACCAGCTCCACGCGGGCGATGCCCACCAGGCTGAGGGCGCCCAGGTCGGGACTGGTGGCCGTGGGGTCGTTCACCCGCAGGCCGTCCAGCAGCACGACCACATTCCGGCTGAGGGTGCCGTTGAGAAAGGCGGAGCCCTGATTGCCGGGGCCGCCGGTGGTCATCACGGCGCCGGGCTGGAGGATCTCCAGCAGCTCGGCCAGCGTGCGGCTGCCCAGGCGGGCCAGCTCCTCGGCCTCCAGGATGCGCACGGGGGCCGGGGTGCGGGTGACCTCCACGGGCTGGGCCTCGGCGCTGACGGTGACCGTCGCTTCTGCCGGCTTCCGGTCGGCCTCGGCAAGGCCGGCGCGGGCTGCCGCGGGGAAAAGAGCGGACATCGCCGCCAGGGAGAAGAGAACTCGGGCAGAACCCATCATGCCTCCACGCATGGTGTCGCGGCGGCTGGGCGGATCCCGGGAAAAGTCGGAGACCATGGCCCAACCCGGTCCCGCGACGGGGGGTGAGGTGCAGGACCGGTCTCCGGGCTCGCACGCGACAGGAACCTTTCGGCGCCCTCCGAGCCTTCCCGGGACGATTCCCAGTGACTCGGACTTGAGGTCTCACAGGCCCAAGGGGCTGGCCATGTGGTGCATACCGTTGCGGGGCAGCGCAGGATTCACACCTGCTTCCCGTGCATCCAGCACGAATTGTCAGAACCTCAAGGGAAGCACGGCGCCCGGCGGGACCGCAAGTACAATGGGGGCATGAACGCACCCATCGGCATCATCGGCGGCAGTGGTCTCTACCGGATGGAGGGCCTGGCCCTGGACCGGGCGGAGCTGGTGGATACCCCCTTCGGCGCGCCCTCCGGGCCCGTGCATCTCGGTACGCTGGATGGCGCCCCGGTGGCCTTTCTGGCCCGCCACGGCGAAGGCCACCGCTTCACGCCCAGCGAGGTCAACTACCGCGCCAACCTCTGGGCCCTGAAGTTCCTGGGCGTGGAGCGCCTGATCTCCGTGTCCGCCGTGGGCAGCCTCCAGGCCCGCCACCGGCCCGGCGACCTGCGGCTGGTGGGCCAGTTCATCGACAAGACCAAGCACCGGAAGGACACCTTCTTCGGGGAGGGCCTGGTGGCTCATGTGAGCTTCGCGGAACCCACCTGCGGCCATGTCTCGAAGGCGCTCATGACCGCTGGTCGGGAGCTGGCCCTGCCCCTGGAGGAGGATGCGCTGTATGTCTGCATGGAGGGGCCGGCCTTCTCCACCCGCGCGGAAAGCCGCCTGCATCAGAGCTGGGGTGCCGACCTCATCGGCATGACCCAGGTGACCGAGGCGCGCCTGGCCCGTGAGGCTGAGCTCTGCTACGCCTGCATCGCCCTGGTGACAGACTATGATGCCTGGCGCGAGGAGGAAGAGGGCGTGGACGCGGCCTCCGTGCTGGAAGTCATGCACGCCAATGTGGACAAGGCCCAGCGCCTGCTCCGCGCCACCGTGCCCGGCCTCGCCGCCGCCCCGCGCGCCTGTGCCTGCGGGGAAGCCCTGAAGGCCGCGCTCTACACCGCGCCGGAACAGGTGTCCGGCGACGCCTTGCAGCGGTTGGGTCTGCTGGTGGCCAAGTACGGCTACGGGACGCCCTGATGGCTCTGGCCGCCCCCAGCGCCAAGCTCCAGGCCCTGCTGAAGGACTTCCAGCAGATCGCCAGCATGTCGGGGTATCTGAACCATTCCTTTGATCCGCCTCAGCTGCGGCTGTTCTTCACCCTCTACGGCCGGGTGATGGTGACCTCGCCTGCGGAGGGCCTGGCCCACACGCCGAAGCTGCAGGCCTGGTGCGAGGCCCTGTCCGTGCGCCTCCGCGAGGGCAGCTCGTCGGCCATCATGCCGCCCCAGGTCCAGGTGAGCGCCCCCCAGACCCTGCCCGACGGCCGCGACTACCTCGTGGCCACGCTCACCTTCAACACCAAGGTCACCGAGACTTCCTACCTCCGCATCCGCACCGCCGTGCTGGCCGCCTACCAGGACGCCGTGAAGATGCGGGAGGCGGGGATGGGCCCGGAGGCCCCGGACCCGGCTCCCGTCTCCACGCCCGAATTGGACGGGCCCTCTCCCGAGGGCGAGACCCCCCACCCCGCGTGAAGGCCTGAAGCGCGTCGGCCGGTCCCGGTATGCTGGGGCCCCGCTCGAGAGGATGTCCGGATGTCTCTTGTTCCTTCCTTGGCCCGGCGCCCCGCGGCCCTGCTCCTCACCGTCCTGTCCGGAGGCCTTCTCGGCGCGAAGGCCCCGGCCCTTCCGTTCCGCCCCTCTCCCGTTCCCGGCGGCGTGGCGGTGGTCGCGCTCCCGGGAAAGGCCTCGCCCCGGGTGACCTACCACGGCGAGCCGGTGCTGGTGCGGCGGAGCGGCCAGGGGTGGGTGGCGGTGGTGGGGATCCGGCTGAGCGCGAAGCCCGGGGTGGACCATGTCGAGGTGGAGGGCCGCGAGGTGCCGTTCACCATCAAGCCCAAGCGCTATCCCGAGCAGCGGGTCCAGCTGAAGGATCCACGCAAGGTGACGCCCAATGCCGAGGACGAGGCCCGGATTGCCCGGGAGCAGGCCCTCATCGAACCGGCCTGGAAAGCCCATCCAGAAGGCTCCATCCCCTCCCTGGCGTTCCAGCGCCCCGTGCCCGGTGCGCTGACGGCCTCCTTCGGCATGCGCCGGATCTTCAACGGCATTCCCCGTTCGCCCCATGCGGGGCTCGACATCCGGGCGCCCCAGGGGCAGCCTGTGCGGGCGCCCGCGGCCGGCACCGTCGTGCTGACGGGCGACTTCTTCTTCAGCGGCAACGCGGTATTCATCGCCCACGGCGAAGGCGTGGTCAGCCTGCTCTGCCACTTGTCCAAGATCACCGTGACACAGGGCCAGACCGTGAAGGCCGGGGACCTGGTGGGCGAGGTGGGGATGACGGGGCGGGCCTCGGGCCCCCATCTGCACTGGTCCCTCAGCCTCAACGACGCCCGGGTCGACCCGCGGCTCTTCCTGTAGCGCGGCGTCGCGGAATCTGAAAACAGGCCCTAGTGGGTGGCCCTGGCGAGCAGCCCCTCCCCGATCTGCTTGAGCTCCGACACCATGGCGTTGATGGCCTCGGTGGCCCGGCCCTGGTCCTGGGCCGCGAGCATGGACTGCTCGGAGAAGGCGATGACCTGGGCCATGGATTCGTGCAAACGGCCGTGGGAGGCCTGGATGTCGTCCGCGGAGCTGCTGCTCTGATCGGCGAGCTTCCGCACCGCTTCGGCCACGATGGTGAAGCCCCGGCCGTGCTCTCCGGCGTGGGCGGCCTCAATGGCCGCGTTCAGCCCCAGCAGGTTCGTCTGGTCGGCCATGGCCTGGATGGTCGAGATCATGTTGCCGGTACCCTCCACATCCCTCGAGGAGGTCTCGAGGAGGGTCACGACGCGCCGCATGGTTTCGGTGAGTTCTCCCTGGGAAGCCAGGAGCTTCTCCACGGAGCCGGCGATGACCGCGATGGATCGCTCCAGCTGCGAGGCCTGCTCCACCAGGTGGGCGTTGTTCTCCGCCTCCTGCAACTCCTTCCCGATGATGCCGGCGGCGATCTTCGCGATGGGGGCGGTGTTGCCCAGATCCCCGCTGATGCCGAAGGTGCCGATCCAGTCGCCCTTGTAGATGATGGGCAGGGTGGTGCCCATCTTGACCAGGCCACCGGAACGCTCCTCTTCCTCGGCCGTGATGGTGATCTGCGGGAGCTTCTCCGCCAGCATCCGCTGGGCACCGGCATGGGGATTCCCCACCCTGGAGGCGACCTTGGCCGCCACGATGATCCCCCTGTCATCGCACACGATGGTGTACAGCCCCGTCTCGGCAAAGATGAAATTGACGATCCTGTCGGCGATGACGGCATCCATGGCTCACCTGTGGCTTCGGGTTGATCAAAGGTAACGGATGTATCGATTATCGAGAGCCAGGGGAGAAAGATTGAGTCCCGGCAACCCGGGGCTGCCAGCCTCGGGATCTCAGGTACCCTGCTGAAGGAGGGGCCATTCATGATCCGGAGGCGATCCGAGCTGGTGGAGGAAACCAAGGCCGGCATCCGCGGCGGCCTGGGTTCGGGCCGGGGCGTTGAATTCCTGAAAGCCGGCGAAATGGCGGGCGTGCTCAGCGTCGGCCGCACCACCCTGGAACCCGGCGCCACCATCGGGGAGCACGCCCATCCCAACACGGAGGACCTCTACCTGATCCTGGAGGGGCGGGGCACGGGAATCCTCGATGGGGAGCGCTTTCCCGTGGTGGAGGGCGACCTGTTCCTGGTCAAGGCGGGGGGCACCCACGGCCTGATCAACGATTCGGAGGCCCCCCTCACCTTCCTGGGGCTGCTCACGCGGAAGGACGAGACCGCCTAGCGACCACCTGGCCTTATCCGCGGGCGTGGCCCCGGGTCTGCACGACGATGACGCCGGCGATGGCGATGCCGCCCCCGAGGACCGTGAGCGGGGTGGGGACTTCCCGGAGCCACACCCAGGCGATGAGGCTGGCGATCACGGGCGAAAGGTAGAGAAAGCTCGAGAGCAGTCCGGCGGGCATCCGGGCCAGGGCGTAGTTCCACAGGACATAGGCGATGGCGGCGGGGAAGATGCCCAGGTAGACCACGGCCAGCGTGGCGGCCGGTGCGGCCTGGGGGGCTTGCCGGACGAGCCCGGGCAGGAAGACCAGCATGGGCAGCGTGCCGGCCCAGATGGCGTAGCTGGTGAACTCGATGGCCGCATAGCGCCGGAGATCCTGCTTCGACAGGATGGAGAACACGGCCGCGACGGCGGCGGAGAGCAGGATGAGCAGAGCGCCGGGCGTGAACCGCAGCCCCTTGCCGCCGCTCAGGGCGATGAGCGACACACCGGCGAAGGCCAGCAGGATGCCACCCCATCCGATCCGCGTGAGGCGCTCGTGCAGGAACAGCGCCGACAGCAGCGCCGTGAACACGGGCGCTGCGGAGATGAGCAGCGAGGCGGCCCCGGCCTGGACCGTCACCTCGCCGAAGTTCAGGGCCACATGGTAGACGCTGATGCCCAGAAATCCCGCGAGGCCGATCCGCGGAAGGTCGGCACGCGCCGGCAGCCGCATCCGCGTGGCCAGGGCGTACAGGGCCAGGACGGTGGAAGCCGTGCCGAACCGCAGCAGCGCCAACTCCCCGGGGCCATAGCCATCGGGGCCGGGGGCCCCCGCCGGAGTCAGCCGCAGGCCCGCGCGAATGCCCGCAAAGGCCGAGGCCCAGAGCAGCAGTACGCCCGCGATGGCGGTCCAGGTCCGAGGTTCGCGCTTCCAAGTCATCCTTCCACCCTATCGGAGAACCCCGGTGGCGCGCGGCTACCGGTTCACTCCCA
This sequence comes from Geothrix sp., assembly GCF_020622065.1. Taxonomy (NCBI): domain Bacteria; kingdom Pseudomonadati; phylum Acidobacteriota; class Holophagae; order Holophagales; family Holophagaceae; genus Geothrix; species Geothrix sp. Next base: position 778,909 of record NZ_JAHRYQ010000002.1, on the reverse strand, counting down.
GCCGCTCGAGCAGCGCCGCGCAGGCCCGCGCCCGGTGGCTGAGCGTGTGCTTGACCTCGGCGGGCAGCTCGCCGAAGGTGCGGTCATGGCCATCGGGAATGAAGATGGGGTCGTAGCCGAAGCCGCCGTCGCCGCGGTGGGCGTAGGCAAGCTCACCTTCCACGGCGCCGCTGACGGTGAAGGGCCCGCCGTGCGCCCGCCCGGGCATGGGCGCGAAGGCCAGGACACACACGAACCGCGCCGTGCGATCGGCCCCTTCGGGCAGCATGGCCAGGAGGCGGCGGTTCTTGTCGGGGTAGGCGGGCAGGTCCGGCGCGAAGCGGGCGCTGAGTACGCCGGGCCCGCCCCAGAGGGCCTCCACGCAGAGACCGGAATCATCCGCCAGCACGCCGTCCACGGATTCCGTGCCGTGTTCCAGCCACCAGGCGAGCGCGCCCTCCGCCTTCTGCAGTGCGTTGTCCTGGAAGAAGGCCCCCGTTTCGGGGAGCTCCGGCGCGTTCGCGGGCCACGGCACGAAGTGGACCTCCGGGAGAAGCTCCGAGAATTCGCGCAGCTTGCCGGCGTTGCGGGAGGCGAGAACGACCTTGAGGGGAGACGAGATCATCAAGCATTCACCTGAATGAGGGGGGAATCATGGGTGGGCGGTGAGGTCTTGCCCGCCCTGGGGCAGGGCCACGGGAAGGCAGGATTCAGGCGACCGGGCGGGTTCATCGGTGTTGGCCTGCCACCCGGCCTCTGCGTTCTCTGGGGTTCATCGGCCGTTCAGCATCCCACGACCTCGGTGTACCAGCTCCGCGCCCGCTCGGGGGTCATGGGGCCGTGGACGAGGGCGCGGCCGTCGGCGAAGAGGGTGATCTCGTCGGCACCGTCCTGACCCTTGAGCATCATCCCGGCCTGTTTCCAGGGACTGCGGGTGCGGGTTTCGAGGCGGGCCTTCAGGGTGGCCAGATCCAGCTTCCCGGGCGGATTCACGCGGATCTGCACCCCCTCCAGCCCGCAGAGGGCGCTGGCCTTCAGGCTCCAGCGGGCATCCAGGAATTCCGTGATCTTGTTCGTGCAGAAGCGGCAGCGGGTTTTCGGCGGCTTCAGGAACTGGCGTTCGTCGTGCCAAAAATCGAAGCGGACCAGGTCGGCGTGAGGTGCCCTGCCGGTGAGCACTTTGAGGGCTTCCAGGGCCGCCCAGCTGGCGATGACGCCCACGGCGGGGCCCAGCACGCCGGCGCTGTCGCAGGTGTCCACATCGCCACCCGCGGGGGGCTCCTCGATCAGGCAGCGCAGGCAGGGCGTGTGCGGCGGGTTCAGGGGCCAGACGACCCCTTCGCCGCCGATGGCGCCGGCGTAGATCCAGGGCGTGCCCGTGAGAAGGGCCACATCGTTGATGAGGAAGCGGGCCTCAAAGTTGTCGGTGCCGTCGCAGACGAGATCGAAGCCTGAGAGCAGTTCCCGGGCGTTGCCGCTGGTCAGGTCGGCCACGACGGGGTTCAGCTCGAGGGTGGAATTGGCCTCCGCCAGGCGTTCCGCCGCCACCTCGGCCTTGGGCCGGCCCAGGTCGGCTTCCCCGTAGAGCAACTGCCGCTGAAGGTTCGAGGCCTCCACCAGGTCGCGGTCGATGAGCGTGAGGTGGCCCACGCCGGCCCGGGCCAACCAGGGCGCGATGACCGAGCCGAGGGCTCCGAGGCCCAGGACGGCCACGCGCTTGGTGCGCAGGGCCTCATCCGCCTCGCGGCCGAGAAAGATGCGTTGCTTGGCATACCGGTCGTTGGACATGCCTGGGCCTAGGTGAGGGCTGGGTGGCTGGATGTGGAGGTCTCGCGCATCGCCGCAGGCGATACCGAGAAGATGCGCTGCTTGGCGTAGCGGTCCGACAAGGGAAGTCCTCAGGAGTCAGTCTTCAGTCCTCAGTCTAAAAGCAACGGCGCCCCATGGGGGCGCCGCACTGAAGACTGAAGACTCGGGACTGAAGACTTGGCTCAGTTCCCGGCCTGCGCGCCCTCGGCCATGGCCTTCTCGTACTCGGCCTGGAGGCGGCTGGCATCGGAGATGGCGAACTTGTAGACATACTCGAAGCGGTCGGCGCCCTTGGTCAGGGAGATGATCACTTCGTAGACGCCCTCGCCGCTCACCTCGAAGGGGCTCGCGATGACATTGAAGGTGCCTTCCTTGGCGCCATCGGGGATCTGCACATCGCTGTCGCGGATCACATCCTTGCGCTCGCCGGTGGGGCTCACGATGGAGAAGCCGAACTTGAACTGGCCATCCATGCGGGAGAAGCGGGTGTAGAAGCACACCTTGGGCAGGGTGAAGGGCACCTGGGGCACCACGATGTGGTGGTCGTACAGACCCATCAGCGAGGTCTTGCCGCCCATTTCCTGGCGGATGTCGTCGCAGAGCAGCGTGAATTCGTGCTTGGGGGCCTTGATCTGGACTTCTTGCATGAGGGCTCCGAAAGAGGGGGCATCCTTGGGTGAAGGGAAAGTTTACCCTTGAAGACGGTCCCTTCCAATCACAGGTTGGCGGGCGGCCCCGGAGGCTGCATGAAGCATTGGTTCTGGATCCTGTTGATCGCCCTGGGCGTCCAGGCCCAAGAGGCCCGGATTCAGATTCTTGGCACCACGGACCTGCATGGTCGCGTGATGGCCGAAGAGACTTTCAGCCTCCAGCCCGCGAACCTGGGCTGGGCGAAGATCGCCTCCCTGATCCGCCGCCAGCGGGCCCTGAACCCGAACACGGTGCTGGTGGACTGCGGGGACACCATCCAGGGCGAACCCCTGAACTATGTGCGCAATGTGCTCCGCCGCGACCTGCCCGAGCCCAGCATGGCCATCATGAACGCCCTGGGCTACTCGGCCATGGCCGTGGGCAACCACGAATACGACTTCGGCTTGGAGGCGCTCCGGGAGATCGAGAAGCAGGCCGGTTTTTCCTTCCTGTCCGCCAACACCGTGGATGCCAAGGGCAAGCGGCCCTTTCCGGCCCAGGTCCTGCTGACGGTGGCGGGGGTGCGGCTGGCCCTGGTGGGCTTCACCACCCCCAGGATCCCGGCCATGACGGAACCGGCCAACTATGCGGGCCTGCGCTTCCAGGACATCGTGGCCTCCGCCCGGGAGCTGGTACCCCGGCTCCGCGAGAAGGAGAAGGTGGATGTGGTGGTGGCCCTGGTCCACTCGGGCCTGGGGGCCGTGGATGGACGCGAGGGCGATGAGAACGCAGCCCTCCGGCTCGCGGACCAGGTGCCGGGGATCGACGCCATCCTGACGGGCCACACCCACCAGGCGGTCCAGATCGAGCACAAGGGCATCCCCATCCTCCAGGCCATGTCCCAGGGCCGCGCCCTGGCGGTGGTGGACCTGAACCTCCGGATGGAGAAGGGCCGCTGGCGCGTGGTCGCCACCTCAGGCCGGCTCCTCCGGCCCGAGGCGGACGCCCCGGTGGATGCGGAGGTGCTGAGCCTGACCGCGCCCCTGCGCGCCGCCACGGATCGCTACCTGGATACGGCCGCGACCAACCTGCTGGTGGATCTCGACACCCGCTGGTCCCGCATGGAGGACACCCCGGTCATGCAGCTTCTCCACCAGGTCCAGCGGCAGGCCACGGGAGCCCAGCTGTCGGCCGCCGCGGTTCCTGGGACCCGGCTGTTCATTCCCAAGGGGCCCACAAGCGTGCGGCAGTTCTACGCGCTGCTGCCCTACGAAAACCAGGTGGCGCGCATCCGCATCACCGGGGCCCAGCTCAAGGCCTACCTGGAGCACGCCGCCCGGCACTACACCTACAGTTGGGAACCGGAGCTCTACGATCGCGATGTCCCGTTCTACAACTTCGACACGGTGGACGGCGTGACCTATGCGCTGGACCTGGGCAAGCCCGTGGGCAGCCGGGTCGTGAACCTCGGCTTCCAGGGGCAGCCGGTGAAGCCCACTCAGACCTTCACCCTCGCGCTCAGCACCTACCGGCTGCGCGGCGGGGGCGGCTACATGGCGGCCATCGGCTTCACCGGGACGCCCGAGCTCGTGACGGCGGCCTCCCAGCGCAACCTGCTGCTGGAGCATGTCCTGGCCCGCCCCAGCCTCAGTCCCGCGGCCACGAACGCCTGGCGCACCATCCCCTACCTGGACCGCGAGCGGGTGCTGAACCTGGCGCGTTGAAGCTGCGTGGACGCGCGGTTCCCCGGGCTACTTGATCTTCACCAGCATGAGGCCGCCCTTCGGGCCGGCGAAAACGGCATCCGCGTCCAGCACGCCCACGAGCAGGTAGCTCTCATCGAGCCCGGTGGGCAGGAACTCGAGGCGGGACTGGGCGAGGTCGAGGCGGGCCAATGCGAGGCCCTGCAGGGTGCCGCGCTGCGAAGCGGGCACCTGGGCGGCGGGCACGGCCGCGAAGGCCACGCTCTTGCCGGGCCACAGGGCCAGCGGACCCCGCTCGGCGGCGTTGCCCTCCAGGGCCGGGACCGGCGCGCCGCCGAGGGTCAGGTTGGTCTCGGACAGCTTCCGGCCGGTGGTGCCGTCGAGGATGCTGAGGTTGAGGCTGTTCCCATCCGCCAGCAGCACATTCCCGCTGTCGTCCGACACGATGGGCCGGCGGTTCACGGGGGCGGAGCCCTCCCGCTTGGGGGGCTTGGCGCCGAAGGACCACAGCACCTCGGTGCCCTTGAAGTCCCGTTTCTCGAGGTAGGGTTCCACAGTCCGGTACGAGATCACGAAGCCCTTGGCATCCCAGCAGACATCGCCCACTTCGGCCGGCAGCTTGACCGAAGTGGTGAGCCGCCCGCTCCGGTCCACGAGCGTGAGCGTGGTGCCGTGGGCCACCCAGGCGTTGTTGCGCGGATCCACGACCCAGCGGTCAGGCTCGGCTTCCAGCTTGGCGAGGGAGATGCTCCGCATCAGCCCGCCGTCCCGCACCCAGGTGTGGAGGAACCGGCCCTGCGCATCGTAGAAGGTGAAGGAATCGTCCTTGTCCTGCTTGGCCCAGCTGGCGGCCCGGCCCGCGGCATCCCAGGCCTGGGCGGACGCAGGCATGGAAAGGGTCCAGGCGAGGGCGCACAGAAGGAACGCACAGATGCGGGATGACTTCACGGATGCCTCGGAAAAGGTGTCTCGACCAGGGTGGGTTGGGACCAACCTTAGGAATTTCCGGGGACTTTCGCAAGGTTTTACTTAGATCTGGTGGACGAAATTCCGAATCCGGGCTTCCAGGATGTTCGGACTGAGCCCCTCTTCTTCCAGCAAGCGCTTGGGATCGCCGTGGTGGACCAGGTGGTCAGGTACGGCGCAGCGGAGGAGGGGGCGGACCAGGCCCGCATCGGCCAGGGACTCGGCCACGGCGCCGCTGAACCCGCCCGGGGCGCAGCCCTCTTCCAGGGTGACGACGCCGCGGCAGCGGCGGGCCCAGGTGTGGAGGAGCGTTTCGTCCAGGGGCTTGATGAAGCGGGCGTTGATGACAGCGCAGTCGATGCCTTCCGCCGCCAGGGATTCCGCGATCCGCAGGGCCGGTTCCACCAGGGCGCCCAGGGCGCAGAGCACCAGGTCACCGCCTTCGCGGAGCAGTTCCCCCTTGCCGATGGGCAGGGCGGTGATGGGCTCCTCCAGGGGCACGCCGAGGCCGTTGCCCCGGGGGTAGCGCAGAGCCGCCGGATGGCCGCAGTAGACGGCTGTCATGAGCATTCGGCGCAGTTCGTTCTCGTCCTTGGGGGCCATGAGGATGATGTTGGGGAGGCAGCGCAGGTAGGCCAGGTCGTAGAGCCCGTGGTGCGTGGGGCCGTCCGCCCCCACGATGCCGGCGCGGTCCAGAGCAAAGGTCACGGGCAGGTCCTGGATGCAGACATCGTGCGCCACCTGATCGAAACCGCGCTGCAGGAAGGTGCTGTAGATGGCGGCCACCGGCCGCATGCCCTGGGCGGCGAGACCTGCGGCGAAGGTGACGGCGTGCTGCTCGGCGATGCCCACATCGAAGCAGCGATCCGGGAAGGCCTTCTGGAGGAAGTTCAGTCCCGTGCCATCCAGCATGGCGGCGGTGATGCCGACGATCTTGTCGTCCTTCTTCGCCAGGTCCACCAGGGCCTTGCCGAAGACGCTGGTGTAGCTGGGGGGCGCGGGCTTGGCGGGGTCCGGCTGCACCTTGATGATCTCGCCGGATTCGGCGTCGAAGGCGGTGACGCCGTGCCACTTCAGCGGGTCCTGCACGGCGGGTTCGTAGCCGTAGCCCTTCTTGGTCTGCACATGCAGCAGCACCGGGCCGTCCTTCATCTTCTCCTTGGCCTCGGCCAGGGCCTTCGAGGTGGCGTTCACATCATGGCCGTTCACGGGGCCCAGGTAGCGGAAGCCCAGGTCCTCGAAGAGCAGTCCGGGCACCATCAGGCGCTTGAAGCTCTCCTCGCTCCACTTGGCCGCCTTGGCCACGCCCTTGCTCAGGCCCTCGAGGGGGATGGATTTGATGGCGTGCTCGATGCGGTCGCGCCAGCGCTGGTAGTACTGGCCCGACATGATCTGGTTGAGGTAGCCCTGCAGCGATCCGACATTGGGATTGATGCTCATGTCGTTGTCGTTGAGGATCACCAGGAAGTTCTTGGCCTCCAGGTAGCCCGCCTGGTTGAGGCCCTCGAAGGCCATTCCGGCGGTCATGGAGCCGTCGCCGATGACGGCGATGCAGGTGTGGTTCTGCTTCTGGAGATCCCGGGCCTTGGCCATGCCCAGCGCCGCCGAGATGCTGGTGCTGGCGTGGCCCGCACCGAAGTGGTCGTAGGGGCTCTCGTCCCGCTTGAGGAAGCCGGAGAGGCCGTGGTGCTGGCGCAGGGTGGGGAAGCGGTCCATGCGGCCCGTGAGGATCTTGTGCGGATAGGCCTGGTGACCCACATCCCACACGATGCGGTCCTGGAGGAAGTCGAAGTGGTGGAAGAGGGCGACCGTCAGCTCCACGGTGCCGAGGTTGGAGCTGAAGTGACCCCCTGTTTCCGACACGGAAGCGATGACGAAGGCCCGCACCTCGGCCGCGAGCCGTTCGAGCTGGCCTGGGGTGAAATGGCGGATCTGCTGGGGGGCGGCCAGGGAATCGAGCAGGGGATAGGGGTGGGCGGAAGAATCCACGCGGGTCCCTACTTCGCCCGCTGGGCCAGATAGCGGGCCCAGGCTGCCAAGGAACTGCGATTGGGAAGGGAGGCTAGGTGACATAGGGCGGTCTCGGTGGCTTCACTCAGGGCGTTGCGGGCGCCGTCCAGGCCCAGGAGCGAAGGGTAGGTGATCTTACCCCTGCCCGCATCCTTTCCGGCGCGCTTGCCCAGATCCGCCTCGGTGGCGGTGGCATCCAGAATGTCGTCCTGGATCTGGAATGCCAGGCCGATGGCCTCGCCATAGGCCCGCAGGGCGGCCCGTTCCGCGGGGGCGGCGCCCCCGAGCACGGCGCCGATCTCCAGGGAGGTCCGCAGCAGGGCGCCGGTCTTCAGGCGGTGGATGAGGCGGAGGTGGTCCAGGTCATAGGTGGCGAGCGTTTCGCCCTCCAGGTCCAGGGCCTGCCCGCCAACCATGCCGCGCCAGCCTGCGCCCTCGGCCAGCAGCGCCAGGGCCTGGGCCCGACGGACGGGATCCAGCTCCGCGGCCGCCAGCACGCCGAAGGCCTCGGTCAGCAGGCCGTCGCCCGCCAGGATGGCGTGGCCCTCGCCATAGACCTTGTGGTTGGTGGGCCGGCCGCGGCGGAGGTCGTCGTCGTCCATGGCCGGCAGGTCGTCGTGGATCAGCGAGTAGGTGTGGATGTATTCGAGCGCCAGGGCGCCGGGCAGGGCTTGGGCCGCGGTGCCACCCACGGCCTCGGCGGCCAGCAGGCAGAGGATGGGGCGCACCCGCTTGCCACCGGCTTCCAGGCTGTAGCGCATGGCCTCGCCCAGGCGGGCGGCCTCGCCCTTCTGGAAGGGCTTGGTGAGGAGGGCGTCCAGCAGGGGCAGCAGGCGGTCCAGGTCGGCCTGGACCTGCGCGGCGGCGCTCACCGGGATTCCTTCGCGTCGTCCAGGGGATCGGCCCGGTATTCGCCGCCGAGGCCGGCCTTCAGGACCTCGACCCGGCGCTGGGCCTCGGACAGCTGCTTCTGCAGGGTCTGGCTCAGCTGCACGCCCTCCTCGAAGCGCGCGAGGGCGTCCTCGAGGCTGAGGCTGCCCGACTCCAGCTGTTGCACCAGGGCCTCCAGCCGGTCCAGGCCATCGTCGAAGGAGGGTTGGGCGCTCATGGGGTGTCCGAAGGAAGGGGCCCCGGAAGGGGCCCCGCCCAGTCTACCGCTTCCCCTTCAGGCTTTCCTTCATCTCCTTGCCGCCATCCTTCAGGGCGTAGCCGGCGGGCAGGGCCCAAGTGCTGTCGGGAATGGGCGTCGAGGCGATGGCGGTGGCCTCGGTGGTCACATCCATGCCCATGAGCCCAGTGATGCGGGTGCGCAGCGGCACGCCCTTGAGCTTGGCCGTCTCCTGATAGACGCGCTTGAAGAGCGCGCCCATGGGGCCGGGCGCCCGGTTCAGCATGGCCATGGATTTCGCATAGTCCTTGATTGGGAACTGGAGGGAGGGATCCACGCTGAGGTCCTCTACCATCTTCCCGAGGGTGATGCGCACCTTCTTGCAGGGGCGGCCCATGACCGTGTCGGGGCCAAGCTGCTCGACCTTCACCTCGGAGACATCGCCGAACATCATCTTCGTCACCATCTCCGGCATGCCGGCCATCTGGTCCTCCAGGGCCTGCATGGTCTCCTGCATGTCCTTGAAGGTGAACTTGGTGGTGACCTTCTTGCCGTGGTCGATGCTGTAGATGACCTCCTGGCCGTAGTCCACCAGGCTGTCGGTCTTCGACCCGGCGTGGTTCACGCGCATCCGGGTGGCGCTCAGGTACTGCACCTGGGAGCCATCTTTGGCGAGGGCGCCCTTGCCCGTGACCTGGGAGGTGATGGTGAGGTCGCCAGCGAGGAGTCCGGCTGCGGACAGAATCATCCCGAGGGCAAGCACCAGAAGCTTCGGCATGGGAATTCTCCGTGGAAGGGTGGCCCGAGCATACGCCCAGTCCCTGTTCGCGACCAGGGCAGTCTGGGATACCTTCAGAAGGGGGTACCCATGGCCCGTGTGCTCGTGGTGGACGACAGCAAGGAGACCTGCGAGTTCCTGGAGGAGCTCCTGGGCACCATGGGCTTGGAGGTCGCCAAGGCCACCCATCCCGACAAGGCCATTGACCTGCTGCACAAGGAGGCCTTCGACCTGCTGCTCTCCGACATCAACCTGGAGGCCAAGAAGGACGGCCTGGATCTCCTGCGGGAGGCCAAGCCCCTTGGGGTGGACACCATCCTGCTGTCGGGCTTCGGAACCCTGGAGACCGCCATCGAGGCCGTGCGCGAAGGGGCCTTCGACTTCCTGAGCAAGCCCTGGAACAACGAGGAGTTGAAGGCCCTGGTGTCGCGGGCCCTGGCCCGTCGCCAGTCCAGCGGCCAGGGCGCGGTCCAGAGCGCCTCGCCCAAGGGCAAGCGCAGCCTCATGATCGGCTCGAGCCCCAAGATGATGACGGTCTACAAGACCATCGCGAGCCTGCAGAACAGCCGCGCGACGGTGCTCATCACGGGAGAGAGCGGCACGGGCAAGGAACTGGTGGCCCGGAGCATCCACCTGTCCAGTGACCGGCGGGACCGGGCCTTCGTGGCGGTGAACTGCGGCGCCCTGACGGAAACCCTGCTGGAATCCGAGCTCTTCGGGCATGTGAAAGGCTCCTTCACCGGCGCCGTGGGGGAGAAGCCGGGCCTGTTCGAAGAAGCCTCGGGGGGGACCATCTTCCTGGATGAGATCGGAGAGACCAGCCCGAGCTTCCAGGTGCGGCTGCTCCGGGTGCTTCAGGAGCAGGAGATCCGCCGGGTGGGGGGCAACAAGACCATCAAGGTGGATTCCCGCGTCATCGCAGCCACCAACCGCGACCTCCAGCAGATGGTGAAGGCGGGAACTTTTCGCGAGGATCTCTACTACCGCCTCGGCGTGGTGGAACTGGCCGTGCCCCCCCTGCGGGAGCGCCGCGAGGACATCGGACCGCTGCTGGATCACTTTCTGGCGGAGTTCGGGCAGAAGGATCAGCAGGCCTATCAGCTGCACCCCGAGGCCCGGCGAGTGTTGGAGAGCTACTCCTGGCCCGGTAATGTGCGTGAACTCAGCAACGCCGTGGAGAACCTCACCCAGCTGAGCCGGGGCCGGGAGATCACCGTGGACGACCTGCCGGCCAAAATCCAGGCCGACGCGCTCAAGAAGGCCCTGCGCCGGCCGGAAACGGGCGAGGGAGTCCCCTCCCTGATCGAGGATTGGCCCTCTCTGGACGAGCTTGAGCGCCGATATATCCAGATCCTGGTTGGGAAGCACAAGGAAAAACAGCGCATTGCCGAGATTCTGGGGGTGGATCGGACCACCCTCTACCGCAAGCTCAAGAGCTACGGGCTTCACGAGGGCGAGTAGCGAACCGGTGACCGTCGCAGGCTGCCACGAGTTGCAGTTTGCAACAGGTTTGGGGGATTTTGTTGTTTGCTATTTATTGTTTTAGCTGTAGTTGTTGGTTGGCCCAAATGCTGCTTTCTTTCTGCCACTTCCGGCCGTGCCGGATCACCCCAGGGAGAACCCCCATGAAGAAGCTTGCTGCGCTGCTCGTCGCCGCCGCTCTGATCAGCCCCGTGTTCGCGGAAGAGGTCAAGAAGCCTGAAGCGAAGAAGGTCGAGACCAAGAAGGCCGAGAAGAAGGCCGAGAAGAAGGTCGAGCCCAAGAAGGAAGAGAAGAAGGCTCTGAACGCCGAAGAGAAGAAGGCTGAGCCCAAGAAGGCCGAGAAGAAGGCTGAGAAGAAGGCCGAGCCCAAGAAGGAAGAGAAGAAGGCCCTGAACGCCGAAGAGAAGAAGGCCGAGAAAAAGGCTGAGAAGAAGGCCGAGAAGAAGGCCGAGCCCAAGAAGGAAGAGAAGAAGGCTCTGAACGCCGAAGAGAAGAAGGCCGAGAAGAAGGCTGAGCCCAAGAAGGCCGAGAAGAAGGCCGAGCCCAAGAAGGAAGAGAAGAAGGCCATGACCGCCGAGGAGAAGAAGGCTGAGGCCGCTCCCAAGGCTGAGAAGAAGGCCAAGAAGCACGCCAAGAAGGCCGAGAAGAAGGCCGAGGCCGCTCCTGCCGCCGAGAAGAAGGCCATGACCGCCGAGGAGAAGAAGGCTGAGGCCGCTCCCAAGGCTGAGAAGAAGGCCAAGAAGGCTGCCAAGAAGGCCGAGAAGAAGGCTGAGGCTGCTCCCGCCGCCGAGAAGAAGGCCCTGACCGCCGAGGAGAAGAAGGCCGAGGCCGCTCCCAAGGCTGAGAAGAAGGCCAAGAAGCACGCCAAGAAGGCTGCCAAGAAGGCCGAGGCTGCTCCCGCCGCCGAGAAGAAGGCCCTGACCGCCGAGGAGAAGAAGGCTGAGGCCGCTCCCAAGGCTGAGAAGAAGGCTGCCAAGAAGGCCGAGAAGAAGGCTGAGAAGAAGGAAGAAGCCAAGAAGTAATCAGGCTTCCATTTGAACGACCGGAAAGCGGGCTTCGGCCCGCTTTCCGCGTACGGCTTTCCCGCACTCGACGCAGCGGCCATGATGGAAGGCATGATCGATCCCCTCCTCGACCTCACCGCTGAACTCCGGGCCCGCCTGCAGCCCCTGGCGGGTGATGCCAGGCCCCAGCTCTTGGGCTGCGTGGAAGAGATGTGCCTTTTCCGCGATGGTTCGGGTCAGCACCACCGGGTGGCCGCCCAGGTGGCCCCTCCCGCCGGGCCCTGGGACCTGTCGCCCCTCATCGACCACACCCTCCTGAAGGCGGACGCCACGGGAGCTCAGGTGGAGGTCCTCTGCGCGGAAGCCCGGAAGCATGGCTTCGCCTCGGTCTGCGTGAACCCCCTGTGGGTGCCCCTGGCCGCCTCCCTGTTGAAGGGCAGCGCCGTCCGGACCTGCACCGTGGTCGGCTTCCCCCTGGGGGCTTCGGCCCTCCGGGCCAAGGCCCGGGAGGCCGAGCAGGCCCTGCACGACGGGGCCCAGGAGGTGGACATGGTGCTGGCCATCGGCGCGGCCAAGGGCGGCGACTGGGATACCGTGCGCCGGGATCTGGAAGGCCTGAGGGCCTCGGTTCCGGCCCCCGCGGTCCTGAAGGTGATCCTCGAAACCTGCCTGCTCTCCGAGGAGGAGAAGACGCGGGCCTGCACCTTGGCGCTGGAGGCCGGTCTCGACTTCGTGAAGACCTCCACGGGGTTCTCCACCGGTGGGGCCACCGAGGCCGATGTGGCACTCATGCGGCGCACCGTGGGCACCGGCATGGGCGTGAAGGCTTCCGGCGGGATCCGCACCTACGAGGGCGCCCTGCGCATGGTCCTGGCTGGCGCCACGCGTCTGGGCCTGTCCGCCTCCGTGGCCGTGGTTCAGGGCGAGGTCGGGTCGGGGTCCTACTGAAATAAAGTGCGGTATCCTCCAGGAAGCAGTCCCCCGGAGGTTGTTGTGGCCAAGCTGGATCTCATCATGTTTGAGGAGGAGTACAAACTCCTCCAGGAGATCATCGGCCGCCTCCAGAAAGATGCTTCCGCCAAGGTGGTGTTCCTGGTGGACAAGAACGGCCAGCAGATTGCGGCGGCAGGGGATGTGAAGAGCATCGATGCCACCAGTCTCGCGTCCCTGACCGCCGGCAATGTGGCGGCCACCGACGGCCTGGCCAAGCTCATCGGGGAGAAGGAATTCAGCCTGCTCTTCCACGAAGGGGAGAAGGACAACCTGCACATCTCCATCGTGGGCAAGCGCGGGATCCTGGTGGTGATCTTCGATCAGAACTCCAGCCTCGCCCTGGTGCGCCTGCGGGTGAAGAAGGCCAGCAAGGAGCTCCAGGAGATCTTCGATCAGGTGGAGCAGCGGGCGCAGAAGGAATCCGACAACGGGGGTCGCTTCGAGAGCCCCTTCTCGGAGATCACGGATGAAGACATCGATCGCCTGTTCGGCGACTGAGGCCGGGCGGCGACATGACCTTCATCAACTACGCGTCGCGCGAGATCAACTGCAAGATCGTCTATTACGGTCCCGGGCTCTGTGGGAAGACGACGAACATCCAGTGGATCTACGAGCAGGCGAACCCGGACAAGCGCGGCAAGCTGGTCAGCCTCGCCACTGAGACCGACCGGACCCTGTTCTTCGATTTCCTGCCCCTCGACATGGGCATGGTCAAGGGCTTCAAGGTCCGTTTCCATCTCTACACCGTGCCCGGTCAGGTCTTCTACGACGCCAGCCGCAAGCTCATTCTTCGTGGCTGCGACGGCATCATCTTCGTGGCCGACAGCCAGAAGGCGCGGATGGAGGCCAACATCGAGTCCATCGCGAATCTGGCCACGAACCTGAAGGAGAACGGCTTCGACATCCGGTCAATTCCGTATGTCCTCCAGCTGAACAAGCGCGACATGCCTTCCGCCGCGGCGGTGTCCGAGATGGAACGGCTGCTCCGGTTCCGCGGCGAGCCCATGATCGAGGCCGTAGCCAGCAAGGGCACCGGCGTCATCGAGACCCTCAAGGCGGCCGCCCGCCAGATCCTCATGGAACTGCAGCGGAATTAGCCCGGCGCGACGCGGATCACAGGTCCCGCAGCCCCACGCTTGAATCTCCGCCCACCTCCGGTAGAATGGACCCTTGCCCTTTCCGGAGTAGCTCAGGGGTCAGAGCGGGTGACTGTTAATCACTAGGTCGGGGGTTCAAATCCCTCCTCCGGAGCCAAAACAAGAAGAGGTCCCGCGGGACCTCTTCTTGTTTTGATTGGGGCCTTGAGACTTGAACGCCCGAGTGGTTGTCAGCCATGGGTTCAAATCCTCCCCACGACAATAAAAAGCCGATCGAGGTCCCGGGGTGCGAATCCCCTACGGTTTTTTGAGACGGAATCCAAAAAAAGCGTCACGCCAAAGCGGGACGCTGCACCCCACTGGCTGACGACCTGACCACCCTGTGTTCCCGCCCGATCGTCGGGCCGGACGGGTCATGTCCGATGATCGGGGCTGCCCTGCGGCCCCTGGCGCGGCCTTGGCCGCCAGGAGGATTCCATGATCACGAAACTCGTCGGTGTCGCCACGCTCTTCGCCGCCGGCTCCCTGATGGCGGGCGGGTCCACCACCCTTGGCGCCACTCCCGTCGGCTCCTTTGGGGCGGACGCGGCCCTGACCCAGGCTGGGGACTGCGGCTCGAAGGACCCGAAGGAGGGCGAGAAGGCTCCCGCGAAGGCCAAGGAGGCCAAGGGAGCCAAGGGCGCCAAGGACAAGGCCAAGGAGGGGGGCTGTGGAGGGGGCGGCGGCTGCGGCAGCCAGGATATGAAGAAGGACAAGAAGGACAAGAAAGAAGGCAGCTGCGGCAAGGAAAAGAAGTAAGCCACGCGGGGATTCCATGACGCAGGACGGGCTCGGCGGCTTTGGCCGGTTCGCGGGTGTGGGCCTGGGCCTCCGCCGCCCCCATCTGGAGGCGGTGGCAGCCCTGGCGGAGCATGGCGTGCCCTTCTGGGAGACCTGCCCCGAGAATGTGATCGGGGATGGCGGCCGACCCCACCGGGACGCGTGCGCCATCCTCGACCGGGACCCGGTTCTCACCCATGGCCTGGCCATCTCCCTGGGCGGTTTCGATCCCTGGGATGAGGTTTATTTGCAGGAGCTGGGGCGCTTCCTGGTCCGCACGGAAACGCCCTGGCACTCCGAGCACCTCTGCTTCACGAGCGTGGACGGCAGCTGCCTTCATGAGCTGCTGCCGATCCCCTTCACGCGGGAGGCCGTCCGGCACACGGTGGCGCGGGCCCGGGATCTCCAGGCCCGACTGCCGGTGCCGCTCCTGCTGGAGAACATCACCTACTATGCCGAGCTGGGTCGGGCCGAGATGGACGAGGCGACCTTCATCACGGAGGTGCTGGAGGGGGCGGATGTGGGCTGGCTGCTGGATGTGAACAATGTCTATGTCAACGCCCTCAACTTCGGCTTCGATCCCAAGGCCTGGCTGGCGCGCATGCCCCTGGACCGCGTGGCGCAGCTGCACATCGCAGGGCACAAGCGCTTCGGGACGCTCACGGTCGATACCCACGGGGCGGCGGTCATCGACCCGGTGATCGAGCTGATGCAGTGGGCCCTCGCGCGCCTCGGGCGCCCCGTGCCCGTGCTGCTCGAGCGCGACAACCACATCCCGGCCCTGGAAGAGCTGCTCCTGGAGCGAGACCGCATCCAGGTGGCCTATGACCAGGTGCTGGCGGCGCCCGCGCGGGAGACGGATCATGGCTGAAACCCTTGCCGGGGCCGAGCCCCGCACCCTCATCCTGCAGCGGGCTCTGGCGGGGCTGGTGCTCGACGCGGAGGGCGAGGCCTTCGAGGGGGATGCCGTGGGTTTTGCCCAGCGACGAGGGCTGGGGGAACCGGACCAGCAGGCTTTTCTGGCGTTCCGCGAGGGCCTGTCGGCCTATCGGGAGCTGGCCCGCCTCAGCCTCGTGGATCCCATCGAGACCATGTTCCCGATCACCCGGGCGCTGCTGGAGCGGGAGGGGGTCTGGGAGGCCTGCCTCCAGGCGTTCCTGGAGGCCCGCTGCGTTCGGAGCTCCCACTACCGTGACATCGCGCCCGCCTTTCTGGGCTGGTTGGTGGAAAGCGCGTGGGGGCGGAGCCGGTGGCCCTTCCTGCCGGAACTGGCCCACGCCGAAATCCTGGAAGTGCTGGTGAGCCGGTTTCCCGAGGCGGAGCTGCCTGCGGACCTGCGACCCGAGCCCCGGGTGGGAGATCGCATCGTCCTCCACCCCGCGACCCAGGTGGTGGCCTACGGGCATGCCGTCCACCGGGTGAGCGAAGACGGGCCCGTGCCCGAGGCAAGACCCACACACCTGCTGGCGTTCCCGGATCGGGAAGGGGCCTTCCAGCTGCTTGAGCTGACGCCCGCCACGGCGGCGCTGCTGGTCCGGGCCCAGTCGGCGCCGCTGGCCGAGGCCGCACGGGAACTCGGCGTGTCGGACCTTCCGGCCCTGTGGGTGTTGCTACAGGATCTCCAGGTTCGGGGCGCCATTGCCGGATTCCAGGCCTTCTCCTGACCCACGGGGTGCCCCGCACGCGCCCTTGGCGTAGACTCGAAAGCCTGGAGGCATCATGAATCGCAGATCCCTCGCCTTGGCCGCGCTCGTGCTGGTGGGGCCCCTTGCCGCCCAGAAAGCGTCAGAAAAGCCGAGTCCGAAACCGACCAAGACCTCCAAAGCGAAGGCGCCCGCCATGATCACGACCGCCACCGGCCTGCAGTATCTCGATGTCCAGGTGGGCACTGGACCGGCTCCCGTGCGCGGCCAGCGCTGCCTCGTCCACTACACGGGCTGGCTGTCGGACAAGGGCCAGAAGGGGAAGAAGTTCGACAGCTCCCTGGATCGTGGTAAGCCCCTGGTTATCCCCATCGGCGTGGGCCGCGTCATCAAGGGCTGGGACGAGGGGCTGATGAGCATGAAGGTGGGCGGGAAGCGCACCCTGCACATCCCGGCGCATCTGGGCTACGGCGTCCGCGGCGCCGGCGGCGACATTCCGCCCAACGCCGACCTGATCTTCGAGGTGGAACTGCTGGGCGTCGAGTAAGCCGTTCCATGGGCGAAGCGGCCCCGCTGGATGGCGGGGCCGCTTCGTCTGTACCGTGGTCTATAGCGTGATGCGGGTTCCGAGCACCTGCAGGAACTGGGCGAGCCAGGCGGGATGGGCGGGCCAGGCCGGCGCAGTGACGAGGTTGCCATCGGTGACGGCGCCATCGATGGCGATGTCGGCGTACTTGCCTTTGGCGATCTCCACCTCGGCGCGGCAGGCGGGGTAGGCCGAGCAGGTGCGCCCCTCCAGCACGCCTGCAGCCGACAGGATCTGGGCGCCATGACAGATGGCCGCCACGGGCTTCTTTGCGGTGAAGAAGTGGCGCACGATCTCCAGCACCTTCGGGTTGAGGCGCAGGTACTCGGGTGCACGACCGCCGGGCACCACCAGGGCGTCGTACTGGTCCGGCTTGATGTCCGCAAAGGTGGCGTTGAGGGCGAAGCGGTGGCCGGGCTTCTCGGAGTAGGTCTGGTGGCCTTCGAAGTCGTGGATGGCCGTGGCGACGGACTCGCCAGCCTTCTTGTCAGGGCAGACCGCGTGGACCGTGTGCCCCACGGCCAGCAGGGCCTGGAAGGGCACCATGATTTCGTAGTCCTCTCCGAAATCGCCCACGAGCATGAGGATCTTCTTTGCAGCCATGACGGCCTCCTTGGGGTGGTGAGAACGCTCCGATGATACGCGCACGCCTTTGAAAAAGCCCCGCCAGCGGCGGGGCTTTTTCGTAACACCTGGCGGCGGGGATCAGGCCTTCTGATAGACCTCGGCACCCTTCTGCACGAAGGTCTCGGCCATCTCCTCCATGCCCTTCTTCAGGGCCTCCTCCTCGTTGTAGCCGTGGCTCTCGGCGTACTGCCGCACATCGTCCGAGATCTTCATGGAGCAGAAGTGGGGCCCGCACATGGAGCAGAAGTGCGCGGATTTGGCGCCCTCGGCGGGCAGGGTCTCGTCGTGGAACTCGCGGGCGGTATCGGGGTCGAGCGCCAGGTTGAACTGGTCCTCCCAGCGGAACTCGAAGCGGGCCTTGCTCATGGCGTCGTCCCAGATGCGGGCGCCGGGGTGGCCCTTGGCGAGGTCGGCGGCATGGGCGGCGATCTTGTAGGCGATGACGCCGTCTTTCACATCCTTCTTGTTGGGCAGGCCCAGGTGTTCCTTGGGGGTGACATAGCACAGCATGGCGCAGCCCCACCAGCCGATCATGGCGGCACCTATGGCCGAGGTGATGTGGTCGTAGCCCGGGGCCACATCCGTGGTGAGGGGCCCCAGGGTGTAGAAGGGCGCCTCGTCACAGACTTCCAGCTGCTTGGTCATGTTCTCTTGGATCAGGTGCATGGGCACATGGCCGGGGCCCTCGATCATCACCTGGACATCGTGCTTCCAGGCGATCTTGGTGAGTTCGCCCAGGGTTTCCAGCTCACCGAACTGGGCCTCGTCGTTGGCGTCGGCGGTGCTGCCGGGACGCAGGCCGTCGCCCAGGGAGAAGGCCACATCGTAGGCCTTCATGATCTCGCAGATGTCCTCGAAGTGCGTGTAGAGGAAGTTCTCCCGGTGGTGGGCCAGGCACCACTTGGCCATGATGCTGCCGCCTCTGGAGACGATGCCCGTGACGCGCTTGGCGGTGAGCGGCACATAGCGCAGCAGCACGCCGGCATGGATGGTGAAGTAGTCCACGCCCTGCTCGGCCTGCTCGATGAGCGTGTCGCGGAAGATCTCCCAGGTGAGGTCCTCGGCCTTGCCGTTCACCTTCTCGAGCGCCTGGTAGATGGGCACGGTGCCGATGGGCACGGGGCTGTTGCGCAGGATCCACTCGCGGGTCTCGTGGATGTTCTTGCCGGTGCTGAGGTCCATCACCGTGTCGGCGCCCCAGCGGATGGACCAGGCCATCTTCTCGACTTCTTCTTCAATGCTGGATGCCACGGCAGAGTTGCCGATGTTGGCGTTGATCTTCACCAGGAAGTTCCGGCCGATGATCATGGGCTCGGTTTCAGGATGATTGATGTTGGCGGGGATGATGGCGCGGCCCCGGGCCACCTCGTCGCGTACGAACTCAGGCGTGATGCGGCTCTTGAGGCCCGCAGCCTCGCGGCCCAGGTTCTCGCGGATGGCGATGAACTCCATCTCGGGCGTGACGATCCCCTGCTTCGCATAGTGCATCTGGGAGACATTGCGGCCGGCCTTGGCGCGCAGGGGCTTGCGGTCGGCGTGGAAGCGGATGGCGTCCAGCTCCTTGTCGCGCTCGCGGAGCTTGCGGTAGAGGCTGGTGGCGCCCGGCAGCTCCTCCACATCGCCCCGGCCCAGGATCCAGTCCTGCCGGAGGGGCTTCAGGCCTTTCGCCACATCGATGGTGACGGTGGGGTCGGTGTAGGGGCCGGAGGTGTCGTAGAGCACCACCGGCTCGTTCTCGGTGAGCTGGTCCTTGAAGTCACGGGTGGGGTGCAGCTGGATCTGGCGGAGGGGAACCTGGACGCCGGGCAGGGTGCCGGCCACATGGATCTTCTTCGAGGCGGGGAAGGGCTTCAGGCAGGCCGCCAGGGCCGTGCCGTCCATGGGGACGGCCCGGGGATCGGCCATGGGGTCGGGCGCGGAATTCGACTGCATGGTCATGGAAACTCCAGACTTGAGAAAATCGGGCCGGAATTGATCCCCGAATTAGAAAGTTTATCGCGGGGGGGCTGGAGCGACGAATTCAAAGATTTGAGGGACCCGGCCGATAGGACAATCACGGAGTCCGCCCATGCAGGACAAACCCAAGGAAAATCAGGCCATTCCCGATCAGCTCATGCAGATCCTCCAAGAGCAGGAGGGCGGGGCGGACCGGGTGCTTGGCCAGATCGAAGTGGTCCAGCACAGCTTCGAGGAGATCCAGGCCCTGGCCCGGGACTGCCAGGAGGTCCTGCGGGGCCTGATGCCGCCCTCGGAAGAGCTGGCCTCCCTCACGGCCAAGCTGGAGGCCATCGGGTTCCACGCGGACAACGGCGCCTACAACATCCAGGGCGCCTTCGACCTGTACCAGTACCAGGATGTGGTGCGGCAGAAGCTGGAGCGCGTGGGGCGCAGCCTCATTGAGGTCTCACACTATGTCCTGTCCCGCCTCCAGCCCACCGAGGACCATGTGCCCAAGATGGCCCCGGCCGGCCGCGACATCCTGCATCGGGAGCCCCAGATGGCCGACATGACCAAGGCCGATGCCGATTCGGTGGTGGCCGAGTTCTTCGCCAAGGCCATGAAGGAGAAAGCGGCCAAGAAGCAGGAGGGCTGATCCTGGACGGATGCGCGATAATCGATTCCCCGGAGGGATCATGCCGCGACGCGTCCTGTTCATCAGCAGCCTGGCCCTGAGCCTGGTGGCCGCGGGGCGGCCCCAGGAAGATCCCGTCATGCGGGCCCGGGCTCAGCGCGCCTCGGCCCAGGGGATCTCCGAGGGGGACCTGCCGCCCGTGCCCCGGGGCATCGTGGAGCCGCCCCCGCTGCCTCCTCCGGAAGCCCATGTGAAGGACACCCGGAAGGGGAAGAAGGCCAAGGGCAAGGTCACCCGGAAGAAGGGCAAGGCCACGGCGAAGAAGGCGGTTTCCCCCAGGACGAAAGCCCCCGCCAAGCGGAAGGCGAAATGAGGCTCGGCGTCCTCACCTCGGGCGGGGACGCACCAGGCATGAATGCCGCGATCCGGGCGGTGGTGCGTCAGGCCGACGCCCTGGGGCATGAGACCTGGGGCATCCGGCACGGCTACCAGGGGCTGCTGGACAAGGACTGGGCCCCCATGCCCACCCGGGCCTGCGCCAACATCCTGCAGCGGGGCGGCACGGTGCTGCACACGGCCCGGTGCCCCGAGTTCCTGCTGCCGAACCGGCGCGCCGAGGCAGCCGAGAACCTCCGGACCGAGGGCATCCAGGGGCTGGTGGTGATCGGGGGAGACGGCAGCTTCCGGGCGGCCGAAGCGCTTCAGCGGGAGCATGGCATCCCCTGCGCCGGCATTCCCGGCACCATCGACAACGATCTACCGGGCACCGAGCGGACCCTGGGGTTCGACACGGCCCTGAACACCGCCGTGGAGGCCATCGACCGCATCCGGGATACGGCCTCCAGCCATGGGCGCCTGTTCCTGGTGGAAGTCATGGGGCGCAGCTCCGGCATGCTGGCGGTCCACACCGCCCTAGCCTGCGGCGCGGAGGCGGTGCTCTATCCCGAATCACCCGACGACTCCTACGAGACGCTCGTGGCGCGCCTCTACGCCAACTGGCTCCGCGGCAAGCGCAGCTCCATCGTGGTGGTGGCCGAGGGGGATGGCCTTGGCAGCGCCGTGGCCGTGGGCGACCGCCTGCGGCGGGACCACGGACTGGATTTGCGGGTGGTGGTGCTCGGGCACATCCAACGCGGCGGGAGCCCTTCGGCCTTGGACCGCATCTGGGGCAGCCGCTGGGGCGCCGAGGCGGTGCGCCGCCTGGATGCCGGCGAGTCGGGCTTCTACCTCGGCGAGGTGGCGGGGGCCTTGGCCCTCCTGCCCCTGGCTCAGGTCCTGGATCCGCACCCCTCCCCACCCGGCGACCTGAGCGAGCTGGTGGGCATCCTCTCCCGCTAGATCCGGCCCCGCGGCTTGTGAGGGACGCGGAGGCCATGTTTTCCTGGAGCAGCCGCAGAACGGCAGGAGGTCGGCGATGTCGGACAATCACAAGGATTCCCTGGTGGCCGTGGTGATGGCCGGGGGCCGAGGGACCCGATTCTGGCCCCGCAGCCGCAACGCCCGCCCCAAGCAGTTCCTGGCCATCGTGGGGACCGAGACCCTGCTGCACCAGACCGTGCGGCGGCTGGATGGGCATGTGCCCCCCGAGCGCATCTTCGTGGTGACCACGGCGGATCTCGCGGACGAAACGCGGCGCATGCTGCCTGAGCTGCCTCCGGACAATGTGATCGTGGAGCCCGAGGGCCGGAATACCGCGCCCTGTCTGGCCCTGGCCCTGGTGGAGATCGAGCGGAAGTTCCCCCACAGCGTCATGGCCGTGCTGTCGGCAGACCACTGGATCGGGGACCGGGAAATCTTCCTGGAGGATCTGGATACCGCCGTGAAGCACGCCGCCTGGGAGCGGGAGCTGGTCACCTTCGGCATCAAGCCCACTTATCCGGAGACGGGCTACGGCTACATCGAGTCCGAGGGCCATGGCCCCGTGCTCAAGGTGAAGGCGTTCCGAGAGAAGCCACCTGTGGAGGTGGCCGTGCAGTACCTCGAATCCGGGCGCCACTACTGGAATGCGGGCATGTTTGTCTGGACCCTGGCGGATTTCCGCGAGGGCCTGCAGAAGCATGCGCCCGAGGTGCTGGCACCCCTGGACGCCTGGGTGAAGGCCGGGGCGGACCCTGCGGCCCTGACGGCCGCCTACCGCCAGCTGCCCAAGGTGGCCATCGATGTGGCGCTCATGGAGAGGGCCGAGACGGTCGCCGTGGTGCCCACGCGCTTCCGCTGGTCCGATGTGGGTTCCTGGCCGGCCGCCATCGAGTTCCAGGAGACCGATTCCGACGGCAATGTGAGCCAGGGCGAGACCCTGCTCCTGGACACCCGGAACAGCGCCTTCTTCGGAGGGAAGCGCCTCATCGCTGCCAGCGGCGTGGACGACCTCATCGTGGTGGACGATGACGACGCCCTCCTCATCTGCCGCCGCGACCGGGCCCAGACCGTCAAGCAGATCGTGGAACGCCTCAAGGCCGAAGGTCGCGAGGATCTGTTGTAAGAATGAAGGCCGAGGATTGATTCCATGAACCGACCCGACACCCTCCATGTGGACAAGCCCTGGGGCTCCTTTGATCAGTACGCCCTCAACACGCCCTGCACGGTGAAGATCCTCACCTGCAATCCTGGGCAGAAGCTGAGCCTTCAGCGGCACAGCCATCGCGGGGAATTGTGGATCGCCCTGGATCCGGGCGTGGTGGTGGATCGCAACGACGAGGAGCTGCGCCCGGCCGTGGGCGAGGAGATCTGGCTGCCGCTCGGGAGCACCCATCGCCTGCGCTGCGATGCGGTCACGCCCCGCCCGGTGCGGGTGCTGGAGGTGAGCTTCGGCACTTTCGACGAGGCTGACATCGAGCGGCTTCAGGACGACTACGGGCGCCGCTGATGCGCGCCGCGATCCTGCTGGCCGCCGCCCTGCCGGTCTTGGCCCAGAACCCGGCTCCCCATCGGAGCGGAGAGGAGATCCTCGCCCGGGTGGATCGCCTGCGCCATCCCTGGCCCGTCTTCACCATGGAGTTGACGGTGAAGGATCCGAAGGCCAGCCAGCGCTGGAAGGTGTCGGCCCGGGACAACGGCGACGCGCGCCTGGATGGCCTGTCGGACAAGGAGAAGGGCCGGGCCGTCCTGGTGCGCGGCGATCAGATGTGGTTGCTGCTGCCGGGCTCGAAGCGCCCGCTGAAGGTTACCCCCCAGCAGCGGCTCCTGGGGTCCGCGGCGGGCGGAGATGTGGCCCGTACGCGCTTCCGGGAGGACTACTCGGTCCAGGCCATGGGAGACGACACCCTGGAAGGGCGCAGCTGCTGGCGCCTCGAGCTGGCCGCGAAGCGCCCGGCCCTCAGTGCCCGGCAGGTGGTCCTGTGGGTGGCCAAGGAGGGTTCTCTGCCGGTGAAGGCGGAGTTCCGCCTGGCTTCCGGCCGGCTGGCCCGCACGGCCCGGTTCGGCCCGCCCGTGCCGGTCCAAGGTCAGCTCGTACTCTCGGGAATGGACCTGGAGGAAGCGGGGGGGCTGCGGATCGAGCTGTCCTTCGGGGGCTGGTCCAAGGGCGGGGTGGATCCGTCCGTTTTCGAGCTTCCCAGCCAGGGGCCCCATCCAGGCCCGAACCCCGGTCCGAATCCAGGTTCCAGGCAGGGTGCCGATCCCGGTCGGTGATATGCTGGCAGGCGAGGTGCCCGCAAGGGCTTCCCGCCACCAATCATCCCACCTATCGACACCAGTCCCGCTCGCGGGGCTCCCGCTTCCACTCCCCACCACTCGAAATCCCGCCAACCTAACCCTCACGAAGCGTCCGCACCTCCGGGCGCTTCTTTTTTGCCCCGGATCGGCGGAGGGGCGGGGCGGTCAGCGCTTGTCCTTCTCCCGGGGCTGGGCCTTCTGGTGCCTGGATTCGGCGGCTTCGGAGGCGGCGGATACCACCACGATCGAGATGCGGCGGTTCTGGGGATCCTTGGGGTCCTTGCCCTCGAACGGAATGGTGTCGGCATAGCCCGTGACGCGGCGCACCTGGTTGGGCCGCAGGCCCCCGGCGGCGCTCTCCATGACGCGGCGGGCGGCGTTGGCGCGCTCGGCGCTGAGCTCCCAGTTGGTGTAGGCCCGGTTGGCGTACTGGGCCGCATCCGTATGGCCTCCGACGACGATGCGGTTGGGGAGCTTGCCCAGCTCCTTGGCGATCTCCTTCAGGATGGAGAGCGTGTAGGGCTTCAGCTGGGCACTGCCGGAATCGAAGAGCACCTGGGCGGCCTTGTCCTGGATCTGGATGCGCAGGCCTTCGTCCGTGAAGTCCATGGTGATCTGGTCCTGGAAGGCCTGGAGCAGCTCATCCTGCTGGAAGGCCTTCTCGATGGCCTCGGCCGTGGCCTCCATGGCCTTGTGTTCCTCCTCGGCGGAGCCGGGGGCCTCCACGGTCGCATCGGTGCCGCCATCTCCATCCGGGCCCGGCGCCATGCCGCGCCCGCCCGGCAGGATGCCCTTGCCGTGGTTGGCGAGGATCTCCTTGCCCCGTTCGGTGTTGAAGAAGTTGGCATCCTGGAACATGCCGGCGATGCCGGCCTTGGTGTTCTTATCAGCGCTGTTGAGGAGCCACATCAGAAGGAAGAAGGCCATCATGGCCGTCACCAGGTCGGCGTAGGCCACTTTCCAGGCGCCGCCGTGGGCCGCGGCATGGCCGCCCTTCTTCTTGACGATCCGGATTTTGACTTCCGGTTGCTGCTCGGCCACAGGGCGCTACCTCGGTTTGATCTGCCGGACCACTTCCTCCAATTCGCCGGAGCCCGGGCGTTCGGTGGAAGGGATGTTCCGGCGGGCGAACTCCACCGCGGTGACGGGGGCTGCGCCATTGCCGAAGCTGGTAAGGCCGGCCCTCATGCAGTTGAAGTAGAAGGACTCGGCGGTATTGACCGCATCGATGTTCTTGGACAGGGGCTGGAACACACCGTAGGCGAGGAGGATGCCGAGGAAGGTGCCCACAAGGGCGGCGCCCACCTTGCTGCCGATGACATTGGGGGGTTGATCCAGGAAGCCCATGGTGATGACGATGCCCATGACGCAGGCCACGATGCCGAAGGCGGGGAAGGCGTCGGCCATGGTGCCCACCGCCGCACCCGGCGCCGCGTTCTCCGCGTGGTGGACATCAAGGTCCGCGTCCATCACGAGGTCGATCTCGTCCATCTTGGCGCTGCCGTTGATGAGCAGCTTCATGGAATCGCAGAAGAAGTCGAGGGCGTGGTGGTTGGTCGTGAAGGCGGGGTATTTCTTGAAGATGGCTGAATTGTGGGGGTCGTTGACATCCTGCTCCAGGGCCAGCAGTCCGCCCTTCTTGATGTTCACATAGACCTCGTACTGCATCATGAGGACTTCCATGTACACGGCCTTGGTGTAGGGGCTGCCCTTCAGGGGCTTGGAGATGTCGCCCACCACCCGCTTGATGAGGTGGGGGGGATTGGAGGCGAGGAAGGCGCCCACGGCTGCGCCGAAGATCATGATTCCTTCGGCGGGCAGTGGATGCAGGAGCGTGGGGATGCTCCCGCCCTCCAGCAGGAACCCCGCGATGATAGAGGCGAAGACCACCACCAAGCCGATGATGAAGAACATGCTGCAGCTCCTGCCTGTTTCATCGGCCCGCAGGGGCCTGGACTGAATTCTGGACTCGGTGCCGGGCCATTGCACTGGCACAATGAAAGGATTCGGAGGATTTATGAGCCCTTCCACCCCCATGCTCGGCCCTGTCGGCAGCTATGTGAAGCACCATTTCCGGCACTTCAATGCCGCGGCCCTGGTCGACGCCGCCGAGGGCTACCGGGTCTATCTGGAGCAGGGTGGCAAGATGATGGTCACCCTGGCGGGGGCCATGAGCACCGCCGAGCTGGGCCTCTCCTTCGCCGAGATGATCCGCCAGGACAAGGTGCACCTCATCGTCTGCACGGGCGCCAACCTGGAAGAGGACATCTTCAACCTGGTGGCCCACGACTTCTATGAGCGCGTGCCCCACTACCGCGACCTCACGCCCCAGGACGAGGCGGACCTCCTGGGCCGCCACATGAACCGCGTGACCGATACCTGCATCCCCGAGATGGAGGCCATGCGCCGCATGGAGAAGGCCATGCTGGATGTGTGGACCAAGGCCGACCAGGCCGGCGAGCGCTACTTCCCCCACGAGTTCTTCCAGCAGGTGCTGAAGTCCGGCGTGCTGAAGCCCTCGTACCAGGTCGATCCCAAGCACTCCTGGATGCTGGCGGCCCTCGAGAAGAATGTCCCCATCGTGGTGCCGGGTTGGGAGGACAGCACGCTGGGCAACATGTACGCCGCCGCCGTCATCCGCGGCGAGGTGAAGAATGTCCATACCGTGCGCACGGGCATCGAGTACATGACCTGGCTGGCGAAGCACTACCAGGAGGTTACGAAGACCTCGACCCTGGGCATGTTCCAGATCGGCGGCGGCATCGCCGGCGACTTCCCCATCTGCGTGGTGCCCATGCTCCACCAGGATCTGGAGCTGACCGAGGTCCCGCTCTGGGGTTACTTCTGCCAGATCAGCGACTCGACCACCAGCTACGGTTCCTATTCCGGGGCCGTGCCCAACGAGAAGATCACCTGGGGCAAGCTGGGTGTGGACACCCCGAAGTTCATCGTCGAAAGCGATGCCACCATCGTGGCCCCGCTGATCTTCGCCTACCTGCTGGGCTGGTAAATCCGTTCTCTTTCAGAGATCCCAAACCAATAATCGCGCCCCATCGCGCCCCTTCACGGGGACTACGCGGTGGGGCGTTTCAAAGGGCACCTCGAAGCTGTGGCTGATGAAGCGGCCGCCGGGTTGCATCTCGCGGCGCACCTTGGCCCAGAGGGCGGGCATGGGAACCGGGGAGAGGAAGGCGTAGGCCACATCGATGGTCGCGAGGTCCGTACGCCAGAGGCTGCCCAGGCGGATGCGGGCATTCCGATGGGGCAGGCAGCGCAGCCAGGCCACGAGCCAGGTAAAGGGGGAGGCCTCCACACCGAGGAAGGTCGCCTCGGGCCGGAGCCGGGCGAGGTGCGCGACCGGGCCGCCGAAGCCGCAGCCCAGGTCTGCAAAGCGCAGACCCGGCTGATCCGGCACCAGGCTTTCCAGCTTCTCCCAGGCGTCCTGGCTGGCGTGGTAGAGGGGCACGCGGCTGAGCAGTCCCCCCCCGAAGACCAAGGCCAGGGCGAGGAAGAGGACGAGGTAGATCCAGGCCGGGATGGCTGCTCCCCACAGCGCCCGGACGAGGAAGGGCAGGGCGGCCTGCATGAGGATCCAGCGGGGAGGGAGCGTCAGCCACCGGGAGAGGAAGACCGCCAGCACCGCCTGCAGGAGCACCCAGATCAGGGGCGGGAACCGCAGCCCCAGCCGCACCAGCGCCACCAGCACCGCGAAGCCCAGGGCCTGGGCCAGCAGGGCCCGGAGAACCGGAGGCCAGGAGCGGATGGACATCCCCTTATCCTAGACCGATGCTCCTTGGCCGCTTCGCCCCCTCGCCCACCGGCGCCCTCCACCTGGGGAACCTGCGCACGGCCCTGGCCTCCTGGTTGTCGGCGCGGGCGGCGGGGGGGCGGTGGCTCCTCCGCATGGAGGATGTGGATGGCCCCCGCTGCCGCCGAGACCTGGGTGAGGCGCAGCTGAGGGACCTGGCGACCCTGGGGCTGACGCCCGACGAACCGGTGGTCTGGCAATCGGATCGCAGCGCGATGTATCGCGAGGCCTTGGGGAGGCTGCACGGGGCCGGGAGCCTGTACCCCTGCGCCTGCACACGGAGGGACCTGCAGCTGCTGGCCTCGGCGCCGCACTCGGAGGATGGCCTGCGCCCCTACCCGGGCCGCTGCCGGGATCGGAGCTGGGAGGGGTTCGAGCGTGCCCTGAGGGTGCGGCTTCCCGATGGGGTCGTGCCCTGGGAGGACCGGCTGGTCGGGCCCCAGGTGGACGACCCTGCGGCCCTCACGGGCGACCCGCTGCTGTTTCGGAGGGATGGCTGCTTCGCCTACCACCTGGCGGTGGTGGTGGATGACGGCGCCCAGGGGGTGACCGAGGTCGTGCGCGGGGCCGACCTGAGATCGGTGACGGCCACCCAGATCCGGCTGCAGGAGGCCCTGGGCCTTCCGCGTCCGACCTACGCCCACCTCGGTTTGGTGATGGCCCCGGACGGGAGCCGCCTGGGCAAGCGGGCCGGAGCGCTGGGCGTCGAAGCGCTTGGGGCGCGGGGGGTTTCCCCGGGGGAGATGCTGGGCTGGCTGGGCTGGAGCCTGGGCTGCCTGGACCAGCCCGAGATCTGCCGCGCCGGGGACCTCATCCCGCGCTTCGACTGGGCCCGCGTGCCGGCGGGCGAGATCCGGGTGCCCGGAGCCTGGACCTGACCTACCGGGCCGCTTCCATCCGCTTCAGCTCGGTCCAGAGCCAGTCCCGCGCGAGCACCGTGCGACCGTCCTTGAGCCTCATCTCATAGGGCTTCCCGCTCACGGAACTCCCGCTGGCGCAGTAACGGATGAACTCTGGGGCTGTCTTCACGCGGCGGCCGGCGTTTTTCCACTTCAGGCGCAGGTGCTCGGCCGCGGCCTTTGGGGTGTGCTCGGTGCCATTGCGGATGAACACGGCGCCCTCGAGGTTCGCCACGGCCTGGATCAGGGCCTCGATCGTCTGGGCCTCGAGGCTTTGGGGGACGGTGGGGGCGGGCGCCACCACGGGGGCGGGGAGGAGGAACATGCCCCCAGCATCCCAGGGAAGCCGATAAACACGAAGGACCCGGCTCTGCGGGTCCTTTGCTCAAGAGGGTTGGTTCGTTAGGCCAGGTTGTTCACCTTGGCGGCCAGGCGGGACTTGGTCCGGTCGGCGGCGTTCTTGTGCATGACGCCCTTGCGGCAGGCCTTGTCCACCAGGCCCTGGGTCAGGGGCAGCTGCTTGGCCGCTTCGGTCTTGTTGCCCTCGGCCACGACGGCCAGGAACTTCTTGACGGCGGTCTTCAGCGTGGAACGGTTGCTGCGGTTGCGGAGGCGAGCCTCGGCATCGCGGCGGGCCTTCTTGGCGGCGGACTTGTGATTGGCCATGGGTCGGATCTCCAGCTTCCGGGGCAGTCCCCCTCGCAGGGGCTTGGGGAAGCGCGAAAGACCATCCTATCGCAAACGGCCCTTAGGTCAAGGGCAAAAGGCCAGCCCCAGGGGGACATTGCCCCTTCCGAAGTGGCCCTCCCCACGGCATCCTAATCGGAGGCGAATGGCCTCCCGGGAAGGATGGGGTCATGTCGCAGCAGAAACTGGAGTCCGTCGTGGATCTGGCGGCGAAGGCGAAAGCCTTGCGGCGGGATGTGCTGCTGCAGGTCTACCGGGCCCAGAGCGGCCATCCGGGCGGGAGCCTGAGCTGGATCGACATCGGCGTCGCGCTTTACTACCACGAGATGACCGTGTTTCCAGAGGATCCGGCCAATCCGGCCCGGGACCGCTTCGTGCTCTCCAAGGGCCACGCCTGCCCCGCGCAGTACGCCATCCTCGCCGACCAGGGCTTCTTCCCCAAGGCCTGGCTGGAGACCTTCCGCCAGTACCCCACGAAGCTCCAGGGCCATGCCGAGAACCACTACACGCCGGGCGTGGAGGTCACCACCGGCAGCCTGGGCCAGGGCCTGCCCCAGGCCGTGGGCATCGCCCTCGGCCTGAAGGTCCAGAAGTCCGACCGCCGCGTCTACTGCGTGGTGGGGGATGGCGAGAGCCAGGAGGGCGTGATCTGGGAGGCGGCCATGGCCGCGCCCCACCACAAGCTGGACAACCTCTGCGTCTTCCACGACCTCAATGGCCTGCAGATCGACGGCGATGTGAAGAAGGTCATGAACATCAACCCGGTGCCCGACAAGTGGCGCGCGTTCGGGTGGGCCGTGAAGGAGATCGACGGTCACGATTTCACGCAGATCCTGGAGGCCCTGGCCTGGGCGCGCACGGTGAAGGGCCAGCCCGCGATGATCTGCGCCCGCACCGTGAAGGGCAAGGGCGTGAGCTTCATGGAGAACCAGGCCGGTTGGCATGGCGTGGCCCCCAAGCAGGACGACTACGAGAAGGCCTTGGCCGAACTGGCCGACTGACCCCCGAAGAATGAAGACTGAGGATTGACCCGGATGGACGCTTTGCGACGCATTTTCGAACAGCAGCTGGGGGAGGCCCTGCCCGGCGTGGACATCACGCTGGAACGGCCGAAGTCCGGTGAGCTGGGCGACCTGGCCTTCCCCTGCTTCCGCGCCGCCAAGCAGCTGGGGAAAAACCCCGTGCAGCTGGCGCAGGAGTTGGCCGCCGCGATGAGCGTCCAAGGCGCCAAGGTTGTGGCCACGGGTCCCTACCTGAACCTGAAGCTGGCGCCGGGAACCCGCGCCCAGGCCGTGCTGGGAGCGATCCTCGAAGCACCGCCCGATCGTCCCTACGGCGCGCGCCCGGCCCAGGGCCGGAAGGTGATCGTCGAGTACAGCTCGCCGAACATCGCCAAGCTCTTCACCATCGGCCATCTGCGCTCCACCATGATCGGCCACGCCCTCGCCCAGACCCATCAGTTCCTGGGCTACGAGGTGGTCCGCCTCAACCACCTGGGCGACTGGGGCACCCAGTTCGGCACCCTGCTGGCCGCCTACACCCGCTGGGCCCAGGGGGGGAACACCGCGCTGGAAGCAGACTTCGACTGGGCCGAGCCGGCCCCGGAGAAGCGCCGCACCCCCCTGTTCCGGCTCTTCCAGCTGTATGTCCGCTTCCATGCGGAAGAAGAGAACGATCCAGCCATGCGCGACGAGGCGCGGGACTGGTTCAAGCGCCTGGAGGCCGGGGATGCCGAGGCCCGGCGGTTCTGGAGCTGGTTCCGCGAGATCTCATTGAAGGAGTTCCAGCGCATCTACGACCGGCTGGGCGTGCGCTTCGACACCCTGGAACAGGGCGAGGCCTTCTACGAGGATCAGCTCGCCTCCACCCTGCAGCGCCTGGAGGAAGCGGGTCTTCTGGTGGAGGGCGACAAGGGGGCCCGCATCATCAACCTGGAGGATGTGGGCATCACCACGCCCTGCCTGGTCCAGAAGGGGGATGGCACGAGCATCTACGCCACCCGCGACTTGGCCGCCGCCCTCTACCGCAAGGAGGCCTACGGCTTCGACCGTTGCCTCTATGTGGTGGGCACGGATCAGGTGCTCCACTTCCAGCAGATCTTCGCCGTACTCGACAAGCTGGATCCCTGGTTCAAGGGCCGGATGCTGCACACGCCCTTCGGCATGATCAAGCTGCCCGAGGGCAAGATGAGTACCCGCAAGGGCAATGTCATCTTCCTGGAAGATGTGCTCGACGAGGCCCGCGAGCGCGTGGCCGCGATCATCGAGGAGAAGAACCCCGACCTGAAGGGCAAGGCGGAGGTGTCCGAAATGCTCGGCATGGGCGCCGTGGTGTTCTTCGACGCCATGAACGACCGCGTGAAGCCCATCACCTTCACCTGGGACCGCGTCATCGCGCTGGACGGCGACACCGGGCCCTATGTGCAGTACGCCCATGCCCGCATCCTCAGCGTCCTGCGCAAGGCTGGCGGGGATTGGGCGATGAAGGCACAGGTCCAATCAACCCATGGTCCCTTCCTTTCCTACCCGGACGCGCCGCTTCCGAGCCAGCTCACCGGTCTGGATGCACCCGAAGCCCAATCCCTGCTCTTCGAGCTGGCCGGTCTTCCGGGGGCGGTGGCCGCGGTGGCCGACGGCTGCATGGCCACGCCGCTCGCGCGTCAGCTGGTGGCCGTGGCGCGCTCCTTCAGCGGCTTCTATACCAATTGCCCCATCCTGGCCCCGGAAAACGCCCCCGAGGTTCGCGAGGCCCGGCTTGCCCTGTGCGTCGCCACCGCCCGCGCCCTCCGCCAGGGGCTCTTCCTCATGGGCATCCAGGCCCCCGACGAGATGTAGGAGATTCCATGACCAAGTATGTTTTCGTGACGGGCGGCGTGCTGAGTTCGCTGGGCAAGGGGATTGCCGCGGCCAGCCTGGGCGCGCTGCTGGAGGCGCGTGGCCTCAAGGTCACGCTCATGAAGATGGATCCCTACCTCAATGTGGACCCCGGCACCATGTCGCCGTTCCAGCACGGTGAAGTCTTCGTCACGGACGACGGCGCCGAGACCGACCTGGATCTGGGGCACTACGAGCGGTTCACCTCGGTGCCCACCACGCAGAACCACACCATCACCACAGGACGCATCTACAACACGGTGATCCAGAAGGAGCGCCGCGGCGACTACCTGGGCAAGACCGTGCAAGTGATCCCGCACATCACAGACGAGATCAAAGCCGTGATGAAGAAGGTCGCCAAGGACATGGATGTGGTGATCGTCGAGATCGGTGGCACGGTGGGCGACATCGAGAGCCAGCCCTTCCTCGAGGCCATCCGACAGTTCAAGCTCGAGGCCGGCCTGGATTCCCAGATGAAGGCCAACGCCATCAACATGCACCTCACCTTCGTGCCCTACATCAAGGCGGCGGGTGAGCTGAAGTCGAAGCCCACCCAGCACAGCGTGAAGGAGCTCCGGGCCCTGGGCATCCAGCCCGATGTCCTGCTCTGCCGCGCCGAACAGGACATCCCCCGGGACCTGAAGGACAAGATCGCCCTGTTCTGCTCCGTCACGCCCGACGCGGTGTTCAGCTGCCGGGACGCCCACTCCATCTACGAAGTGCCGCTGAACCTGCACCTCGAAGGGCTGGACGCCAAGGCCGCGGCCCTCCTCGGGCTCGGGGAGAAGGAACCCGACCTGAGCGCCTGGCAGAGCCTGCTCCGCCGCATCCGCAACCCCAAGGGCAGCGTTCGCATCGGCGTGGTGGGCAAGTATGTGGAGTTCAAGGAGAGCTACAAGAGCCTCATCGAGGCCCTGCATCACGCCGGCTACGGCCTCGAGACCCATGTGGACCTCAAGTGGATTGAGGCGGAGGAGCTGGAGAACCAGGATCCGGCGACCTTCCTCCAGGACTGCCAGGGCATCCTGGTGCCCGGCGGCTTCGGGGTCCGCGGCACGCGCGGCATGATCAAGTCGATCCAGTACGCCCGCGAACACCGCATCCCCTTCTTCGGCATCTGCCTGGGCATGCAGATGGCTTCCGTGGAGTTCGCCCGGAATGTGGCGGGTCTGGACGGCGCCGACTCCACCGAGTTCGACGACGCCCCGAAGCACAAGATCATCTTCAAGCTTCGGGAACTGGTGGATGTGGAGGAACTGGGCGGCACCATGCGCCTGGGCGCCTATCCCTGCCGCCTTGCACCGGAGAGCCAGGCCGCCACGGCCTACGGGGCCACGGAGATCAGCGAGCGCCATCGCCACCGCTACGAGTTCAACCACGAGTACAAGAAGGCCCTGGAGGACAAGGGCCTGGTGTTCACGGGGATGAGCCCCGACGGCGTCTTCGTGGAGATCGTGGAGCTGAAGGACCACCCCTACTTTCTGGCCTGCCAGTTCCATCCCGAGTTCAAGAGCCGCCCCCTGAATCCGCATCCTCTGTTCACGGCCTTCGTCAAAGCCAGCGCCCAGGCCCGAGGCTGATCGGTTTACCAAGCCAGAAAAACGGCGGGCCATCTGGCCCGCCGTTTTTCTGAAGGCTGAAGACTGGCGCTATTTCCGGCCGCCCTTGGCTGCCCACTCTTCGAGCATGGCGGTGGTGACGGACTTGGGGCGCTCCAGGGGGTAGCCCAGGGCACGGTCCCAGGTGATGTTGGCCAGCACGCCCAGGGCGCGGCCCACGCCGAACAGCACGGTGTAGAAGTCGTACTCCTTCAGGCCGTAGTACCACTGGATCACACCGCTCTGGGCATCCACATTGGGCCAGGGGTTCTTGGTCTTGCCCTGCTCGGTGAGCACGCCGGGGGCCACCTTGTAGATGGTGTTGACGAGCTTGAAGAGGGGATCGTTGGGCAGGTGCTTGAGGCAGAACTCCATCTGCGCGGTGTAGCGGGGGTCGGTGCGGCGCAGCACCGCATGGCCGTAGCCGGGAATGACATGGCCGGAGTTCAGCGTGTCCCAGAGGGCCTGCTTCACATTCTCCTCGGTGGGCTCGGCGCCGTTGAGCTTCTTCTGGAAGCCCATGATCCAGTCCAGCACTTCCTGGTTGGCCAGGCCGTGCAGGGGGCCCGCCAGGCCGTTCAGGCCGGCGCTGAAGCTGTAGAAGGCATCGGACAGCGCGGAGGCCACCAGGTGGGTGGCGTGGGCGCTGACATTGCCGCTCTCATGGTCGCTGTGGAGGATGAAGTACATGCGGGCCACATCGTCGTAGGGCTTGGCGATGCCCATCATGTGGGCGAAGTTGGCGCCCATGTCCAGGCCCGGCTTCGGCGCGATGATGTCGCCGTTCTTGTACTTCAGGCGGTAGATGAAGGCCGCGATCTCGGGCAGGCGGGCGACGAGGTTGCTGGCGTCCTCGTACATCGTGTCCCAGTAGTCGTTCTTCTTCGTCTCGTGGTATTTCGAGGCAAAGATGCTGTCCTTCTGCATGGCCAGCACCGCCGTGGACAGCATGGCCATCGGGTGGCTGTCCTTGGGCATGGCCCGGAGGACTTCGAAGACATAGGGGGGCACCTTGGCGCGGGCCTGGAAGTCGGCGAGGACTTCGTCGGTCTCGGCCTGGGTAGGGATGTCACCCGTGAGGAGGAAGAACCAGAAGGCTTCCAC
Source organism: Geothrix sp. (assembly GCF_020622065.1). Lineage (NCBI taxonomy): Bacteria > Pseudomonadati > Acidobacteriota > Holophagae > Holophagales > Holophagaceae > Geothrix > Geothrix sp. The sequence goes on along the minus strand of NZ_JAHRYQ010000002.1, from coordinate 744,480 downwards.
CGTGGGGTATTCGCCGCCGGCGGCCTTGGGCAGGGCGGCGAAGGTCTCGGGGATGTTCTTGCCGCGGAACCGGATGCCCTCCTGGGGGTCCAGGTAGGAGATGTCGGTTACGAGCGAGTGGATGTCGCGGGCGCCGCCGATGGTCTGGCTGATGGTCACCTGGTCGATGACCACATCCGCGAACTCTTTGGTGAGCTTCTGGATGCGGGGACGGTGTTCCTGGATCTTCTCCAGGAGGAGGGATTTCAGGCGTGTCATGGCTGGCTCCAGAGAAGAGGGGCGTTGGAGGATGGGGCTATGAAGGAGCGGGGTTGGATCATCATACGGGCATCGTCTACCGATGGGTCGTCATTATTTGATGACCATCGTGGAATTAATCGAGCTGGAAAGACCCGCGCATGATGCGAGATGCTGAAAGAGAGTATGGACGGGAACAATGGGAGGTGCCGTGACCTGCGTCAATCTATGGGTGTTGGGAGTTGCAATGATGGCCGGCGGGCTCATGGCCCAGGAGACTCCGCGCCCCAACCGCGTGGCCTGGTTTGAGGGTTTCCCCGAGCCGCTGCCTGAAGGTACCAGCGAGTTGGCCATAGAGGCCACCAGCCAGATGCTGCGCCCGGATCTGGAACGCAGCGCCGACGGGCGCAGCTTCGCGCGCCTGGACGGCGAGGAATGGCAGCTGATGGCGGACTGGGCGATGAAGGCCGGCTCCTCGCGGATCAATGTCCGGGCCCGTCTGGCCTCACGCTCCGCAGGCATCGCCGACCAGGCCATGTGGAACTGGCATCAGATGTTCAACATGCCCCAGGGGGGCCGGGAGGATGCGCCGAAGAACCGGCTCGTCTACCACCTGGAGCGCGATGGCCGCGTGATCGGGGACCTCACGCGCCCGGGACTGACGCTCATGGACCTGGATGTGGCCTGGATCCGGCCCTTCGGCACCGCCGAGGCCGGCGGGCGCTTCGGCGCCTCGGTGCAACTGCCCACGGGCAAGCAGTCCGATTTTTCCGGCACCGGCGGCACCGACGGTCTGGTGGGCGCGGCCCTGTGGCGGCGCTATGGCCGCTGGCGGCTCTTCGGTCAGGCGGAGCGGGTGATTCTGGGGCTGCCGAAAGACAGTCCCCTGAGGGCGGTCATGGACAAGACCTCGTTCAGCCGGGCCTGGGCCAGCCTGGGCTGGCAGGGCGAGGGGGCGGGGCTGATCTCTGGCATCGGTATCGAGGTCAGCCTGGGCTACGCCGGGAGTCCCTACCGCACCGGCTTGGCGCGCCTCGACCGCGCCGGCTGGCAGCAGCACTGGACCTTCCGCCACACGCGCCTTCCCCAGTGGCGTTTCGGGTTCAGCGAAGAGGCCGGCACCTTCACGGCCCCGGATGTGACAGGCTTCGTGGCCTATCGCTTCGGGCATTCCTGAGCCTCCGCTAAACTAGACAGTTCCGTGCCGGAGTCCCCATGCAGCCCAACCAGTATCGCGATGTGCGCCTTGAGAAGCTCGAGAAGCTGAAGGGCCTGGGCCTCGAGGCCTGGCCGCGGAAGGCGAAGCGCACCCACGGCATTGCCCAGCTGGCCGCGACCTACGCCGACGCGGAAGCCTGGCCCAACGAGAAGCTGGAGGGCCTGGGCCTCACGGTGTCGGTCATGGGCCGCGTGCTCGCCATTCGCGAAATGGGGAAGAGCGTCTTCGCCCACCTCACGGAGAACGGGGAGAAGATCCAGGGCTTCTTCCGGATGAACGACCTGTCCGAGACCAGCTGGGAGGTCATCAAGCTTCTGGATATGGGCGATTTCATCAGTGTCACCGGCCCCCTCATGCGCACGAAGACCGGCGAGCTGAGCGTGCGGGTGAAGGAGATCCAGTTCCTCTCCAAGGCCCTGCTGCCCCTGCCCGAGAAGTGGCACGGCCTGCAGGACAAGGAGCAGCGCTATCGCCAGCGGTACCTGGATCTCATCTCCAACGGCGAGGTGCTGAAGACCTTCCAGACCCGTTCGCGCATCGTCAGCGCCGTGCGGCGGTTCATGGAAGAGCAGGGCTACCTCGAAGTCGAGACCCCCATGATGCAGCCCATCCCGGGCGGCGCCACTGCCCGACCCTTCATCACGCACCACAACGCCCTGGACATGGACCTCTACCTGCGCATCGCGCCGGAGCTGTACCTCAAGCGCCTCATCGTGGGCGGCTTCGAGAAGGTCTTCGAGATCAATCGCAGCTTCCGCAACGAGGGCATCAGCGTCCGGCACAATCCTGAATTCACCATGATGGAGATGTACGAAGCAGGCAGCGACCTGCGGGACATGATGACCCTCACGGAGAACCTGTTCCTGACCGTGACCCGCGAGGTCATGGGCTCCCAGCAGCTGCCCTGGGGCGAGGAGATGATCTCCTACGCCGCGCCCTTCCGGCGCCTCACCATGAAGGATGCCATCGCCCAGTACGGCGCCATTGACCGGCATCTTCTGGAAGACGGCGACAGCGTGCGCGCCCTGGCCAAGGCCGTGCACATCGAGGATGTAGAGAAGAAAACTGTGGGCACCCTGCTGGGCGATCTCTTCGAGTATCACGCCGAGAAGCAGCTCATTCAGCCCACCTTCATCACCGACTACCCCATCGAGCTGTCCCCCCTCACCAAGACCCTGGAAGGTGACGACCGCTTCGTGGATCGCTTCGAGCTGTTCATCGGCGGCATGGAACTGGCCAACGCCTACTCCGAGCTGAATGACCCCATCGACCAGATGGGCCGCTTCCAGGCCCAGATGGACGAGCGGGAGGCGGGCAACGATGAGGCCATGCTGCTGGACCAGGACTTCGTGACCAGCCTGGAGCACGGCCTCCCGCCCACCGGCGGCGAAGGCATCGGCATCGACCGGCTGGTCATGCTCCTCACCAACAGCGCCAGCATCCGGGATGTCATCCTCTTCCCGCTCATGCGCCCCACCAAGCCTGCCGAGACTGAAGAAAAGGAATAGCTGGCCGCGGAAGGCGCGAAAAAGGGAAGAAGATCCTGCTTCTGCGCCTTTTGCGTGAATTCTCAGCCTTCCGCGATCAGCCTCTTGATAAGTCTGATGTGACTGAATCTGGCTTGACGCGCTGCCATACTTGCCATTCGCAAATGGAGGCCCCCATGCCCGTCCCGATGCTCGAGCTCGCGCCGCAGAATGCCGCCGTGAAGACCAAGGTGCTGGAAGGGCTGTCGGGCCTCATCGATCGCTCGTCGTTCATCCTCGGCGAGAATGTGAAGGGCCTTGAGGCCGAGATCTCCGCCTACGCCGGTGCGGCCCACGCCGTGGCCATGTCCAGTGGCACGGACGCCCTGCTGGCGGCCCTCATGGGCCTCGGCATCGGGCACGGCGACGAGGTGATCGTCCCCAGCTTCACCTTCTTCGCCACGGCCGGCGTGGTCTCGCGCCTGGGGGCGAAGCCCGTCTTCATCGACCTCGAACCCGCCACCTTCAACGCCACGGGTGCCCTCGTGGAGGCAGCCCTCACGCCCCGCACGAAGGCCATCATCCCCGTGCACCTCTTCGGCCAGCTGGCGGACATGCCCGGCATCATGGCCGTGGCGAAGAAGCACGGCATCCCCGTCATCGAGGATGCCTGCCAGAGCCTCGGCGCGAAGGGTTGGGGCAAGTCCGCGGGCGAGTTCGGCGACATGACCGCCTACAGCTTCTACCCCACCAAGAACCTCGGAGCCTTCGGCGATGCTGGCATGACCGCCATTCGCGACGATGCAGCTCTCGCTGCGCGCGTCCGCCGCATCCGCGTGCATGGCATGGAGCCCGTCTACATGCACCATGAGGTGGGCATGAACGGGCGCATGGACGAGTTCCAGGCCCTGGTGCTGCGGGCCAAGCTGCCCATGCTCGACGGCTGGCACGAGGGCCGCCGGAAGCACGCCGCCTGGTATCTGGAGCGCATGAAGGCGCTGACCGCCGATGAGGCGGTGCTGCCCCTCGAGGTGGTCCCGGACGGCCGCCACATCTACAACCAGTTCACCATCCGGGTGAAGGGCGGCAAGCGCGATGCCCTGCAGGCCCACCTGAAGGAACGGGGCATCGGCAGCGCCATCTACTACCCCATCTGCCTCCACGAGCAGCCCTGCTTCCAGTCCCTCGGCTACAAGGCCGGCCAGCTGCCGGAATCCGAGCGGGCCGCCAAGGAAGTGCTGAGCCTGCCCGTCTATCCCGAGATGACCGGGGCCATGCGCGAGGAGGTCGCCACGGCCATCCTCGGCTTCTTCGGGAAGAAGTAGGCCCGGTCCGCCCAGGTCGCTCCGCCCGGCTCCCCTCCCCGGCTTAGACCTGCTGGGAGGCCTCGGCCGCGTCCACCCAGGCGCACAGGGCCTCCTGAGCGGCCTCGTCCATCCCCAGGAACTGAATGCCGATGCCCACCATCTCCAGGGGATCGGCGCCCGGCCGGCCCCCCAGCACATAGGATACGGTGGCCAGGATGGGGGCCTTGGGCAGTTCGGGGTGGAGGAGCGTCAGGCCCTCCAGCACGGCCCCGCGGTCGAACAGGCGGGCATCCCGCGCCCCCACCAGGGCGAAGCAGCCGCCGGTGCTCAGGTTGGTGATGCGCACATCGTGGTAGGCGTGGCCCTTCAGGGCGAACGAGATGCCAAATTCCGGCCCGATGATGATGCGTCGGGTATCGCGGCGATCGGCCTGGCTGCTCATCCGGCCTCCGTGGGATCGGAAATCCCTGCTTGGGTATCGGTTGCTCCCAGGATAGACTGGATTTTCTGTTTGGCCTGAACCCACCGGGGGACAGGGCGGATTCCTGAGGATCCGGCCCTGACGGCGCAGGACGCCGTCTCACCCACGAGGGGACAACGCGAGCACTGGGCGCTGGCCGCACTCAAACCTACCTACCTCTGGAGTTCCCATGGAAATCCTCCTCATCGAGAATGTGACCCACCTCGGTGTCCGCGGCGATGTCGTCAATGTGAAGGACGGCTACGCCCGCAACTTCCTCCTGCCCCGCAAGATGGCCCTCCCCGTCACCGCGGGCAACAAGCGCCAGATCGAGCTGGAGAAGGTCCGCGCCGAGAAGCTGCGCGCCAAGGAACTGGCCGACGCCAAGAGCCTGGCCGAGAAGATCGAGGCCGTGAGCCTGGCCGTGACCAAGAAGGCCGGCGAGAACGGTCACCTCTTCGGTTCCGTCACCAACGCCGATGTGGCCGAGCTCTTCAAGGGCAAGGGCTTCACGCTGGATCGCCGCGACATCACCGTGCCCCACATCAAGGATGCCGGCAGCTACACCGTGGAAGTCCGCCTCTACAGCGGCGTCCACGCCAAGGTCACCCTCGAAGTCTCCGCGGCCGCCGCGGAGTAACTGCCTTCCAAGTCTTCACCTCAAGGCCGGCCCCGCCGCGGGTGCCGGTCCTGCCGGGGTTCCGCATGGCCGGTGACCCCCTCCACCCCATCCCAAGGAGTCCATCCATGGCGAAGTCCACCGCCAAGCCCGACACCCTCGGCATCGCCGAGCTCGCCGCCACCCTCGCCGAGGCCCAGGACCTGTCCAAGGCCCGCGCCAAGTCCATCCTGGATGGCGTTCGCGATCACATCGTCGAGACCCTCCTGACCGGCAACCGCGTCAACCTCTTCGGCCTCGGCACCTTCGAAGTGCGCGCGACCAAGGAGAAGATGGGCCGCAACCCCAAGACCGGCGAAAGCATTCAGATCCCCGCCGGCCGCAAAGTCGTCTTCAAGACGGCCAAGGGCCTCAAGGATCAGATGTAATCACCGGAAGAGAACGGTGCAGAAGGCCGCCGCAAGGCGGCCTTCGTCGTATAGGAGCGACGGCTTTGCGGCCGTGCAAAGTCGTCTTCACCATCCGACCGAAGCCGGAGGCGAAGGGAGGGTGGGACGGAATCGGCGCAGCCGATTGCCGCCCGGAGGGCGAGGCGCGGAGCGCCGAGTCCGGACGGCCAAGGGCCTCAAGGACCAGATGTAATTCAAGTCAGACAACGACTGAGAAGGCCGCCGAATGGCGGCCTTCTGCTTTTGGGAACAACCCTTTTTATGCGCCACCGACCTAGGAGCCGAACTCCGCCGGACTCAAGGACTGAAGGTAGCGCGTGAGGAGTTTCTGCTTCTCATGGTTGGCCCGCACCTTCTTCTGATAGATGGAGAAGCGGTCCTCGGTGGGGCGGATGCCGGGGAAGAGGGCCACCAGGTCGCCCCGTTCCAGTTCCTCCAGGACGCTGTAGCGGGGCACCAGCAGGGCGCCCATGCCCTCCACGGCGGCGTGGATCATGGCCCGGATGTGGTTCACGGCGATGAAGCGATCCAGCTGCGGCTGGTCCCGGTCGGGCATGGCCATGAGGAACCGGTTCCACCAGGCGCCGGCCTTGTCCAGGGACAGGACCGGGCTGCGGGAGAGATCCGCCGGGACGCGCAGGCGATGGGCCCTCCGGAAGGCCGGCGCACAAGCCACCACATAGGTCTCGCGGAAGAGCGGCACCTTCTTCAGGGTAGGGAAGGGATGCTCCTGGCAGTCGATGACGAGGTCGAGGTCGTCCCGCAGCAGGGGCGAGAGCAGATCCTGGCTCAATGTGAAGTCGATCTCCAGATCCGGGTTGGCCGCCAGGAAGGGCTGCATGTGCTTCATGAGGATGCTGCTTCCGAATTCGACGGTGGCCCCCAGGCGCAGCCGGCCCTTGGCCTGGGTCTGGTGGCGCTTCAGGTCCTCGGCGGCGGCATCCAGGGTGGCAAAGGCCCGCTCGCAGGCCTGGTAGAGGCGCCGACCCTCCTCCGTGAGGCCCATGCTGCGACCCCGGCGGTCCAACAGGGTGACGCCGGTGAGATCCTCCAGCTTGGCCATGGCATGGCTGACGGCGGACGGCGTCCGCCCCAGGCGCGAGGCGCAGGCGGTGAAGCTGCCCGCCTGGGCGAGGGTGTAGAAGGTGCGGAGCTGGGGAAGATCGAGCAGGGCGTCCATGCATGAATGATATTCATGCATGGTGTGAATCGAATGAATTTCATAATTGATACAAAAAACGATACAAATGGAACAGGGAGGTGGGTCATGCAAGAAACCCTCAAATCATTGGGCATGTCGGAGTCGAACCTGGGTGGGTTCTCGGGCGCCTGGGTGGGCAGCGGCAAGGCCCAGTCGGTCCATTCGCCCATCGACGGCCAGTTGCTGGCCACGGTCGCGAATGTGACCCCCCAGGAGTTCGAAGACACCCTGGCCCGGTGCCACGCTGCCTTCGCCAGCTGGAAGCTGGTGCCCGCCCCCAAGCGGGGCGAGGTGGTGAAGGCCCTCGGGGACGAGCTGCGCCGGAACAAGGCGGCCCTGGCCGAGCTGGTCACCCTGGAGATGGGCAAGACCCTGCGCGAGGGCCTGGGCGAAGTGCAGGAGATGATCGACATCTGCGACTTCGCCGTGGGCCTCTCCCGTCAGCTCTACGGGCTCACCATGCCGAGCGAACGGAAGCAGCACCGGCTCCAGGAACAGTGGCATCCCCTGGGCGTGGTGGGTGTCATCACGGCCTTCAACTTCCCTGTGGCGGTGTGGAGCTGGAATACGGCCCTGGCCCTGGTCTGCGGCGACACGGTGCTCTGGAAGCCCTCCTCCAAGACGCCGCTGACGGCCATCGCCTGCACGAAGATCGCCGAGAAGGTCCTTCGCGACTTCGGCTACGACCCGGCCATCTGCAGCCTGGCCATCGGCAAGGGCAGCGAGATCGGCGATCTCATCAACACTGATCCGCGCGTGGCGCTGGTGTCCTACACCGGCTCGGTGCCCGGCGGCCGCCATGTCGGAAAGCTGGTACAGGAGCGCTTCGGCAAGCACATCCTCGAGCTGGGCGGCAATGGCGCGGTCATCGTGAGCGAAAAGGGCGACCTGGGGGTGGCGCTGAGCTCCATCTACTTCGGCGCCATCGGCACCTCCGGCCAGCGTTGCACCTCCACCCGCCGGGTCATCGTCCACGAGTCCATCTACGGAACCTTCCGGGACCGCCTGCTGGAGCTCTACCGCAAGACCCCCATCGGCGACCCGAGGAAGGATGAGATCCTCATGGGCCCCCTGGTCGATGCCGCGGCCGTGGACACCATGCGGACCGCCATCGAGACGGTGAAGGCCCAGGGCGGGAAGATCCTCACCGGCGGGGAGAAGCTCCCCAACCCCGGTGGGTGCTACATCACCCCCTGCATCGCCGAAGTCCCCGGCAACCTGCCCATCGTGCAGGAAGAGACCTTCGCGCCGGTGCTCTACCTCATGCCCTACCGGACCATCGAGGAGGCCATCGCCCTCCAGAACGGCGTGCCCCAGGGCCTCTCCAGCGCCATCATCACCAACGATCAGCGCGAGAGTGAGCTCTTCCTCTCGGTGGCCGGCAGCGACTGCGGTCTGGCCAATGTGAACACGGGCACCAGCGGCGCGGAGATCGGCGGGGCCTTCGGCGGCGAGAAGGAGACCGGCGGCGGCCGCGAGAGCGGGTCCGACGCCTGGAAGACCTACATGCGCCGCCAGACCAGCGCCATCAACTTCAGTGGCCGCGTGGAACTGGCCCAGGGCATCACGCTGGAGCTTTGATCGCGTCCGGGCGTCAGGAAGAAGGCCGCCTGCGGGCGGCCTTCTTCGCGTTCAGCCTCCGCTGATGAGGTGGATGACCTTCACCACGGCGCCGTCGGGGACGAGGGTGGTGTCGTAATCCTTCTTCGGCACCAGGGCCTCGTTCACATGGATGACGAGCATGGGGAAGCGGTAGTTCCGGGCCCGGAGGATGTCCCGGACCGTCATGCCCTCGTGCCAGCCCAGCGGTTCTTCATTGACCAGGATCATGCGCGCATTCCGCCTTTGCATTTCATCAAGAGAATCGGCCGCTTTCGCGGCCGATTCTCTCAGAGGTGCTGCTTCACGACCTCCACCACTTCGGGGAAGGCATCGAGGCCCAGTTCCTTCAGGCGCTCCAGGGTGGGCACGCCGTCCAGGGTCCAGCCGCGCCGCGTGTAGACGCTGTCCATGAGCTTGGAGAAACGGCCCGTGCGCCATTCGCGGTGGAGGGCCATCTTCTCCTCGGTGGTCTTGCCGGCGGGATCGAGGCCCATTTCGGTGACGATCTGCTGGTCGTAGCGCTCGGCGCGGGACTCGTATTCTTCCTTCGTCACGGGGCCCAGCGAGCGGTAGGGGGCCGCGTCGTGCAGGCGGAGGCCCTTACCCATGCGAATGTTGAACACGCGCTGGAAGTTGTAGACCTTCGCGGACTGCAGGATCAGGTCTTCCTTGGTGATCTTGATGCCCGTGGTGGCGGTGAAGAGGTCCACATAGTTCTGCACGTGCTCGGGTACCTTGTGGGGCTCGGGCTGGGAGGCGTTGTCGGCGGGGACCACATCGTTCCAGGGCAGCTTGCAGAAGCCGTTGAGGCCGAACCAGGTGCGGAACAGGGGGAAGTAGTAGAGCGCCTCGGCCTTGTCCTCGAAGGTGGGCAGCTGCTTGTTCACCATGTCCATGAAGATCAGCCAGGCCTCGTCGTGCTGGGGGCCCTTGTTGGTGAGGGCGTAGCCGCCCTGCTGGGCCAGGGACTCCTTGGACATGTACTGGGAGTATTCGAGGCCCTTGTTCTCCATGCCGATGTCGTTGATGAGCTGCGGATCGCCCCAGCCGTTCTTGATGAAGTATTCCTTCATCTTCTTCACGCCCAGACCCGCGATCTTGCCGAAGCCTTCACCCCGGGCCATCTGGTGCATCATCTCCAGGTCGGCCGCGGCGTTTCCCCAGGTCATCTCCAGGCCACCGGTGCGCTCCTTGTTCAGGATGCCGCGCTGGTAGCACTCCATCACAAAAGCGGTGAGGGTGCCGTAGGTGATGGTGCAGATGCCGTAGGTGTCGCAGTAGAAGTTCAGCTCCAGCAGAGCATCGGGGTCGAAGACGCCGCAGTTGGAGCCCAGGCCCGCCGCGTTCTCGTACTCAGGACCGTCCACGGTGACCATGTGGCCCTGGTAGGGGCCGGTCTTCAGCACGAGGCCATCGGCACCCTTGGCGCAGGCCATGGAGCAGCCGTACCAACAGCCGTCCACCGTGTGCTGGGTGCAGCGCTGCTGCCAGTAACTGGAGTCGATTTTGTGGACATCCGGATGCGAACCGAACTGGAAGTTGTGGACGGGCAGCAGGTCGTAGGCATCCATGATCTCGACGATGTGGGCCGTGCCGTTGCGGCGCATCATGCACTGCGTGCCGTCGTTCTCGCGGATCTCCTTGTGGTACTTGATGCCGGTCTTGGCGATGGTCTCGGGATCCGCCGGATGGTTGAGGTCGCCGGCCACCTTGGGCCCGCGCACCACGAGGGCGCGGATGCGCTTGTCCCGGAACACGGTGCCGATGCCGCCGCGGCCCGCCTGCTTGAAGCGGACGCACTTGCGACGGCGGTCGTAGAAGGAGAAGTTCAGCATCCCGATGAGGCTGTGCTCGGCGGCCGCGCCCGTGGACACCACGGAGATGTTCGGCAGGTCCTTCTCGTTCTCGGCATACATGTGCGTCAGCACTTCCGCGAGGACATGGCTGTCCACGGGATCGGCCGGCGCCTCTTCGATGCGGATGATCCCCTTCACGCCATCGATGAACAGGATGATGTCCTTGTCAGACTTGCCCTGGAGCTCGAGGGCGTCGAAGCCCGAGAATTTAAGCAGGGGGCCGTAGAAGCCGCCCACATTGGAATCGATGGGGATGTCCGTCTGGGGCGAGAGGCTCACCACCAGCGACTTGCCGGTGCCCGCGTACTGGGTGATGCCCGCCACGGGGCCGGGGCTGATGACGATCTCGTTCTCGGGATCGTTCCAGCGGGTGGTGGGCTTGACCGCGTTCCAGAGGTGGTAGAGCCCGAACCCGCGGCCGCCGATGAAGACATCCTTCATCTGCTGGGTGACGGGCTTCTCGGTGATCTCGTGGGTGCCCACATTCACATAGAGCGTGCGGTTGGTGTAGCCCTTGTCCGGCAGGCTGGGCGTGTAGGTGATCTCCTTCAGCACCTTGTGCGCGGCCTTGATGGCTTCGAGGCCCTCGAGGTACTCCGTGCGCTGGGTGTAGTCGATGTCCATCACTTTGCTGGGGTCGAAAACGAGCTGGCTCATGGGTCGCTCCTAAGGCTCAGATGATCCGAACGGCCGGCTCGGGGACTTCCACGATGGAGAGGGCGCCGTGGGGGCAGACCTTCACGCAGATGCCGCACGAGGTGCACTTGTGGGGCACGATCCAATCGGGATTCCGCATGAAGGCTTCCTTTTCGCAGAAGCCGATGCACATGTAGCAGCCCACGCAGAGCTGCTTGTCGATCATCACCACACCCAGCTTGTTGCGCTTCAGGGCCTCGGTGGGGCAGACCACCACGCAGTCGCCGCACTGGTCGCAGAGGACGGCCTTGCCGCCGCCCTCCTCGTAGGCCTTGATCTGGAGGGCCGCCTGGGCGGGATCGTCCACCTTGAAGACCTTGATGGCGCACTCCATTTCGCATTCGTGATTGCAGTTGCGCCCTGCATCGCACTTCTGGAAGTCGATCACCAGCTGTTTCATGGCTCGGGAGCCTCCGACATTCGGATCCATTGACTACACGTCAATCCGGAGTGGCCATGCCACCCCAGGTGTGAGGCTAGTCCGCGCCCAGGACCCCCGCAATGGACGCGGTCACACTTCGGCGTGGAGCCCTTCCCGGCGGATGAGGTGGGCGGCGGTGGCCTTGAAGGAGGCCACCACCTGGCGCCCCGGTTCAAGCCCAAGCTCTGTCAGGGATTGCGAGGTGACGAAGGCTGCCAGGAAGAACCCGCAATCCAGCTCGACCTTGAAGAAAGGGCCCCGGGGAATGACCTTCGTCACAGTCCCCTGGAAGGCATTTCGGGCGCTGCTGGATTTGTCGGTCTGTAAAGAAAGGGCCACATGTTCAGGTCGGATGCCCACCAGGGCGGTCTGGCCAGGCTGGGCTTCGCCCATGGCCAGCACTTCATGGTCCCCGGCGCCCTTTCCGAGCCGCAGGGTCAGGAGGCCCTCGCGACAGGCCGTCACCCGGCCTTTGAGCAGCGTCTCCATCCCCACGAAGGTGGCCACGAAGGGATCCTGGGGGTGGTTCATCACTTCACGGAGGCCCCCGGTCTGGAGGATGGCGCCCTCCTTCATCACCACGAGGCGGTGGGCAAGCCGGGCGGCCTCCCCGTGGTCATGGGTGGAGAAGACCGCCGTGCAGCCGGCCTCGGCGAGGATGCGCCCCAGGTCGTCCAGGAGGCCTTCGCGGGTGTGGGCGTCCAGGGCGCTGAAGGGCTCGTCCAGGAAGAGGATCTCCGGTTCCAGCACAAGGGCCCGGGCCAGGGCGGTGCGCTGGGCCTCGCCCCCGGAGAGGCGCCGGGCCGACCGGTCGAGCAGGTCCCCGATGCCCAGGCGCTGGGCCCACGCGCGGACCCGGGGCCCACGCTCCCCAGCGGGAAGGCCCCGCAGCTTCATGCCGGTGGCGATGTTCTGGGCCACGGTGGCGTCGAAGAGCAGGGGATCCTGGAAGACCATGGTCATGCGACGCCGGTAGGTCTCCCGGTCCGAGCGGGATCGCAGCTCGGTGCCATTGAAGCGGAGGCATCCCTCGGACAGAGGCAGAAGGCCAGCCAGGGCCAGCATCAGGGTGCTCTTTCCGGCGCCGTTGGGACCCATGAGGGCCAGAACCTCGCCCGCGCGCAGGTCCAGCTCGGGGACGGCCAGGACCTGGACGCGGCCCCGATGGACCTGGAGGTTCCGTGCCTCCAGCAGGACCGCCCGGCTCATCGGGGCCGGTCCCGCTGCTGGAGATGGGTCAGTACCGCGTTCACGGCGAAGGCCAGGATCAGCAGGATGATGCTGAGGGCGAAGGCCACTTCGAAATTGCCGCGACCCGTCTCCATCACGGTGGCCGTCGTCAGCACCCGCGTCTGGCCCTTGATGTTGCCGCCCACCATGATGGAGGCGCCCACTTCGGAAATGACGCCGCCGAAGCCCGCCATCACGGCGGCCAGCAGGGGCAGGCGGGCTTCCTTCAGCAGCAGCCACACCATCTGAGGGCGGGAGGCGCCCAAGGCCAGGACCTGCAGGCGCAGGCCCGGCGGCAGGTGCTGGAGGGCCGAGAGGCTGATGCCTGCGATGATGGGCGAGGCGATGACGGCCTGGGCGAGGATCATGGCGCTCGGCGTGTAGAGGATCTCCAGGAAGCCCAGCGGCCCGCTCCGCCACAGCAGCACGGTCACGAAGAGGCCCACCACCACGGGGGGCAGGCCCATGCCCGTGTTCAGCAGGGCGATGACCAGGCGCCTGCCTGGGAATTCGTTGAGGGCCACGGGCACGGCGATGCCCAGTCCGATGACCAGGCTGATGAGCGTGGCGGCGCCCGAGACCTGGAGGGAGAGCAGGGTGACCCGGAGGACTTCCGGGTCCAGCGTGAGCAACAGCTCCAGCGCTTTCCGGAGGCCCTCCCAGATCAGATCCATAGCCCCCTATTGTTCTTGGTCATTCCGCTTCGAGGAAGGGGAACTTGATGTCGGCGGGCGGCGTGAAGCTCTCTTTGATGGTGCGCGGGGAGGTCCAGCGGATCAGGTTCAGGAAGCTGCCGGCCTTGTCGTTGGTGCCCGAGGCCCGGGAGCCGCCGAAGGGCTGGTGGCCGACCACGGCCCCGGTGGGCTTGTCGTTGATGTAGAAGTTCCCCGCCGTGTTGGCCAGGGCCTCGGTGAGGTGGTTGATCACATAACGGTCGCGGGCGAAGATCGCGCCGGTGAGGGCGTAGGGCGAGGTCTCGTCCAGGATCTTCAGCGTCTCGTCGAGCTTGTCGTCGTCATAGACGAAGATGGTGACCACGGGGGCGAAGATCTCCTCCTCCATGCTCACGAACTTGGGATTGGTGGTGAGGATGATCGTGGGCTCAATGAACCAGCCCTTGGACTTGTCGCCCTTGCCGCCGGCGAGGATCTCGGCGTCCTTCGCATGCCGGGCCAGCTCGATGTACTTCATCGTGTTGTCGAAGGCGGCTTCGTCGATGACAGCGTTGAAGTAGTTCCGGAAGTCGCGCACATCGCCCATGCGGATCTCGGCGAGCAGGCCGAGGAGCCGCTCCTTCAGCTCGGGCCAGCGGGAGGCGGGGGCATACACCCGGGAGCAGGCCGAGCATTTCTGGCCCTGGTATTCGAAGCCCGCGCGCACGATGGCGGCGGCGGTCTGGGCCACATCGCCGGACTGGTGCATGAAGACATAGTCCTTGCCGCCAGTCTCGCCCACGATGCGGGGATAGCTGCGGTAGCGCTCCAGGTTGCCGCTGATGGTCTTCCACATGCTGTTGAAGACGCCCGTGGAGCCGGTGAAGTGCAGGCCCGCGAAGTTCCGGTCCTCCAGCGCGACCTTGCCGATCATGGAACCGCGGCCGGGGACGAAGTTGATGACGCCATCCGGCAGCCCGGCTTCCTTGTAGAGCTGCATGAGGTAGTAGTTCGACAGGATGGAGGTGGAGGCGGGCTTCCACACCACCGTGTTGCCCATGATGGCGGGGGCCGTGGGCAGGTTTGCGGCGATGGCGGTGAAGTTGAAGGGCGTCACGGCGAGGACGAAGCCCTCCAACGCCCGGTAGTGGACGCGGTTCCACACATGCGGATCGGAGATGGGCTGCTGGCGGTAGATCTGCTCCATGAACCCGGCATTGAAGCGCAGGAAATCGGCCGTTTCGCAGGTGCTGTCGATCTCCGCCTGGAAGGCGCTCTTCGACTGGTTCAGCATCGTGGCGGCGTTCAGGATGTAGCGGTACTTCGAGGAGATGAGGCTGCCCATCTTGTGGAAAATGGCCGCGCGATCCTCCCAGGGCGTGGCCTCCCAGGCCTTCTTGGCGGCCATGGCGGCGTCGATGGCCATGCGGACTTCCGCTTCACCGGCCTCGTGGAAGCGCGCGAGGACATGCCCGTGGTCGTGGGGGCAGACGGCCTTTTGGGTCTTTCCGGTGCGGATTTCCTGGCCCCCGATGATGAGCGGGATGTCCAGCTCGAGGTGGTACTGCCGTTCCAGTTCGGCCTTCAGAAGAGCGCGCTCCCGGGTTCCGGGGGCATAGGGGTTGATGGGTTCATTGACGGATTCGGGAAGACAGAAAATGGCATTGGACATGGAAACCCCTCCGTCTGGCAGGCCTACTCCGGCTTGCCGGCATCAGGAAAGAATAGCGGGGAGCCATAAGTGCCAATTCCGAAATCTTTGATCACGGCCTGCGCATCTTTCGATACCAGAAAGTCAGCAAAGGCGCGGGCTCCGACGGCATTCACCTTGGAAAACCGGGCCGGGTTTACCTCGATGACATGGTAGACATTCAAGAGCGAGGCATCGCCTTCGCTGAGGATCTCCAGTCCGAGTTTTTTCCGCAGGGCCAGGTAGGTGCCCCGATCTGACAAAGTGTAAGCCCGCTTCTCGGAGGCCACGGACAGGGTCTGCCCCATGCCGAGGCCCGTCTGCTGGTACCAGGCCTTACCTTCGGGATCGAGGCCAGCGGCCTTCCAGAGTTTCTTTTCCTGGGCGTGGGTGCCGGAGTTGTCGCCCCGGGACACGAAGAGGGCCGATCCCGCTCCGATGGCCTGCAGGGCCGCGACCGCGGGTTTCCGCCGGACGCCTGCGGGGTCCGTGGCGGGGCCCAGGAGGATGAAGTCGTTGTGCATGACGATGCGGCGGTTCACGCCGGGACCTTCGGCCACCAGGGCCTTTTCCGCCTCCGGGGAGTGCACCAGCAGGACATCGGCCTCGCCCTTCCTTCCCATGGCGATGGCCTGCCCGGACCCTACGGCGATGGTCTTCACCACGAAGCCGGTCTGCTGCTCGAAGCGCGGGATGAGGGCGTCCAGGAGGCCCGAGTCCTGGGTGCTGGTGGTGGTGGCCAAGAGGATGACCTTGGAGGCCGGCGGTGCCGCCGGCAGGGCCGCGCCGGTGAGGGCCGCGATGAGAGCCAAGGTCCAACCAAGGAATGAACGACGATGCATGGCGTCCTCCGGAAGGCCAGTTTCGCACGCCGGATCCTGCCGGGCGACGCCGGTGCTGGTACAACGGGGGGATGGATCCCCTCTCTGGCCATCCCGGGAAGCCGGGCCCCCTGCGGGCCCTGCTGTTCCCCCCGAGGCCGCGCAACTTCCCCTGGGCGCGGCCCGTCCAGCTGGTCCTCCGCAGCCTCCACATCGCCGCCATGGCCCTGGTGCTGGGGGCGATCCCCTTCGGCGCTGGGTACCCAGCCCTCCGCCTGCCAATCCTCCTCACGCTGGGCAGCGGGATCCTGCTCCTGGTCATCGACCTGGCCCGGGATGCGGCCATCCTCACCCAGGGCAGCGGTGTGGCGGTGCTGGTGAAGCTGGCCCTGCTGGGCATGGGCGCCCTCCAACCCGAGGCCCGGCTGCCCTGGTACCTGGCGGCCACCCTGGTGGCCTCGGTGGGCTCCCACATGTCGGGCTCCTGGCGGCATTTCTCGTTCCTGCACTGGAAGGTCCTGCGGTACCCCGACTGAGGGGCGGCTCGGAAGGATGGAAGCGGGAGATCATGGATCAGGGCAAGTCCCCCTGGAGGAGGTGCCATGGCCATTCGGGTGGTTCGTCTGGGTACACCGCGGACGCCGGGGGAGGGCCTTCGGCTCGGTACCGTGCGGCGGCCTCCCCGGGGGGTGCCAAAGGCGGAGTTCGCCTCCCGGGACTTCTATGATCTTTGGCTGCCCGAGGCCGCGCCCAGCGAGGACCTGGTGAAAACGGCCCAGGCCGCCACCAGCGACCGGGACTGGGCCGCCTTCCGGAAGAAATACCGCGCGGAGATGGGGCAGCCCGAGAAGGCGCGGCTCCTGGACCTGCTGGCGGCGCTGTCGCACCAGACGGACCTGGCCGTGGGATGCTACTGCGAGGACGAAGCGCGTTGCCACCGCTCCGTGCTGCGGGAGCTGCTGGGGGAGCGGGGCGCGGTCATCCGCTGATGCAAGCCCGGAGGCATGCCACACTAAGGCGACCCTGAGGTATCCATGACCCCCGAGCCTTCCTTCCGCGAGAAGTACCGTTTCCCTGCCAGCTACTGGAACGCGAACCTCACCGAGCTGTTCGAGCGGGCCGCCTACTATTCGATGGCCAGCTTCATCGTCATCTACCTCGGGCGGCTGGGTCTGGGCGACTACTGGCCCAGCACGCTCAACGGCGTCCTCTGGTTCCTGGTCTACTTCCTGCCCATCCTCAGCGGGACCATCGCCGACCAGATCGGCTTCCGCCGCAGCCTCCTCATGGCCTGCGTGCTGCTCGTGGGCGGCTACTTCCTCATGGGCTATCCGGTGTGGTTCGGGGGCCAGACCTTGGCCCTGCAGGCGGGCAAGGAGGTCACGGCCGGCCTCGGCGTGATGGTGCCGGTGGCGGCGGCCATCGTGCTGATCGGGATCGGCGGCTCCTTCGTGAAGCCATGCATCGCGGGCACCGTGCAGCGCACGCACCTGGGCAAGGCCACCCTGGCCTTCGCCATCTTCTACATGGTCATCAACATCGGCAGCGTGTTCGGACGCCTTACGGCCTTCTTCGTGCGGACCAAGCTCGGCAAGCTCGACACCATCTTCGTCGTGTCCATGGTGGCGGCGGTGCTGGCCTTCCTGGTGGTGGCACTGCTCTACCGCGATCCCGAGTCCGCGGTGGATCCCAACAAGCCCAAGCGGAGCGTGTCGGAGGTCCTCCTCGGGATCTTCAAGGTGCTGCGCAGCGGTCGCTTCACGATGTTCATGGTCGTGAGCAGCGGCTTCTACTTCATTTACAACCAGGTTTACAATGTGCTTCCACTCTATGTAAAGAAAACGGTTGAGTTGTCTCCTGCCATGGACCTCTACACCATGGCCAACCCCATCACCATCGTGCTGTTCCAGCTGCTCATCACGAAGCTGTTCGGCAAGCTGCCGCCCATCAAGTCCATCATCGTGGGCACGGTGATCATCGGCCTGTCCATGCTCATCAATGTGGCCCCGCTCTTCATGGCCGGTGGCGTGACGGCGAAGCTGCTGCTGCCCATGGGCAGCCTCTTTGTGGTGATGACGGTGGCGTTGATCGCCTTCGGCGAGCTGTTCGCCTCCAGCCGCCTCTACGAGTACATCGGCTCCCTGGCGCCGAAGGGGCAGGAGGGGCTCTTCCTGGGCTACGCCAACCTTCCCATGGCCATCGGCAGCCTGGTGGGCGGCCCTGCCGGCGCCTGGCTCTTCAACAAGGTGATGTGCGCGGGGGCCGTGACACAGGCAGACGGCCTGCTGAAGCTGGATCCCAAGGCGGCGGCCACGGGCTGGATCATCCTCACCCTCTTCGGCCTGGGCAGCGCGTTCAGCCTGTGGATCTACAACCGCTGGCTGCAAAAACAGCCTTGATCGCCAGGCTGAAGGAGCAGGCCTGATCAGCTGCCCGGCAGGATCTCGGCGAAGGCGGCCTGGAGCTCCCGGAAGCTGAAGGGCTTGGCCAGGATGGTGACGCCGGGATGGGCGTGGGCCAGGTCGATGGCCTGCTGATCGGCCCGCCCCGTGGACAGGAGGATGGGGACTTCCGGCAGGGCCGCCCGCAGCCTGGGCAGGGTGCCGGTGCCTCCCCAGCCCGGCATGTTCATATCGAGGATGATGACGGAGGGCCGCAGGCCCCGGTCCAGCATCGCCATGGCCTCCTCGCCGCAGGCCGTCAGCGTGGCCTGGTGGCCCATGGCCTCCAGCTGGGCCGAAACCGCGGACCGGATGAGTTCATCGTCGTCCACCAGGAGGATGTTCAGGGGCGTGGCCGAGGCGCTCGGTCCAGAGGCT
Organism: Geothrix sp.; assembly: GCF_020622065.1. NCBI lineage: Bacteria > Pseudomonadati > Acidobacteriota > Holophagae > Holophagales > Holophagaceae > Geothrix > Geothrix sp. The sequence continues at coordinate 725,734 of NZ_JAHRYQ010000002.1, read as the reverse complement.
CCCGGACCCGCCGGCTCGCTCCGGGTTTCCGCCGCGGGAAACCGCATCTCGATGCTGGTTCCATGGCCAGGCCAGCTTTGGATGTTCAGTTCCCCGTGGTGCGCCTTCACCGTGCTGTAGACCAGCGAGAGGCCCAGGCCCGTGCCCTTGCCCTGGGGCTTGGTGGTGAAGAAGGGTTCGAGGGCGCGCTCGAGGGTCTCGGGGGCCATGCCGCTTCCTGAATCCGCCACAGTCACCACCACCTGTCCGTCATGGAGCCGGGTGCTCAGGGTGAGCCGCCCCCCGCTTTCGGCCATGGCATCCACGGCGTTCACGCACAGGTTCATCAGCATGAGGCTGAGCGCATCGGCATCGCCGAGGATGCCTCCCACCTCGGGACCGAGGTCCAGCGTGATGGCGATGGACGGCGGGATGGTCCGCTCCAGGAGGCGGGCCTCCTCCTGGATGAGGCGGTTGATGGGCACGGAGCGTTCCCCCGCCATGTCCTTCCGCGCGAAATCCAGGAGGCTCTTCACCATGTTCCGCCCCCTCAGGCAGGCCTTGGTGATGGTCTCGAAGGTGGCATGGAGCCGGGTGCCCTCGGGCTGGAGGTCGAGGTGCGTGGTCGCGAGCCCGAGGATGGCCCCCAGCACATTGTTCATGTCGTGGGCCAGGCCGCCGGCCAGGTTGCCGAGGCTCTCCATCTTCTGGGCCACGCGCAGGGCCTCCTGGGTCTTGAGCTCTTCCGTGACATCGCGGAAGACCGCGAGGCTGCCGGTGAACTGGCCCTCGGCATCGCGCCTGGGCGTGGCGGTGAGCTGGAGGATGCGCCGGATCCCATCGGGGCGCCGGATCCGGACCTGGTAAGAGTCCGTGTGTCCGTCCAGCCTCCGCAGGGTGTGGTCCACCACCCGCAACCAGTCGGATTCATCCAGGTACGGCCGAAGATTCTGGCCGACCAGCTGATTGCGATCGACGCCGAAGATGCGGTCGGCTTCGCGGTTCGCCATGACGACGGTCTCGTGGCGGTCCGTGATGGCCACGCCTTCGCCGAGGATCTCCACGAGTTCCCGGTGGTGCGCCTCGCTGGCGCGGAGGGCGGATTCGGCCGCTTCCCGCTCGGTGAGATCCCGGATGAAGCCGATGATCAGGTTCCGGCCGGGAACGAAGGTCGTCGATACTTCCACCGGGTAGGTCGTCCCGTCCTTGCGCCGGTGCAGGGCGCGGAAGCGGTCCGAGCCTTCCGACTTCATCTTCTCGTTGCGGTCGTCGGTCTCCTGGCGGGATTCGTTCGCGTCCATGTCGGTGATGTGCAGGGTCCGGATTTCGTCGAGCGAGTAACCCGACATCTGCAGGTAGGCTCCATTGGCATCGAGAATCCGGCCGTCGCCTGCCACTACGAGGAATCCGTCCAGGTTGGTCTGCAGGAGGGCCTGGTACTCCTCAGCCTGGGCCAGGACCTTCGCCTCCTGGGATTCGAAGTGGAGGGTGTTCCGCAGAATGAGGGCGAAGACCGGCGAAAGCACCGTGAGCAGGCGGACGACATCATCGGAACGATTGAGGTCGAGATGGTCCAGCGCGAAGAGTGTTCCGACGCGTCGGTCGCCCACCCGAAGGGGGGTCATGCTCAGGGATTCGAGGCCGAGCCCTTCCAAGAGGGCTGCGTAGCGGGACTCGGCGGTGCGCTTGACGAGGAAGGTGGCCTCATGGGCGTTTGGGTGGAGTTGGACGAGCTGGTCCAGGCCGCCGAGCAGGGCGGGGGTCCGGGCCCGTTCGGGCTTGAGGGCCACGATCCGGGCGGGTCCGCTCTCGGGGCCGGGGCCATGCTGCAGGAGCACCACGATGCGGGCGCCCATCACCTCGCGAAGCTGGCGCGTCAGGAACTGTCCCATCTCCCCGGGGCTCTCCGAGAATTTCAGGATCTCCTCGAGGAAGTCCAGGATCATGAACTGGACGGCGGCGCTGTCGGGGGATCGCATGGCGTCACTGGCCGTCATGATGGCTCGCGGAGCGGGCCGCTTCCCGCAGGCTGGCGAGAAGCGGGTCGAGGGACACGGGCAGGACCTCCACAGGCAGGCCGAGGTACTCGGAGGCCTCGTTCAGGGCTTGCCAGGGCACGGGCTGGATGCCCGTGTCGAGGTAGATCAACCGGGTGTGCATCTCCTGCATGAAGGTCTTGGCATTGGAACCCAGGAGCCCGAGCTGGCTCATGAACACCTGCCGCCAGGCCAGGGCCCATTCGGGCATGAGAAAGAAGGCCCCTTCGCGCCGGAGCCGCCGGTAGGCCTCCCGGCCGAGGATGATCTCACAGCAGTTGATGCCTTCCGTGCGGTCGATGCCAGGCTTCGCCCGGAAATCCTCCATGTGGCCGCAGCAGTCCCCGAACGCGATCAAGACTTTCTGCCCTTGGGCCTCGGCCTCGGTGAGCGAGGTGGTCAGGCGAGCGTCCAGGCGGTCCGGGGCCATGTGAAGCATGGAGGGCAGGTAGTCCACGGCCAGGTCCAGCGCCCCCGAGGCCTGCAGCGATTCGATTTCCCGCCGGAAGATCGAGCAGGCGATGCAGCGCGGGGGCCGGGAGTCCGTCGTCACCGCAGGCCTCCCCCAGCCAGGCAGATGGATTCGGTGATGGCCTGAAGGCATTCGGGCGGGGTTCCCAGAGGCACATCCGCGCCGGAGGTTGCGAGGATGAACTGGGGGTCCCGGGAGCCCGCGGCCAGGGCCCGCTCGCAGAGGACGCGGACCTGCCCGGGAGTGAGGTCCGCCAGGCCGGGCCCGTCGAGGTTCCCCAGCAGCAGGGGGCCGGGGCCAAGGGTTGTCCGGGCCGCGGCCAGATCCTCTCCGGCATCCACCAGGAAGCCCACGACCTGGGGGAGGCCGGCGAAATCCGCGAGGTGGGGGACGAGGGGGCAGCCGCCGTGGTGGACGATGATGGGTCCGGGAATCTGGCCGAAGGCCCGCTCCAGCGCCGGCCTGGAGATGCCGGCCACGACCTCGGCGGGCACCATGAACCGGTTCGCCAGGTTGGCCGTCAGGGCCAGGGCGGTGGCGCCGTCCTGGAGCATGGCCGTCCCCAGCTGCACGAAAAAGGCCGTGCAGCGGTCGATGAGCGCGCGGGCCTCGTCCGGTCGGAAGAGCAGGGCATCCAGCCAGGCCTCCAAGCCGATGATGAGCGGAGGCAGGTCGAGGGGGCTCACCAGAAGCCCGATGACGGGAACCTCGCCTTCGTATTTTCGGGAGAGGATCCGGATGGTTTCGCGCAGGTAGAGCAGCCTGGGGTGGCCGTCCACATCGGGCAGCGGCAGCCGGAGCGCCGCCGAGGCGGAGTCTGCGGCGAAGGCCCTGACATTCGGGGCCTGCTCGGGAGGGCCGCCGGCCCGGCTTCCGAAGGCCTCCCCGAGCGCCGATACCAGGAAGGGGCTCAGCAGCAGGTCCGGGCCGAAGACCTCCCGGACGGCCATCTGGCCCTCGGCGAAGATGGCAGGGTCGGCGAAGTGCGCTTTCACCGGAGCTCCGGTGAGCTGGGATCCGTAGAGACTCAGGTTGAGCAGGAATGGGGGTCGGTCGGAGGGCTGCCCCTGAAGCGCGGCGAGCACCCGTTCGAGGCTGTTCATGGGCGCACTTCCCCGGAGACGGGCTCGAAGGTCAGGGACTGCTGCCACAGGCGCTCGAACAAGGCGGGCGCCTCGGCGGCGCTGGCGGCGGTGCCGTCCCCGCCGAAGGCCTCGACGAGTTCGGGCCGGAGCTTGAACACCGCCCCGCCGACGGCGAGCTGAAGCCGGCCCCGGAGCCCCCGCCGGTCGATCTCCTCCCGGAGCTTTTCCACATTCTTCGCCGTGGTGAACATCATCGCCGAGGCCCCGATCACGCGGGCGCCGGTCTCCTCGGCCTTGTCCACGAACTGCTCGGGACCGATGTCCACGCCCAGGTCATGGACTTCCCATCCGGCCGCGCGGAGGAAAGCCGCGACCATCTTCCGGCCCAGGGGGTGGAAGTCATCTTCCACATTCCCCACCAGCACCGGCCCCTTCGCCGGCAGGGCGGGAGCCTCACGGGAGGCGGATTCCAGGAGCAGGCGGGACAGGACATCCTCGGCCACCTTGGAGGCCACATAGCCCGTGGCGAGCGACACCCCGCCGGAGCCCTGCGCCCAGAGCTTGCCGAAAGTCTCCAGAGTCGGGGCGAGGAGCTCCGGGATGACCTGGTGGAAGGACCGGCCCGCGGCCCACGCATCGACCACCGCGTTGGCGCCCGCCCGGTCGGCCTTCTGAATGGCCTTGAGCAGGTCCCGGGAGTAGTTCCGATCCATGACGCCTCCGGTGGAAGGAGCGGGCATGAGGGGGGGCGGGGAGTGACCGACGGGCGCCTTGTCTTTTGCCGAGCCCGCACCGTTGATGTATCGGCTGATCACGGGATCCTGTGAATTCCAAGGCAGAACGAATGCAGGTATCCCGCGGATCGGGGGAGAGATGACCGCGCATTTTCTGCAAGTCCGCTAATTGTTAAAATCTGTGATCACAGTTTCCCGTGATAATGGGAGACCCTCCCGAGGTTGTCATGTCCAAGAAGGAAACGCCGCTCTTCCCCCTGCGCAAGGGCCTGCACACGCGTCAGGCCCATGTGGACCTGCCCGCCGGCACCTTCGAGGAGGAGCATGCGCGGCAGGGCTTCTTCGGCCGCACCACGCACCTCTACCGCCTGCATCCCGTCACGGACTGGACGCGCATCGAAGGCCCCCTGCGCCCCCACAGCTATGATCTGAACCCGCTGGCGGACACCGCCGATGCCAAGGTGAAGGCCTCGATGTTCGGTTCCACGGAGGCTGCCTTCGCCCCCATCTGCATCCTCCACAACGGGGATGTGGCCCTGCACTGGGTGGCGCCCGCGGCCATGGACTTCTTCTACCGCAACGCCGACGGGGACGATGTCTACTACATCCATGCGGGCGGCGGGAAGCTGGAGACCACCTTCGGGGCCCTTACCTACGCCACCGGCGACTACCTGGTGATTCCACGGGGGACGACCTATCGCTTCCTGCCGGGCGAGGGCCCGCAGCGCTACCTGCTCATCGAGAGCTTCAGCGAAGTGACCATCCCCGACCGCAACCAGCTGGGACCCAACGCCATCTTCGACCCCGCCATGGTGGATACGCCGGAGCTGGAGCCCTACGATGCGACTCCGCGCGAGTGGGCCGTCCACATCAAGCGCGAAAGCCAGATCACCAAGGTGTTCTACCCCTTCAATCCGCTGGATGTGGTGGGCTGGAAGGGCGACCTCACGGTGTGGCGCATCAATGTGAAGGACATCCGGCCCGTCCTCAGCGCCCGTTACCACCTGCCGCCCAGCGCGCACTCCACCTTCATCGCCAATAACTTCGTCATCTGCTCTTTCCTGCCCCGGCCCTTTGAGGAAGAAGAAGGCGCGATGCGCGTGCCTTTCTTTCACTCCAACATCGACTACGACGAGGTGCTGTTCTACTCGGCGGGCCATTTCTTCAGTCGTGATGGCATCGGCGCCGGCATGATGACCTGGCATCCCCAGGGGATTCACCACGGGCCGCACCCCAAGGCCATCCCCCTCAGCCGCACCAAGGAGCGCACGGACGAGGTGGCCGTCATGGTGGATGCCTTCCGTCCCCTCAAGGCCACGCCCGCGGCCGAGTTGATGGAGAACCTCAACTACTGGGCGAGCTGGAAGTAGGGTCAGGCCCCTCGGCCCAGGCCCAGATACCGGCGCAGGAACGACCTGAAGTCCATGTAGAGGAACCGGAAGGGGCCACGGTGCTTGCGCCGGTCGATGGTCACGGGACCTCCTGCGGACTGGATGGCGTGATTCGACTGCCCAGCATGATCGGGTTGAACCAGAATTGCCATCCATGAATTTTACAAATCAAACCTTGGCCATGATGACTGCTTTCGATGAATGTCTGATTTCGAAAGACCAATCTTTGGAACCCTCGAAGCCGCGCCCGCGGCCCTGATACGCTGACGCTCTGGAACCGACATGCCCATCCTTGCCACGACCCTGCAGACCTTCGCCTTCGCCACCCACGGCCTCTGGGAGAGAGCCCAGAACCTGGGCCTGGTGCTCCTGACCTGCCTGGCGTTGCTGTGGGGAGTCTCCCTGGTGGTCCGCGCGGTGCGCCGGGCCGTGGATGACGGGAACGATGGCGTGACCTCGGATGCCGAGCGGCGGGCGGAGACCCTGGGCTCGGTGCTCACCAATGCGGCCCGCGCCCTGGTGGTGGCCTTCTTCCTGCTGATGACGCTGCAGGAATTCGGCGTGAACATCGGGCCCCTGGTGGCCGGTGCGGGCGTGGCGGGCGTGGCCCTGGGCTTCGGCGCCCAGAGCCTGGTGAAGGATGTCATCAGTGGGTTCTTCCTCCTGCTGGAAAACCAGTTCGGCGTGGGCGACATCATCAATGTGGACGACAAGCACATCGGCACTGTGGAGCGCATGACCCTGCGCGTGACCCAGGTGCGGGACGCCGAGGGCCGCGCCCACTTCGTGCCCAACGGGTCCATCGTGCGCGTGGTGGTGCTGTCCAAGGACTTCGCCCGGGCCCGGGTGGAGGTGGAGGTGGGCTACGACACGGACCCCGACCGGGCCTTCGAGGCGCTGAAGGACATCGGCCGGAAGCTGCACGCGGACCGCCCCGACCAGGTGCTGGAGCCGCTGGAGGTGAAGGGCATCGAGACCCTCGGGGCCAGCGGATTCACCATCCTGACCCTCACCAAGACCGCCCCGGGAGCCCAGTGGGAGGTGGCCCGGGAACTCCGCCACCGCATCCTCCTCGCCTTCCGGGAGGCCGGCATCGAGATCCCCTATCCCCAACGGGTGGTGCACCACCGGAGTGAAGGGGCTGTCCCGGGAATGGAATCCGGCGACTGACCGGCTTAGCGGATGCCCACATGGCCCCGCACCGACTCGATGAGTTTGGCCGAGTCGTAGCCGAGGCCGTCCTTGAAGACCGTCACCACCTGCTCGATGTCCTCGATCCGGGTGGTGGGATCGCCCTTCACCACCACCAGGTCCGCCTGCTTGCCCGGTGCCAGGGTGCCGATGCGGTCGAGGCGGCCCAGGAAGGCCGCGCCATTCGCCGTGTAGATGCGGATGGCCTCTGCGGGCGTGAATCCGGCTTCCACCAGCAGCTCCAGCTCCCGGTGGTCGCCGAACCCGGGCAGCACGCCGCCCATGCCGGTGGGGTCGGGACCCGCCAGTAGCAGGCCGCCGGCCTTCACGAAGGCCCGCTCGAAGGCCATCTCCTTCTTGAGCAGCTGCTCGGGCGTGCTGTTGGGAACCACACGGACCTTGGCGCGGGCCGCCAGGTAGCTGGCCCTGGACTCGGCGGACATGGCCGCCAGCACGCGGGGCTGGAGCGGCGGCCGGCCGGGCACCATCATCTCGAAGACCGGCAGGGTGGAGGTGATGGCCACCTTCTTCTCCACCAGATCGCGGATGAGCTTCTGGACCTCGGCTCCCTCCAGGTCGGCCTTGAGCCAGGCGCCCCAGGAGGCCGCGACCGGCGGGCAGATGTCCGGCGTCTTGCCGGGTGCGAACTCCGCGTCCGTATAGATGGGGCCGTGCTCGAAGTTGTCGATGCCCAGGACCATGGCCTCGGGCCAGGTCACGGAGCCCAGGTGCCCGGTCACCTTGAGGCCCCGGGCGTGGGCGGCCTGGATGGCCGCGCCCAGATCAGCCCGGTGGATGTTCATGTAGGCCTTGAAGGAGGTGACGCCCGCATCGGCCCAGAAGTCCACGAAGCGCCGAGCCTCCTCGGGGTTCCGCAGGCCATGCATCTGCGGCGTCATGGGTTCGAGGCCTTCGAGGTAGGGACCTGTCACATCCATCTTGGGTCCGGGGAGGAGGCCCGCATCGATCTGCCGCTTGATGTTGAGGTCCGTGTAGGGCTCCAGGCTGCCCGTGGTGCGGATGGTGGTGACCCCGCAGGCCAGGTAGAGGCGCGGCGCCGAGTGGGCGATCTCGGCGAAGAGCCGTCCCGGCGCCACGGCGGCGCCCTTCTCGTCGCTGTGGATGGAGTGGGTGTAGAACAGGTGGTTGTGCATGCCCACCAGGCCCGGGAGCACTGTGTGACCCGTGAGGTCCAGCACCTGCGCGCCCTTGGGCGCCGCCACGGTGGTGGTCGCGCCCATGGCCTCGATGCGGCCGTCGCGGAGGACCAGGGTCTGGTCCTCACGGGCAGGGGCGCCGGTGCCATCCACCACGCGGGCGTGCACCAGGGCCACCACCGGCGCGTCCACCTTCAGGAAGGCGCGGACTTCGGCCGAGCGCGCAGGCTGGGCTGCCAGAGCTGTTCCGAGGGCGAAGGCCAGAATGGCGAGTCGTGCGTGAACGGACATGCAAGCTCCTGTGGGCCGTGAGTGCCACGCTACTGCCGGGCTTTGGCCCCCGGCAAGGGGAATCGGGCCGGGCACCGCTCCTGCGAGCGCGGGTCAGGCTTGCAGGCGCAGCCCCACCAGGCGCCAGGCCTCGGCCAGGTCCCCCGAGGCCAGGGCCTGGCGGATCGCCTGCTCGAGACCGAGGGGCGCGGCCGGATCCCCGGGCTGACGCGCCAGGTCTGAGAGGTCCGGCAGGCCCGGGCTGTTGGCCAGCTGGCCGAGGTCGTTGGCGGTGAGGACTCGGCTCTGCTTCAGGACTTCGGGCAAGGCGTCGTAGCCCAGGGGTTTCCCGGCGGGCTTGGGCACTTCGAAGACGGCCGCGCCGCTGGCGCGGGTGTAGAACGCTCCGCCGTTGCGGCCGATGAGATCCAGGGCATCGGGGTGGGGGACGCCGCCGCTGAAACAGTCTTCGCGCACATGAAAGGCGAGCACCTCGCCGATGAGCATGAGGCCGGATCCCGGACCGTGGCCGAGCTCGACCACCTGCTGCAGGCGGCACTCCATTTGGAAGGGGCTCTCGGCCACCAGGGCGGGCGTCACGAAGCGGGCGGGAAGGGGCGTGAGGCCGCTCTTAGGGAATTCGTCCACGCCGTCGGGCCACTCGGCGCTGGCCACATTCATGGGATGCAGCATGGCGTGGCTCACGGCGGCGATGACGAACTCGCCCGTGGCCACGGCGTTCAGGTAGGTGTGCTTCACGGTGCCGTCCCGGCCCCGGCGGTTGGGCGCGAAGGCCACCGTGGGCGGGTTCGAGCCGAAGGCGTTGAAGAAGCTGAAGGGCGACAGGTTGCGGATGCCCTCCTTCGAGACCGTGCTGGCCAGGGCGATGGGCCGGGGGGCCACACCGCTGCAGAGCAGGGCATTGGTCTCGATGGGCGAGAGGTCTGTGGGGAGGATGGTGCGCAGGGTCATACGCTGACTCATGGCTTCCTGAAGGTGACCGTCTTCCGGCCCGCGTCCGTTTCTTTCAGGAAGCGGATGAGGCCTTCGCAGTAGGTGCGCTGGTCGTCCCACATGGACATGTGGCTGCCGTTCGGGCAGAGCAGGAAGCTGCCGTGCTGAACCTGAGTCGAGACCCACTTCATGTGGGCAGGATCCATGGTGTCGTAGGTGCCGCCGATGACGAGCGTGGGCATGCCGAGCTTGGGCAGGTCGGCCTTGCGGTCCCACTTTTCCAGCCGCCCCGAGGCGCCGAATTCACTGGGACCCTGCATGAGGACATAGATGTCGTTGTTGGCGTGCGCCGAAGACCGCTTGAAGGCATCGGGCCACTCCGGCAGACGGCAGAGGTGCTTGGCATAAAAGTGGGGAAGCAGCAGCTCCATGTAGCGGGGGTTCTCGTACTGGCCCTTGGCCTCGAGGTCCTTCACCTCCTTCACCACGGCGGGGTCCATGCCCTTGGCCAGCACCTCAGCCGCATAGCGGTTGTAGTCGGGGATGCTCATCATCATGTTCGAGATGATCAGGCCCTTGAGGTTGGCGCCGTACTTCAGCGCGTACTCCGCGGCGAGGATGCCGCCCCAGGAGTGGCCCAGCAGGTAGAAGTTGGACCGGTCGAGGCCCAGGGCCCTGCGGACCTGCTCGACCTCCTCGACGAAGCGCTCCGTGGTCCAGAGGTCGTGATCCTTGGGCTGGTCCGAACGGGCCGAGCCCAGCTGGTCGTAGTAGATGAACTCGATGCCCTCGGCCGGCAGGAAGCCTTCCAGGGACTCGAAGTACTCGTGGGTGGAGCCGGGGCCGCCGTGGAGCAGCAGCAGCTTGATGCGGGGGTTGTTCCCGAAGCGCTTGGTCCAGACCTTGAACGGGCCCTTGGGCGTCTGGATGGAGATGACCTTCACGCCGCCTTCGCGCACGGCCGAGGGATCCTCAAAATAGGAACGCAGGCTGGGCGCCTTCTGGGCAGAGGCTTCTGCCGATCCGAGCACCAGCGCAAGGAGAAGGACGAAGAGGCGTCGCATGGGTGCTCCAGGCATGGGGGATGCCTCAGTCTAGTCAGTCCCCGGCCTCGCCGGAGGGTGTCCCGGCATAGAGGTCGGGGAGGATGCCGCCCACCAGGGACGCGGGCATGTCCACCAGCCGCTCGGGCACATGGGTGATGGTGTTCACCAGGCGGCCCAGGCCCTCGATCTCGAGCACCACCTCGTCGCCGGCCTTGAGCCAGAGGTTGTCGGTGATCTTCGAGCCATTCAGTTCCAGCAGGCAGCCTGTTCCCACCGTGCCGCTGCCGATGACCTCACCGGGGTGCATCTGGATGCCATAGCTGGTGCGCTGCAGGATCTGGGCGAAGGTCCAGTTCATGCTGTCGGCGTTGCCATCGGACAGGCGATGGCCATTCACGGTGCAGGTCATGGCCGCGTGGAGAACCTCGCCGTGGCCCGACTGCTCGAGCTTCAGCTCGTCCTTCGTGACCAGCCAGGGACCCAGGCTGGTGGCGAAGTCCTTGCCCTTGCAGGGGCCGAGGGAGAGCTTCATCTCCTCCATCTGGAGCATGCGGGCGCTCCAGTCGTTCATCACCATGTAGCCGAAGATGGCGTCGTCGGCCTCCGCCAGGGTGGCGTTCTTCAGGGGCCGCCCCGTGACGATGGCCACTTCCAGCTCGAAATCGAGGCGCACGAGGTGGTGATCCTGCACCCGCACCTCGCCGGGGCCCGTCACGGCCAGGTGGTTGGTGAAGTAGGTGACGGGGAAGAGGTCGAACTCGGGGATCATCTCCAGCCCGCGGTTGCGCCGCGCCGTGGCCACATGCTGGCGGAAGGCGTAGCCGTCGCGCATGGAGACCGGGCGGGGCAGGGGCGCCAGCAGCTGGATGGTGGCGGGGTCGATGAGGGCCGCGGTGGGCGGCGCCGTGGCGAGGGCCCGGGCCAGGGGCATCAGCTCGTCCTGGCGCCGGATGAGGGCGAGCATGTCCACGGCCAGGCGGGGTTCGGCGGCGGCGAAGTCGAGGAGTCGGCCTCCCGGCATCACAGCGCCAATCTTCTCGTTTCCAGCCTGCAGGAAAGTCACCAGCTTCATCGTGCGCTCCAGGGTAAAAGGCCAGTGTACCGCCGGAAAAACACTACTCAGGCATCGTCATTCAGGCGCTGAAGCCCAGGCACCTTTGTCGCGGCCTCAGCGCGGCAGAAGCTCGACCAGGGTGGCCGCCGCCTCCCGGATGCGGGCCGGGGGCGTGTTCAGCGGGGGCATCAGGTAGAGGCAGTCCCCGATGGGCCGCGCCAGCAGACCGTGATCCAGGGCCCGGCGATGCAGGTGCCAGCCGAAGCGGTCGTCGGAGGGGTGGGCCTCGCCCGTGGCGGGATCCACCAGGCGGCACGCCCCGATGGTGCCGAGGACGCGGGCTTGCCTTACAGCCGGATGGGCGGACAGAACCGTCAAGGCGTCCGTCATCGCGGCGTGCATGGTTGCAGCATGGGCCAGCACCGGTTCCTCTTCGAAGAGGGCGAGGCTGGCGCAGGCCACGGCGCAGGCCGTGGGATTGGCGGTGTAGCTGTGGCCGTGGAGGAAGGCGCGGCCGGAGGCAGGGTCACCCCAGAATTGCTCGTAGAGGCCCTCTGTGGCCCAGGTGAGGGACAGGGGCAGGGTCCCGCCGGTGAGGCCCTTGGAGAGGCAGAGCAGGTCGGGTGCCACGCCGGCCTGCTCGCAGGCCAGGAAGGTGCCCGTGCGGCCGAAGCCCGTGGCCACCTCGTCGAGGATGAGGTAGACACCATGGGCATCGCATTGCGCACGGAGCTCCTGCAGCAGCTCCGGCGGCCACATGCGCATGCCGCCGGCGCACTGGATCAGGGGCTCGGCGATGAAGGCCGCGAGGCGTTCCCCGTGGGCGGCGAAGAAGGCGCGAACCGCCTGGCGGGCGGAGGCCAGCCGCTCCGGCCAGCCGGCCAGGTCGGGTTGGATCTCGCGGCGGGGATCCTCGGGCACCTCCAAGCGCTCGCAGGCCAGCAGCAGGGGCCGGAAGAGGCCCGTCATGAAGTTCTCCAGTTCGCCCACGCCCACGGCGCCCAGGGTGTCACCGTGGTAACCGCCCCGCAGGGCACCGAAGCGGTCGCGGCCCTTCTCGCCGCGCTGCAGCTGGGCCTGGAAGGCCATCTTCAGGGCGACCTCCACGGCCGTGCTGCCATCGTCGGAGAAGAAGGCCCGGGTGAGGTTGGCGGGCAGCTTCGGTTTCAGCCGCGCCACCAGCTCCAGGGCGGGCTCGTGGGTGAAGCCGGCGAACATGACATGGTCGAGCCGGGCGGCCTGGCGCTCCAGGGCGCTCACCAGGCGGGGATGGCCGTGGCCGTGGAGGCAGGTCCACCAGCTGGAGACGCCGTCCAGCACGCGCTCGCCGTTGGCCAGCAGCAGGTCGCAGCCTTCGCCGCCCACCACCGGCACCGGTGGGTCCGCCTCGTGGATCTTCATCTGCGTGAAGGGGTGCCAGAGGTGGGCGCGGTCAAAGGCCAAGCGGTCAGACCAGTCGGGGGGAAGGGGCGTGGGCATCCGGATAGTCTAGGCCGGCCCGGATCGACCCTCGGAGCTTTTGGGCCGCAGCCCAGGGTAGAGGCGTTCCGAGCACTCCGGGCAGATGCCGTGGGTGAAGTCGGCGTCCGTGTGCTGGGAAATGTAGGTCTCGAGCTGGTTCCAGGAACCATGGTCGTCCCGGATCTTCTTGCACGAGGCGCAGATGGGGATGATCCCGTGGAGGGTCTTGATGGTGTCGACGGCCTCCTGGAGTTCCCGGGTCCGGGTCGCCACCCGCTCTTCCAGGGTGTCCTTGAGGGCATTCAATTCGTGGAAGGAGGACCGCAGGGCGTCGGCCATCTGCTGGAAATGGCCGTTGAGCCGGTGCATCTCCTCGATGCCGCTGGGCGGGAGGGCGAGCGGCGTGCCGGCATCGGCCTGAAGGAGCAGGGGGAAGGCCCGGGTGGCCGCTTCCAGCTTGCTGATGGAGTCCGTGAATCTCTGGCTGAGGGTCTGGGCCAGGGCCGCGGTGCCGAGAATCAGGAGATAAAGCGTTCCCAGGCCGAACAGGCTGATCCGCGTGAGCGAATCGAGCATGGGCACCAGGGGCAGTTCCACCCGCACCTTCCAGGGGAACTGCGGCGTGAGGAGCCCCTCCCGGACGAGGAGGGAGCTTCTCCAGCGCTGCATGCGGCTGGTCCCTGGCTTGAGCCTGGGGATCCATTGCCAGGCCCCTTCGCCCAGGGGCCTCGTTTCCGCGATGGGCGGGTGGAATTCGGACATGACCGCCAGTTCCCGCCGGGTGCTGCTGATGACCCGCTGATTCCGGTCCAGGAGGGTGAGCTGGGCACCGCTCTGGCCGGCGAGGGTCTGCAGGAGCTCCCGGACATGGTCGAGGTTGGTGACCCCGATGCAGTAGCCGTCGTAGCGGCCCTCCCGGAGGATGGGCGCCAGGAGGGGCAGCATGGGCTGGGTGGGGCCGATCCGTCCCATGACCAAGTCACCCACGAGGGGACGGAGCGAGGCCCGCAGAGCCGGGAGATAGGGCCGGTCCGCGAAATTCCTGCCGAGGACCGGGCGCCCCTCGTCGTCGTTCAGGGGGCTGTAGGCGATCACATCCGCCCTGGCATCGAGCACGCCCACCCGCCGGAAGGCCGGGGTGGCCGCGCGGATGATCTCCGTGGCCTCCTGCAGGCGCTCGCGTGGCGCTCCTGGCCTGGTGGCCAGGGCTGCGAGGGTGGTCACGCCCTGGTGCTTGTCTTCGATCCACTCCCGCAGCGCCTGGCGGGCCACCTGGTCGAGTTCGGCGCTGTGGCGGACCAGCAGCTGCTCCTCTTGGTGGATCCCGCGCCGGACATAGACCACGAGGAACAGCAGCGCCGGGAAGGCGACCATGGCCACCATGGTGATGAAGAACGCGGGGCGGAGGGCCGGTCGGATCCCGGTCCCAGGCCGCGTCCAGGCGCGCCAGGCCACATGGATGAGATAGGCCAGGATGGTGTTGATGATCCCGTTGACGGCCTGCTTCAGGATGATCAGGGTCGTCGTCTGGACCGAGGTGTGGAGCAGGTGGTGGTAGAACACCCAGACCAGCGGCGCGCCCAGGACGGTCCAGAAGAGGATGTCCGCCAGCAGGAGGTCCCAGGATCGGCGCCGGACCAACCAGCCGACGCAGATGGCTTCGGCGGCGAGGATCACCAGGGCCCAGGGATGGTTCCAGAGCACCCAGGTGGCGCTGCCCGCCAGCAGGGCGGCGGCCACGCCGGGGCCGAGGCCGGCATGGAGGATCGCGAACATCACGAAGGCCGACCCGAAGATGAAGTCGACATTGAAGAAGATCTCGACGCGCAGCAGGTTGGCCAGAAAACCCGCCACCCCGAACAGAAGCGAGGCCAGGACCGCGTGGCGCGAGAGGGCGTCCGACATGGGCTCCTCATCGGGTGTTTGCGCGGGACAGATGATTTAATTCACGACACGGATGTGGATTGGAAGGAACCCTCGCAGGATGCGGGCGTTCTCCTCGGCCGTGAGGGGGTCCGTGCCATCCGCGCCGGGGTTGAGCAGCACGGCTTCGATGCGCCAGCCGCGGAGCATGAGGGCCTCGGCGGACAGCAGCGTGTGGTTCAGCGTGCCGAGACCGCCCAGGGCCACCAGCACGCAGGGCACCTTCAGATCCGTGGCCCAGCCAAGGAAGTGGGTCCTCGGAGCCAGGGGCACCATGAGGCCGCCGACGCCTTCGAGCAGCACGCGCCCTTCGGTGGGGCGCAGGCACCAGCGGGCAGTGGCGTCGAGGTCGAGGATTCGGCCTTCGTGTTGGGCCGCGGCCAGCGGGGACAGGGGTTCCTTCAGCAGGACATGGTTCTCGGTGGCGATGCCTGGACCGCGCACGGCCGTGGCGTCGGCGTCAGGGTGGTCCGCCCTGTCCACGCCCGTCTGGAAGGGCTTGCGATAGGTGACGGGGCCGTGGGCCGCCCAAGCTTGCGCGATGCGGGCGGAGACATGCGTCTTCCCCACCCCCGTGCCGGTGCCGAGAACCCAGAGGGGATGGGGAAGGGAATCCAGATCGAGCATGGCTTCAGGATCGCAGGAAGGGCCGACGCCCGTCGGGGGCAGGGCCGGGCTACTTCTTCAGCTGGCTGAGCTGCTGCCGGGCCTGGGCGGCCTGCTCGCTGTTCGGCGCGAGGACCAGCACCTTGTTCCAGGCCTTGGTGGCCTCGTCGGGCTTCTGCAAGTCGTGGGCGTAGACCACGCCCAGGTTGAAGAGGCTCTGGACATGGGTGGGGTCGAGCTTGGCGGCCTTCTGGAAGTTGGCGACGGCCTTGTCGAACTGGTTCAGCTGGCGGTACATCACGCCCTGGTCGGTGAGGACATTCGGATCCTCTGGCTTCAGGGCCAGGGCCTTGGCGTAGGCTTCCACGGATTTCTGCGGCTGGTGGGTGTCGAAGTAGTCGTTGCCCAGGCTCACCCAGGCATCGTGGTTCTTCGGGTCGGCGGCCACCATGGCCTGCAGGCGGGCCATGCGGTTCTGGGTCTCCGCATTCGGGAGGACGGCACCCGGCATGCCTCCCGGGGTTCCGGGGGCGACGGCGCCACCCAGGGAGGGGGCGGGCATGATCGGAGCGGCGGCGGTGGGGGCGGCGACCACGGGGCCGGCCTCCCTCTGGCTGCTGGCACCGAAGAAGTAGCCCACGAGGGCTCCCACGGCGAGTCCTCCCGCCAAGGCGAACATGATGTTCCGGTTCAAGCCCCACCTCCTGATGACCCAGCGGTCCCCTGTTATTGTCCCACAGGTCATGCTCTGGACTGGAAAGCCGATGAAAAAAGGACGGGGTTCCCCAAAGGGAAGACACCCTGTGAGGATGATCCACCTTCCCCCGAAACGCATGCCGAGGTATTCGTGACCGAGCCCCGGGCTCCCATTGCAGGTCGATCGCGCGCAGTGTTGGTGCTGCTGGCTGGCGTGGCCCTGTCGCTGGCGGGGTTCTTCCTCGCCCGGGATGCCCGCCGTCGGCAGGTGGAAGCCGAATTCCAGGCCGCGGCCAGGGACCGGGCTGAGAGCGTGATCCAGGGGTTCCGCCACGGGCTGGAGGATGTCCTCGTCCTCCGGAGCTACTTCGAATCCAGCGACCAGGTGACCCGGGAGGATTTCGACGCCTTCACCTCGCTCACGCTCTCCCTGCACCCCTACATCCAGGCGCTCCAGTGGCTGCCGGAAGTGAGTCCCGGGAACCGGGCCGCCCTCGAGGCCGAGGCCCGGCGCAAGTACTCCGGATTCCGATTCTTCAACCGGGATGCCGCGGGGCAGGAGGTCATCCTCCCGGCCGATGCCCGGTTCCACGGCGTGGCCTTCGTGAGTCCCTACAAGGGCAACGAGGTGACCCTGGGCTTTGCCGCCGAGCACCTGGCCACCCGGCAGCAGGCTCTGGAGCGGGCGCTGCGCACGGGGGAGCTCTCCGCCAGCGGGCGGATCCGGCTCATCCAGGAGCAGGGCAACCAGTTCGGGCTCCTGGTGATGGCCTCGGTGCGCAGTCCCCATGGCCCCTCCCGCGGCGTGGTCCAGGGCGTCTTCCGCGCCGGAGACCTGGTGCAGAAATCCCTGGCCATCCTGGAGCCCCGGGGCGTGGAGCTGCGGCTGCTGGATGCCAGCGCCCCGCCCTCCGAATCCGTCCTGCACGCGGAGCCATCTCCGCTTCCTCCCGAAGGTCCGGCGAAGTCGTCGCCGCTCCGCCTCACCCGCGAGTTCGAGCTGGCAGGTCGGCGCTGGGTCGTGGTGGTGACGCCCGGACCCGGGCACTATCCCCTGGCGGCCGGCTGGCGGGCCTGGGGCGTCCTCGCCGGAGGCCTGGCTTTCAGCTTCCTCCTGGCGGGCTATGTGCGGACGCTGCTGGCCGGCCAGGCGCAGATCCGGGCCCAGGTGGAGGCCCGCACCCATGAGCTGGCGGAAGAGGTGGAGAGCCACCGGAAGGATGCCCGGGCCCTGCGGGAGAGCGAGGCGCGGTTCCGGCAACTGGTGGAGGTGATGGGCGAAGGCATGTGGGTGCTGGATCCCGACGGGAACACCACCTTCGTCAATCGCCGCATGGCGGAGATGCTGGGGTACCCGCCAGCGGAGATGATCGGACGGCCACTGACCGATTTCGAGTTCGACGACGACATCCCCGCTTCCCGGCGCAACATGGCCCAGCGCCGGGAGGGCATCAGCGCCCAGCACGACTTCCGGTTCAAGCGGAAGGACGGCTCGGAAGTCTGGACCATCGTCACGGGCAACCCCGTCCTGGATGACGAAGGCCGGGTGGTGAGCGTGCTCGGCATGATCACGGACATCACCGAGCGTCGCCGGGCGGAGCAGGCCCAACTCCAGAGCCAGAAGCTCGAAAGTCTGGGCGTTCTGGCGGGGGGCATCGCCCACGACTTCAACAACCTGCTGACGGCCATCCTCGGGAACATCAACCTGGCGCAGATGTGCATCCCGCGCCTGTCGCCCGCCCAGCTCTACCTGGAGAACCTGGAGAAGACCGTCCACCGCGCGACGAGCCTCACGCGGCAGATGCTGGCCTATTCGGGCAAGGGGCGGTTCGTGGTGGCCCCGCTGGATCTGAACCAGGCCGTGGAGGAGATGTCGCACCTGCTGGGAGTCTCCATCTCCAAGAAGGTGAGCCTCCGCTTCCAGCTTCAGACGGGCCTTCCGGCCCTCATGGCCGAGGCGTCCCAGATCCAGCAGGTGGTGATGAACCTGGTGACCAATGCCTCCGAGGCCATCGGTGAAGCGGAAGGGATCGTCTCCATCCGGACGGGGCTCCAGGTTTACTCCGAAGCGGATCTGACGCGGGACTTCCCCGGCCAGGACATCGCACCGGGCGCCTTCCTCACGCTGGAGGTCGCCGATACCGGCCAGGGCATGACGCCCGAGGTCCAGGCGCGCATCTTCGAGCCTTTCTTCACCACGAAGTTCACGGGGCGCGGCCTCGGCCTGTCGGCCATGCAGGGCATCATCCGCGGCCACAAGGGCGGCATCCGGGTCTACAGCGAGCCCGGCAAGGGGACCACCTTCAAGGTGATCTTCCCGGCCGGCACCCGGGCCGTGGACTTCGAGCCAGAAGAAGCGGAAGTGGATGCCTGGCGCGGGTCGGGGACCGTTCTGGTCGTGGACGATGAGGACGGTGTGCGCACCGTCGCCGAGGCCCTGCTCCGCTCCATGGGCTTCGAGGTGATCCTGGCCAAGGATGGGATGGAGGCCCTGGAACGGTTCCGCAGCGCCGCCGGCGCCATCCGGGCGGTGCTCCTGGACCTCACCATGCCCCACATGGGAGGAGTCGAGACCTTCCGGGAACTGCGCCGCATCGACCCGGGCTGCCGGGTGGTGCTCACCAGCGGCTACAACGAGCAGGAGGCCATCCAGGATTTCCTGGGCAAGGGGCTGGTGGCCTTCGTCCAGAAACCCTTCCAGAGCACCAGCCTGGCGCAGGCCATGAAGAAGGCCCTGGAGGGCTGAATCAATCCTTCAAGGCTTCCCGAAGGGCCGCCAGGAGGGCTTCGACCTGGGCCGCCTCCAGGTGCGCACCGGTGGTGAGCCGCAGCCGGGCCGACCCCTCGGGCACGGTGGGGGGTCTCACGGCCCGCACATCGAAGCCGCGGGCCTGGAGGACCGCGGCAAGGCGCACGGCCTCGGCATCGGGTCCGATGGTGACCGGAACGATGGCCGAAGGGTGATGGGGCTGGTCCAGGCCCGATCTCAGACGGTCCGCGAGGGCCAGGGCCTTCTCCCGGCGCCAGGGCTCGGCCTGGGCGATCCGTACCGCCGCCAGGGCCGCCCCGACCGAGGGTGGGGGCAGGGCTGTGGAGAAGATGAACCCCCGGGCGGTGTTCACCAGGTGGTCGCGCATCAGGTCCCCGCAGCAGATGAACGCGCCGAAGGAACCCAGGGCCTTGCCCAGGGTGCCCATCACCAGGGGCACTCGGCCGTGGACGCCCTGCTGCTGCGCCAGTCCTGCGCCGCTGCCGCCGAGCAGGCCCGTGGCGTGGGCCTCGTCGATGAGGAGCAGGGCGCCATGACGCTCGCAAAGCTCCACGAGCGCCGGCAGGTCCGCAGCGTCGCCATCCATGCTGAAGACGGCGTCCGTGGCCACCAGGGCCAGGGCATCGGGGGAGGCGGCGGCCCGCCAGGCGGCCATCTGCCGTTCGAGATCCGCCGGGTCCAGATGCCGGTAGATGCCCAGGTGGGCTCCCCCGGCCCGGGCCATCCGGCAGCCGTCCACCAGAGAGGCGTGGTTGAGGGCATCGGAGAAGACGGCATCCCCGCGGCCCACCAGGGCGGGGATGAGCGTGGCGTTGGCCTGGAAGCCGGTGTTGAAGAGGAGGCAGGCCTCCGTGCCCTTCCACTGGGCCAGGGCGCCTTCCAGCTCATCGTGCAACGCCGTGGTCCCCCGCAGCAGGCGCGCCGCCCCGGTGCCGGTGCCGAAGGCCCGGGCGGCCGAGGCGGCGGCTTCCGCGAGCCGGGCATCCCGCCGCAGGCCCAGGTAATCGTTGGAGCAGACATCGACCGTTGCGGCGGGCCGGGCGTCGGGCTGGATGGCCCGGTCCCGGCCCAGGGCCCGGCGGCGTCCGGCCTGCTGCTGAAGGCGTTGCTGCCAGGCGGGCGGGATCACGGAACCTCGGGGGCCTTCGGGGCAGGGTAAGGGTGGGGGAATGTTAGGATCTGAGAGGGATCCATCGCGGATCCCCCTTGGAGCGTGGCATGGATCAACAGCAGTCGTGGCAGGGGACTTCGGCCGGGGTGCAGCCCCGCATCGATTTTGTCCGAAGCGTCTACCTCTGGCTCATGGGCGGATTCGCGGTGGCGGCATTGGGTGCCTTCAGCGCCCCCTTGGTGGCTGCGGCCCTCGTGCCCGTGGCAGGCCGTTTCCTGGGCTGGGTGCTTTTCGGGATCCAGTTCGGGACGCTGCTGTTCGCCTCCTCGGTGAGCCGTCGCAAACCTTTGAACCGCCTGGCCTATGGGCTCTTCACCTTCGTTTCCGGTGTCATCGCGGGCATCGTGGCCCTGGTGATCGCTCAGGGAGCGGGCTTCATGCCGGTTTTCGGGGCCCTGGGCCTGACCGGCGTGGTGTTCCTGACCCTGACCGTCACGGCCTTCGTCTCCAAGAAGGACTTCAGCTTCCTGCGGAATTTCGTCATCGTCGGCATCGCCGTGATGTTCTTCGGCAGCCTGGCGGCGGCCATCTTCCACCTGGAGACCTTCAGCCTCATCATCTCCGGCGTGGCGGTCATCGCCTGCTCGGCGAAGCTGCTCTGGGACACTTCCGCCATGCTGCGCACGGATGATCTGGGCGATCCCGCGGGTTTCGCCCTGGCCCTGTTCGTGAGCCTCTACAACATCCTCATCGCCCTGATGAACCTCCTCGGCGGTCGGCGCCGCTAGGGGCCGTCCGGAAACGACATGAGCCATTCAGGTTGTTTCCACTCCGGCCCTTTGGGCCGTCGAAGATGCGACACTGACAAATGGTTTTTAACCGCGGCCTAGCGCCTTCCCGGCATCTAAGGAATCCCATGCTCCGTGCCTCCCTGATCTCCCTGATCGCCCTCGGCGTCGTCGCCCAGGAGCCGGCCAAGGTCACGCCCAAGTCCCTGCCCAAGCCGGCGAAGGCCGTGGCCAAGGCCAAGCCTGCGGCCAAGGCCGCGTCTGCGCCGACGGCCTCGGCGGACAAGCCCGTGGTGCTGGCTCGCGTGGGCGGCGCCGCCATCACCGAGGCCGATTTCCAGTCGGCCTTCGCCCTCCTCGGCCAGCAGGAGCAGATGCAGGTCCTCATGGTCCAGGGCGGCAAGGAGGAGTTCGTCAAGCGGATGGCCGAGAGCAAGCTCCTGGCCGTGAAGGCGAAGCGCCTCGGGCTGGACAAGACGCCGGGCTTCCAGTTGGCCCTCGAACGCGCCAAGGACGACTTGATGGCCCGGGAATTCCTGGCCAAGGAAGGGGACAGCCTCCAGAAGAAGCTGGCCGTGTCCGAGGCCGATGTGAAGGCCTACTACGAGGGTCACAAGGACCGCTTCAAGCAGCCCGAGCTGGTCAGCGCCCGCCATATCCTGGTCTCCGTGAAGCAGGATCCCAAGGCCGAGGCCGGGTTGACGGACGAGGAAGCCAAGGCCCGGATCGCGAAGATCCAGGAGGAGCTGAAGGGCGGGGCCAAGTTCGAGGACCTGGCCAAGAAGTACAGCGACGATCCCGGCAGCAAGGAGAACGGCGGGCTGTATGCCGATGCCGACCCCTCGGCCTGGGTGCCCGAGTTCGGCGCCGCCGCCCGGACCCAGCCCCTGGGCGAGGTGGGCGCTCCCGTGAAGACCATGTTCGGCTACCACCTGGTGAAGGTGGAGGAGCGCAAACCCAGCCGCCAGGTGCCCTTCGAGGAGGCCAAGGCGGCCGCCGACCAGGCCGCCCGGCGAGACCGGCAGGTGACGGTCTGGAACGATCTGATGGATGGCCTCCGCAAGGAGATCCCCTTCGAGCTGCTCAAGCCCGCACCCTCCGATGCGGCTCCCGCCCAGGTCGCGCCCAAGCCGGCGGAAACCCCCAAGCCCGCCGAGACTCCCAAGGGAGGTGCCCAGTGAAGGCGCTGAATCCGATGCTCGCGGCGGCCCTCCTGGCGCCGATGGCGCTGACGGCCACCGATGTCCGCGAGGAGATCCTGGTCATCGTCAACAACCACATCATCACCCGCCGCTCCCTGACCCAGGCCGTGGAGCAGCAGCACGCGGCCCTCTACCGCCAGTTCTCCGGGAAGGAACTGGACGAGAAGCTGAAGGATGCCCGGGAGAAGACCCTTCAGGGTCTCGTGGACGCCTTCCTGCTGGAGGACAAGGGCGCCGAGCTGGGCTCCCCTATCACGGACGACTATGTCCGGGCCAGCATCGATGGCATCAAGAAGGAGAACAACTTCGCCACGGATGCGGACCTGGAGCGGGCTCTGAAGGGCAGCCTGGGCATCGGCCTCCCCGAGTTCACCAAGCGGCAGAAGCAGCAGGCCACCCAGCAGTTCGTCCTGCAGCGCGAGGTGTTCTCCAAGGTGGCGGTGGAGGACAACGAGCTGCGGGCCTACTACGAGGACCACAAGGACGAGTACCGCCTGCCGAGCCGGTTCCGCATCCGCGAACTGGTGCTGGCCAAGGGTGCGACGGCCGAAGAGCAGGCCGAGGCCCGGAAGAAGCTGGAGGCGATCCAGGCTGAATTGAAGGGCGGGAAGTCCTTCGAGGAGCTGGCCCGCCAGCACTCGACCAGCCCCAGCAAGGCCACGGGCGGGGATCTGGGCTGGATGAACAAGGGCTTCCTCCGGGCCAGCATCGAAGACGCCGCGGTCAAGCTCAAGCCCGAGCAGGTTTCGGCGCCCATCGAGACCGACAAGGACCTCTACCTGATCCAGCTCGTCGCCCTCGAGGATGCGCCCGTGAAGGCCTTCGCCGAAGTCCGCGAGAAGATCGTGGAGAAGCTCCAGGAGCCCAAGGCCCAGAACGCCATCGAACAGTATCTGGCCGGGCTCAGGATGCGCGCGAACATCCGCTACCTGGTGCCCAAAGACCAGATCCTGAAAGGCTGACCCGTTGCGACTCGATGCCTTCCTCAAGAAGAGCCTGCTCATCAAGCGGCGCGAGCTGGCCAACCAGCTATGCGACGAGGGCATGGTGCGGGTGAACGGCACGCCCCGGAAGGCCAGCCACGAGCTGAAGGTGCAGGACGAACTGGAATTCCCGCTCTACAACCGCGTGCTGAAGGTGCGCGTCCTGGCGCTGCCGGAAGGCAATGTGCGGAAGGCCGACCAGTGGTCGCTCTTCGAGGTGTTGGAAGACAAGCGCCTGCCGTTGGACCTGGGCTACGGCGACGAGGACCCCTTCGCCCCGCCCCCGAAGGCGCCGCGCAATCATTGACAGCCGCTGTCGCATCGACCCGCCGAGGCTGATGAGGCGCATGGAGATCCGATGTCCGATCCGCAGAGCATCCGGCAATTGAAGGAGGGCGATGCCTTTCTGGGCTTTCTCCTGGCCCAGGAAGCCGCCTACAAGATCAGCGCCAAGGGCAGCGAGTACCTCGAGCTGAAGCTGGCGGACGCCTCCGGGGACCTGAAGGCCTTCCTCTGGGATGTGCGCGCCATCGAGGGCGACATGGAGGCCATCCGCGCCGACGCGTTCCTGTGGGTGAAGGGCTCGGTGACGAGCTACAACGGCCGGCTCCAGCTGAAGCTGGACAAGGTGCGTTTCGCGGCGGATGCGGAGGTGGGGGACTTCTCCCGGTTCTTCCCCGTCAGCGCCCGGCCTGTGCCTGAAATGCTCGCGGAGCTCGACGGGCTTCTCGCCTCGGTGAAGGATCCCTGGATCCGCCGGCTGCTGTCGGATCTCTTCGTGGAGGATGCGGAGCTGCGGGCCGCCTTCACTCAGGCGCCGGCCGCGAAGTCCATGCACCATGTCTGTCTGGGCGGCCTGCTGGAGCACACCCTGTCCGTGGCGGGCATGGCCGAGCGCGCCTGCGGGCACTACCGGGACCTGAACCGCGACCTGGTCCTGGCGGGCGTGCTGCTGCACGATGTGGGCAAGACGGCCGAGCTCAGCTACCAGCGGAGCTTCGGCTACACCGATGCGGGCAACCTGCTGGGCCACATCGCCATGGAGACGGAATGGATCAGCCGCGCCGCGGGCCGGATCCCCGGATTTCCCGAGGAACTGCGCCTGCAGATCCTGCACATCGTCCTCAGCCACCACGGCCGCCTGGAATTCGGCTCGCCCGTGCTGCCCAAGACGCCGGAAGCCCTGCTCGTCCACTACCTGGATGACCTGGACGGCAAGCTGGAAGTCATGTTCCGCGCCCAGCGGGACGAGACGGGGGGAGGGGCCTGGAGCCCCTTCAGCCGGGCCCTGGAGCGGATGATCTACCGACGGCGATGGCCTGCGGCAGAATCTGTCGAAAAGTGATCAAAAAGGGTGTTGTTCGTCCGTTTGTGGACACACGCTGGTCCTGCACCGAGGATTCTGGGCAGGTCCGACTCGGCAGAAGCGATGGGGAAGTCCTGATAATTCAAGGCATGTGCTAAACCTGCCGGGGTAGAAAATTCCTGGCACGGCTCTGGCTCCTTGAGGAAGTCCGCTCCCTCGAGGTACCTCATGAAGCTGTCCCGCAAAGCCAAGCGCTACGACGATTCGGTCCTTCCGGGCGAGTTCCAGGGTTTTGAGGCCTTCCACCAGGCTGACCTCGAGCTGGACGGCACCCTGGACGGCTTCCTGCGCCGGGGGGACGGCTGCGTGCAGCTGGGCGAGATGGTGCTGGAGCGCAATGCCCCGAAGAAGCTGAGCTTCGCCAAGCTCAAGACCAAGGCCGAGAAGCTGTCCGAGCAGGTGAACTACCTGAAGGAGCGCCTGGAGATCGTGGATCACGACCGGCGCGGGATGTACATCCAGCTCCGCAGCCTGCCGCCCTATAAGGACGAGACCCAGATCCAGTTCAACGAGATCAGCATCGGCAAGAACAAGATCGTGGTGAAGCGCATTGCCTTCTACCGCAAGGAGGAGGTGAAGCAGCAGGTGCCCCTCCAGCTCTCGGAACTGGAGTTGAAGCGCCTCCTGTTCGATATTCGACAGGCCATTGCGTAGGGCGTGTCTGGTTCTTTAAGTCCTGCTTTGACACAAAAAAGGCGCCCTTGGCGCCTTTTTTGTGCCCACCGCGCCGAACGGGCGCAGCCTCCTTACAGCATCGCCATCCAACTGCCGCTCTCCCCCCCGCGGATGGGACCGTCCGGCAGGTCGCTCTCCTTGAAGAGGAAGTGGTTGCTGTTCCAGCTGCCGCAGCTCTCGCAGCGGTCGGCGTAGTCCTGGGTCTTGTGGCCGCAGACGGCGCACTCGAAACGCAGCTTGAGGACGCCCAGGTTCCGCAGCAGCTGGCGGTATTCGTTCAGGGCGGCGTCCAGGCGGGCGCGGCGGCTGTGGATCTTGGCCATGAAGAAGAAGAGGATCGGGCTGTAGACCACCTGGCTGCGCACCTCCTGGAAGAGGTCCAGGGCCTCGTCGAGGATCTCCAGGCGGTAGAGCATCTTGCCCAGGAAGAACTTGGCGGTGGTGGCGTGCTTGGAGGTGGCGGCCACGCGGCGCAGCAGGGCCAGGCCATCTTCAGGACGGCCGGCCTGGATGAAGTAGTCCTCGATGTCCTGGAGGAAGGTGCCCTCGCCGGTCTTGCGGAAGCCCTCGATCCAGATCTCCAGGCCCTGAGCCTCCTGGTCCTGCAGGATCATGCAGCGGCCCAGGCTGAGGTAGGCGGGCACGAATTCCGGCTCGTCCTTGATGACCTGCTGAAAGACCTGGGCGGCATCCTTGAACTGATCCGCCTCCACCTTGGCCATGCCCACCTGATAGGCCAGGGCTGCCCCCTGGGCCTTCTCCCCCTGGGAGAGTTCGCCCGCGAAGTAGGTCTGCAGCTTCTTGTGGGCCTCCATGGCCTCATCCCAGCGCTGGGCGTCCATGTGGAGGGCCCTCAGGCGCCGCCAGGCCCGCAGGGCCTTCTTGGGATGATCCGCGGCCAGCTTCTTCAGGACGCTGATGGAGGCATCGGGATTCCGCACGGCCATCAGGGCCTCGGCCAGCTGGTAGCGGGCCTCGACCTGCTCGGGATCGTCCTCGCAGAGGGCCTGGAAGAGCTTCACGGCCTCCTCGGGGCTGCCGGTCTTGATGAGGATCTCGCCCATCAGCATGCGCGCCGGCACATGCTCCTTGCGCTGTTCCAGGATCTTCTCGAGGATCTCCTTCGCTTCCCGCGGAAGGCCGTGGGCCACGAGGTCGCGGGCATCCTGCATGCGCTCGGAGATGCGCTTCACCAGGCGGTTGTCGGCCGAGTCGTTGAGGCCGCGCACCAGCCGGACCAGCTCCATGATGCCGGTGTAGAGGATGTTGAGCAGGAAGCCCAGGAGGAAGGCCAGGAGGATGACGCTCTGGATCTTGATGTTCTCGCCGAAGATGACGACTTCCCGCACCAGCAGGTCGTGGTTGGTCAGGTACAGGTTGCCCAGTACGAACAGCACGAAGGCCAGGAGCACAAAGAAGAACACATTCACTAGACGCATGGGCCGACCTCAAAAGCTGGGCCTAGCATGACATGACCGTCCCCAGTCTTCATCGTTCGGCGCAGGCGCCCCACGATATCGATGGTCCGTCCTCCGTCCTCCGTCCTCAGTCTTCCGATCCGGCGGGACGGTCGATCCACTCCTTCGCCGCTTTAAGATCCGCCCAGACGGCGCGGCGCACATCCTGCGTGTACTGGCGCAGCACATAGGCAGGGTGGAAGGTGGGCATGACGGGGATCTCCCGGCCGCCGACCTGCACGCGTTTCCACTGGCCCCGCACCCGGGTGATCCCTTCGCTGATGCCCACCAGCTCGCGCAGGGGCGTGGCCCCCAGCGTGACGATCACGGCGGGGCGGATGAGCTCGATCTGGCGGTGCAGGTAGCCCAGGCAGGCGCGGGCCTCCTCGGGCATGGGCGTGCGGTTGTCCGGGGGGCGGCACTTGACGACATTCGCGATGTAGGTCTCTTCGCGTTTCAGGCCGATGGCCCCGATCATCTTGTCCAGCAGCTCACCGGCCTTGCCCACGAAGGGCCGGCCCTGCAGGTCCTCGTCGCGGCCCGGGCCTTCGCCCACGAACATGAGCCTGGCGTGGGGATCGCCCTCGCCGAAGACGAACTTCAGGCGGCCTGGGCCCAGGGGGCAGGCCAGGCAGCCCTGGATGGCCTGCTGCAAGGCCGTCAGATCGTTGGCGGTGGCCACGGCCTCGGGGGGCGGGCAGCCGATGGGATCGACCGGCGGTGCATAGGCCGAGGGCGCGGGGGGGGCTGGCCTGGGTGCCCGTTTGGCTTCGGGGCTGGCCGTGGCGCGGACCGGCACCGGCCGTGCGGAGGGCGAGGAGGACGGCACACCCGCCTGGGGCTGGGCCGGGACGGGTTCCACCGGTTCGCGCACGAATCCCATCACCCCCAGATCCTCGAGGGTGTCCCGCCAGGCTCGGAGAGGCTCGTCCATGGCTTCCAGCCTAGCCCGGAACTTCCGCCCTGCATCGGGCATCCTAGATCGTCGGAGCCCGTGCATGGAGCAGTCCCCCCAAGAAACCCCATTCGGCACCCAGGAGGCTTTCCATGCCGCCTTTGCCGAACTTTATCCAAGGCTCGTGAGCTATGCACGGCGTTACGGGGCGACCTTTCCGGAGGACATCGCCCAGGAGGCCTTCGTCATCCTCATGCAGCGGGAGGAGCGGGTGGAGCATCCCACCGCCTTCCTGTACGGCACCGTGCGAACCCTGTCCCTGACCGAGCGCCGCCCCATGAAGAACCAGAACCTCAGCCTGGAATCCGTTGCCGAGCCCGGCCTGGCCGGGGGTGCGGACGATCTGGTGCTGAACCAGGAGGTCCGGGAGCGGATGCGGCTGCTGTCGCCCACCTTCCGCGAAGCCCTGTGGTTGTTCGTGGTCGAGGGCCTCGCCATCCGGGAAATCGCGGACATCCTCAACATCCCCGAGGCCACCGTGAAGACCCGCATCCACCGGGCCAAGGCCCAACTCAAAGATCAGCTCAACCCCTCAGGAGGCGTGCATGTCCTGGTCTGATCCCGCTCGGCGATTCGAACCTGCCGAGGATGTTCAGTTGCGGGCCGAGCTCCGCGACCTGCTGGGCCTCGGCCCCGTGGCCGCCAGCACCCCCGCGGTGCCCAGCGCCGGGCCCAGCCCCGAATTGACCGCCCTGGCGGATGACCTTCGCCGCGAGGCCCTGCGCCGCCGCCGCACCGAACGCAAGCGGCCCTCCTGGGGCCTCCTGGCTGCCGCCGCCCTGCCGCTCCTGGCCGCCCTGGCCGGCATGGGCACCTGGGGCTTCCAGCAGAAGCAGCGGGCCGATGGCCTCGCGGCCCAGGCCCAGCAGCAGTCCCGGGAACTGGACCGGCTGGCCGCCGCCCACGCCTCGGATCTGGCCAAGGAGCGCCAGGCCAAGGAGGAAGTCCAGCAGCAGCTTCAGCTGGCTTCCAAGAAGGGGGGAGGGCGGAAGGCGGATCCCTATCTGGTCATCCCCGTGGAAAAGCCCCTGAAGTTCCAGGGTGACGATTATCAGCGGGTCAAGCAGAAGCCCCAGCAATAGCCCCCACCGCAGCGGCACGATCCTGGCAATCTGAAGGGCAAGGTGTGCCCATGGCCAGCAATCCATTGCTTCTCCTCATCCTCCTCCTTTCGGCCCTCGCCACGGTGTTGGCCGGGATGGGCGTGTTCAGCAACAACCGCCCGCCCGATCCCCGCCTGAACAACCTGATGAACGAGCTCGACGACATCAAGGGCATGCTTTCCCAGCTCCAGAAATCCGTCCTTCAGACGGAGCGGAAGCTGGAAAAGGAGATCCAGACCAACCGGAACGAGAACCGGGAGGTGGTCGAGAAGCTGGCCGATGTGCTCGACAAGCGGATGAAGGAGCTGGTGGGCTAAGGCTGGGTGAGGACCGCGTATCGCGGCCCTCACCCAGCCTGGCTGTGGTTGGCGGGGGTCCAACCGCGCTCGTTGAGGAGCTTCACACCCTGAATGCGGGTGAGGCGGAAGGCCATCTCCTCCTGGTGGAGGTGGCAGAAGGCCAGCAGGTGGTCCTCCTGGATGGTGCGCGGTGACACGCGGCGAAGCTGGGTGCGGTGGGCCGCCGGGGGCAGGTAGGTGAGCTCCACCATGAGGGTGTGGCCGCCCGCGTATTCGAGGATGCGCTGCACCTCTTCGGCCAGCTGGTCCTCGCCGCCCAGGTGCAGCATGGGGATGCGGCGCTGGACTTCCTGGTAGAGGAAGGGGTCCTCGTCGTGGAGGCGCTGGAGCGACGAGCGCACCATCTGCTGCACCGGCTCCAGGTGGTGGTTCATGCCCTTCTCGTCGACGAAGGCGAGGGCGGCCAGGGCCCAGAGGTAGAGCTTTTCGTCGGCATCCAGGCTCAGGGCCAGGAAACGGCCGGGTTTGGGCATGAAGCCCGCCTGCTTGAGGAGGGCGTGGGCATTGCCGTCACCGCGCACCTCCAGCACGGTGTCGGAGAGCGAGCCCAGCTTGAGGGGGGCCAGCTCGGGCCGCAGCTTCAGTTCATCGGCCAGGTGCGGCGTGCGGGCCCGGACGAGCCTCACGCCCTGGTGCACTTCCACCTCGCCCACGCGGCGGGAGAGATCCTCCAGCAGCTGAAGCAGGGGCTGGGGCAGGGTCTGCGTGGAGGCGCCCAGGCGCTGGCCCAGGTCGTCGAGGGGGACGCCCGCGTCGAGGGCCCGCACCAGGGTGGCGTGGCTCACGCGGAAGGTGCCCATGGCGTCGAGGGCCTCCACATCGGCCAGCTGGGCGAGCTGGAGCAGGCGGTGGGGGTTCTGGAGCAGAGGGGTCAGCAGCTCGAGCGTGGGCTGCAGGACCATGGGCTGATCCAGCGCCAGGGGTTGCCAGTGGGCGGCGGTGGCCTTGAGGTCGCGCAACAGGTACTCGTGGGCCAGGGCCTCGCCATGTTCCGTGAGCTGAAGGTGGGCGAAGTCCGCATCGCCCCGGATGATGCCCATGCGGCTGAGGAAAGGCAGGAAGACTGACCGCGTGCGCTCCTCGTCCAGGGGGTGCAGGGTCTTGAGGAAGGCGAGGAAGGGCTGGACGGCGAGCACCTGGCCCCGGCGCTCCAGCAGGTGCTGCATGAGGAAGTGGCGATCCTCGGCGGGAGGCATGCCCCAGGCCTTGAGATCGTGCTCGAGGAGGCTGGCGAAGGCCCGCTCGGCCACCCAGCGCGGCGGATGGCTGGTCACGGCGGGGAGCAGCGTCTCCACGCGTCCATCGCGGTTCCAGAGCAGGCCCAGCCGGTGCAGCAGCGTGAAGAGCAGCGTGGCGTCCTGCTCCTCCTGGAGCATGGCGTTGCGCTGCATGAGCTGGCCCAGCTCCTTCTTGGCGGGGAGGCCACCCTTCAGCACGCGCAGGCCGGGCACGCAGCGGAGCAGGACGCTCGTGAGGGCCAGGGAGAAGCGGAAGGGTTCGGCGGCCCGCAGCTTGACCTCGGCAGGGGCCTGGAAGCTCAGGGCACCGTCGTCGAAGTCATCAAGGGCATCGGCCACCCGCTCGGCCACGCCCCAGCCCTCACCGTCGGGCAGGATGAGGCCGAGGTCACGCAGGGCCTCGAGGGTGCCGGTCGCGGGCAGGATGCCTTCGCTGGCGAGGTGCTTGAGGGCGACCAGGGAGCCGCTGTCGAGATCCGCCAGGGTGTCCGACAGCCGCTTGTGGTCCTCCAGGTGGAAGACCATGGTCTTCAGCAGACGCACACGGCCCTCGGCGCCATCTTCCCACCGGATGGGAATGGGCAGGCGTCGGCGTTCACAGATGGTCCTGAGCTGCTCATCCGAGCAATTCGAAAGGAGCTGGTAGTGCGTGAGCGTCATGGGCACCTGGGTACAGACGATCGTCCAGTGTCCCACGAATCCTCAGAGCGCTCACGCACAAAAAAAGCGCCCGGGGGGTCCGGGCGCCGGGATGAGCGGGGGGGCCTACTGGGCCGTGAGGGTGCCCACGCTGACGGTGATGGCCGTGGGATTGGAGGCCTTGTCGGTCAGGACCTGGCATTTGGCCGCATCGGCACTGAGGGTGATGGCGGTGCCCTGGGCCAGACCCAACCCGGATTTCAGATCGAGGGCCACCCGGAGCAGCGGGCCATTGAGAGAGGCCGGGGCCGTGGGGTCCTTCTGGGCGATGGTGGCCTGGAGCACCCCGCTGGTGGCCTTGGCCTTCTGGATGGGGGTGCCGCTGCCGAGGGTGAACTGGGTGCCGTTCTGCATCAGCACCGCCGTGGTGCCGCCGGCGGGGACATCGACCCAGGTGGCCTTGGCGGCATCGGTGCTGAGGGTGATGGAAACCCCCATGGCCGTGCCGGTGCTGGGGCCGACGAGGTCGAGTACCAGGTGCGACCCGGAGCTGGAGGCGTTCTTCACCAGCTTGTAGGTGCCGCTGGCGGGATCGACATAGGCGAGGCTCGTGGCGGTGGCGGGCGGTGCGGGCGCGGGAGTGGAGGAGCCGCCGCCCCCGCCGCCGCAGCCCAGGAGGGTGGCCAGCGCCAGGACAGCGGAGCCGGAGAGGAGCTTGGTCATCGGGGTCATGGTCATCTCCATCACAGGCCGGCGAGCAGGAGGGTGAGGTCGGCGTCGTCGACCTTCCCGTCCCCGTTGAAATCACAGGCCACATTGGTGCTGCCGTAGTACTTCGCGAAGAAGAGCAGATCGCGGAGGTCCACCACGCCATCGCCGTTCAGGTCCATGGTCGTCACGGTCACCGTGGCCGTGCCGGCCGTGGTGCCGGGCCAGACGCTGGTGGCGGTGATGGTGTAGGTCCCGGCGGTGGCGGGGGCGGTGTAGGCGCCTGCCGATGTGATGGCGCCTCCGCTGGCCGTCCAGGTGACGGCCTGGCTCGGCGCATTCGCCACGGCGGCGGCAAAGGTGAAGGTGCCGCCCGTGAGAAGGGTCTTCGTCGTGGGCGTCACGGACACGGTCACGGCGGCCGGCGTGTAGACATTGACCGTGGCCGTCGCGCTGGCCGAGGAGGCCTCGTTGCTGGTGGCCGTGACGGTGTAGATTCCGGGTGTGGCCGAGGCGGTGTAGGTGGTGGCGCTCCCGCTGGCGGTCTGGGCCGGGCTCACGGCCCCGCCGCTGGACGCGGTCCAGTTCACCTTGTTGTCCGCCGTGAAATTGGTCACGGTGGCCGTGAAGGTCGTGGTGGCCGACGGGTTCAAATTGAACGAGGTCTTGTCGAGGGTGACGGCGGTCTGGTTGGCCGTGGTCGTCTGCAGCTCCCACACGCCGCGGCCGTAGGTGGCGGCGCGGAGGAAGCTGCCGTCCGGCGCGATGTAGAGATCGCGCACGGCGACCATGGGCAGGTTGTTGCCGTAGCGGGCCCAGGTGGTGCCGCCGTCGGTGCTCTGGTAGACGCCGAAATCCGTCCCGGCGAACAGGGTGTTGAGGCTGCCGGGGAGGTTCTGGACGACATGGACCGGGATGCCGAAGGGCAGGCCGTTGCTGGCGCCGGCGGCTCCGTCGATGGAAGTCCAGTTGGCGCCACCATTGACGCTCTTGAAGAGGTGGTGGGCGGTGGCGTCCGGCGCGACGGTGGCGCCGTAGACGATCTGGTCGTTCTGGGTGTTGAACCAGATGTAGCTGGTGTTGAGCTTCCCGGCCGTGATGTCGCCAGAGTCGGTCCAGGTGGCGCCATCGTTGTAGGTGGTCCAGAAATGGCCGCCGCTGCTGGCCGCGCCGACGGCGTTGGAGCTGCGGGAGCCGTTCACATTCCGGAGCGTCCGGCCCGAAGTGGAGAAGCCGGTCATGGTCATGGCGGACCAGTTGCTGCCGAAGTCCGTGCTCTTGTAGACCTTGCTGTTGACGAAGGTGTAGACGGTGTCCGGCGAGGCCGTGGGGCCGAGGGCGATCTTGGGGGCGAAGGGGGCCGAGCTGGAGTTGTTCGACTCGCTGATGCCGGTGGACGAGGCCGTGAAGGGCGTGGCACCGCCGTCCGTGCTCTTGTAGATGCGCGTGTAGTAGATGGACCCCAGCATCAGGTCCCCATTGGCCGGGTGGATCAGGGTGCCGAAGCCATCCCCGCCGATCATGTCCTCGAAGACCCCGCTGGTCTGCAGACCCGAGCCGCTGCCCTGGCGGACGCGCGTGCCGTTGTCCTGCATGCCCAGAGTGATGCGCCACTTGGCGTTTGCCGGCGTGGCGGCCGTCGTGGACCCCAGGTTGTAGACCATGTGGGTGCTGAGGCCCTTGTTGCGCCGGTTGTCGATGAACGAGAGGTCATCCGTGGCGGTGGGCACGGTGACGCGCCAGGGGTCTCTCAGAATCGCCAGGCCACCGTCATTGGCCACATAGAGGGTGCCATTGGACCAGGCCGTGGCGTGGTTGTCGGCGTGGGTGTAGGGGTGGCCGTTGCCATACCAGTGCGTGAGCTGGGTCCAGCTGGTGCCGCCGTCCATGCTGCGGTAGAGCGCCAGATTGGAACCCACCACGATCCGCAGGGGGTTCGTGGGGTCCACGGCGAGGCCGTGGTTGTACCAGCCCTGGCCGCCGTCGCTGGTCATCTGCGGCCCGGTGCCCTGGAAGAGCCCGCCGCTGATGGTGGGGGCGGCCACCCAGGTCCAGGTGAGGCCCTTGTCGGTGCTCTTCAGGACGCCCCGGGCCACCTTGGTGCTGGCGGCCGTGGTGTCCTCCACGATGCCGTAGGCCGTGGTGCCATCCCCGCCGGCAGCCAGGGTGATGCGGCCCATGGGGAAGGTGACGCCGGTGATGGTGGCCAGCGTCCAGGTGGCCCCGGCATCGGCGGAGGTGTAGATCTGGCCGGCCGTGCCCTGGATGGAGCACGCGAGATCGGTGCCGGTGAACTTCTGGATGGACCAGGCATCTCCCGTTGCCGGGGCACCGGCGGCCGGGGCGAAGGTGGCGCCGCCATCGTTGGAGACCTTCAGGCCATCGTTGGTGGCCCAGAGAACGCGGGTGGCCGTCAGGGGGAGGATCGAGTGCGAGCGGGTGGCGTTGCCCAGGCCGGCGGTGGCCGCGGTCCAGGTGGCGCCGCCATCGGGGGTCTTGTAGAAGCCGCGACCTTCGGCGTCGAAGGGATCGCCGAGGCCCACATACAGGACCTTGGCATCGGCCGGGCTCATGGCCAGGGCGCCGATGGACACATTGCCGCCGGAGCCGCTGGCGGGCAGGTCATCGGTGATGGCGGTCCAGGTCCAGTCGCCCGTGGCATTCAGATCCGCGTTGGTGCACTTGAAGACGCCGCCGCCGCTGGTGGCCAGGTAGAGGGTGGTCGCCGTGGTGGGGTGGGGCACAACGGCCACGGGGCGGCCGCTGTCGATGCCGCTCCAGGTCGCGTCCACGAGGTTGGAGGTGGGGCCGAGGTTGGTCCAGGAGAAGCCGCCGGTGCCGCTGGGGGCGGGCAGGATGGCCGCCAGGGCGCGGTCGGTGCTGGCCTTGGGTAGGAGGTGGCCCCACTTCCGGATTTCCTCGGCGGCGGCGCGGTTCTTGAAGTCCATGTAGTCGGGCGTGAGCTTGCCGCCGAACCAGTAGAGGTCCCAGTCCCGGCGGAGGTCGGCGCGGTCGTGGCCGTTGAGGGCATCCGGCCCGACCCGGGCGGGGAGCGACCGGCGGCGGAGCACCGGGTTGGTGGGCGCCTGGGCCTCCAGGCCGCAGGCCACCACCAGGGCCAGAGAGGTGAGGACTCGAGTCATCGGCATGCCCATGGGGCGCTCCAAAAAATGAGAATCCCGGCGAGGCGGGGAGGGGCTTCGGGGGGTCCCCAACTATACGCTTCGAGGGGGCTTCTGATCGTCTGACTTTTCCTTAATGAACACCTCGGATGCCGAGGGAATCCGGCCCCTTCCCAACCGCTTCATTGACCCCTCCGGCCCAGGCTTCTAGGCTGAAAGGTTTGAGCCTGCTGACGCCGTGATCGCCCTCCGACCCGACAATCCCCTGATCGTCCAGAGCGATCGCACCCTGCTGCTCGAGGTGGCGCACCCTGATTTCGAGCAGGTGCGCGATGAGCTGGCGCGCTTCGCCGAGCTGGTGAAGAGCCCTGAGCACATCCACACCTACCGCATCACGCCCCTGAGTCTCTGGAATGCCTCGGCGTCGGGTGTGGCCTGCGCGGACATCCTCGACACCCTGAACACCTGGTCCAAGTACCCGGTGCCGCAGAACTTGCTGCAGGAGATCGAGGACCACGGCACGCGCTACGGCAAGTTGCGTCTGGTGGCCAAGGGGGATCGCCTGGCACTGGAGATGGATGACCGGGGCCTCTTCTGGGAGCTGGAGAACCAGAAGTCCCTGTTCGGGCTGCTGGCGGAGCCCTATCCGGACGAGAAGGGCATCTTCCTGCACACGGGGATGCGCGGCGAGGTGAAGCTGCAACTCATCCGCTTGGGCCACCCCGTTCAGGACATGGCCGGCTACAAGCCCGGCGATCCGCTGCCCTTCGAGCTGTCGCCCATCACCAAGCAGAATGGCAAGCCCTTTGGCCTGCGGCACTACCAGCAGGCCGCGGTGGATGTCTTCCACGCGGGGGGAGGGCCCGACGGCGGCGCGGGCGTGCTGGTGCTGCCCTGCGGCGCGGGGAAGACGGTCATCGGCATTGGCTGCATGGGCAGCCTGCAGACGCACACCCTGGTGCTCACCACCAACGGCACTGCCGTGAAGCAGTGGAAACAGGAGCTTCTGGACAAGACCACCCTCACCGAGGACCAGGTGGGCCTCTATACGGGCGACACCAAGGAGATCAAGCCCGTCACCATCGCCACCTACCAGATCCTCACCTACCGCCGAAGCAAGACGGGACCCTTCGAGCACTTCAAGCTCTTCGAGGCCGCCAACTGGGGCCTGGTGATCTACGACGAAGTGCACATGCTGCCCGCGCCGGTGTTCCGTGCGGTGGCTGAGCTCCAGGCCAAGCGGCGCCTGGGCCTCACAGCCACCCTGGTGCGCGAGGACGGCAAGGAAGAAGATGTCTTCAGCCTCATCGGCCCCAAGCGGGTGGATGTGCCCTGGAAGATGCTGGAGAAGGACGGCTTCATCGCCACGGCCCACTGCCTCGAGATCCGGGTACCTCTGCCGACCGACGAGCGCATGGAGTACGCCGTGGCCGACCAGCGCCAGCGCTTCCGCATCGCCTCGGAGAACAGCCTGAAGCTGGCGGTGATGGACGAGCTGCTGGCCGGGCACCCCAAGGACAACATCCTCGTCATCGGCCAGTACCTCGAGCAGCTCCGGATCATCGGTGAGCGCCTGGGGGCGCCGGTGCTCACAGGGCAGACCCCCGAGAAGGAACGGGAGGTGCTCTTCCGGCAGTTCCGCGAAGGCCAGCTGCGGGTGCTCATCGTGAGCAAGGTGGCCAACTTCGCCATCGACCTGCCCGACGCCTCCGTGGCCATCCAGGTGAGCGGCACCTTCGGTTCGCGCCAAGAGGAGGCCCAGCGCTTGGGCCGCATCCTGCGTCCCAAGGGCGAGCGCAATGTGAGCTACTTCTACTCACTCATCAGTAGCGAAACCACCGAGCAGGAATTCGCCCGCAACCGCCAGCTGTTCCTCACGGAGCAGGGCTACCGCTACCTCATCGAGAGCCGCCGTTTCGACGACACGGGCCACCTCAATGAACCCGCCGTCTGGAAGCGGCTGCTGGAAGAAACCGCAGGCTAGCGCCACAGCTCCGGGTGCAGCAGCGACTGGGCACCCAGCCACTGGTCCAGGGGCCACACGAGGAGGGCGGCGAGCAGGCCTGCCAGCACATCGTCCATGACCACGCCCCAGCCCCCGGGCAGGCGCTGGGCGGTGTCCACGGGGCCGGGCTTCCAGATGTCGAAGAGGCGGAAGAGCAGGAAGGGCGTCACCAGCCGGGCGGTCCACAGGCTCCAGGGCTGGGGCTGGATCGTGACCATGAGGAGCAGCGGGGTGAGCGCGAACCAGAGGCCCGCCCACTCGTCGATCACGATGAACGAGGGGTCCTTCTGGCCCGTCTCCGCCACGACACATCCCGCCGCCCAGGTGGCCAGCAGGGTGAGGGCCAGGGGGGCCGCCAGCAGGAGCCAGGGTCCCCCGGTCCGGCCGCGCAGGCTGAGCACCAGCATCAGCCAGGCGCCCAGCCCGGCCAGACTGCCCCAGGTGCCCGGAGCCGGCCTCAGATACCCGCTGCCGAACCCCGTGGCCAGCCACCAGGCGACTCGCGGCGCCTTCTTTCCTGAGGACTGAGGACTGAGGACTGAGGTCTGTTCTTCAGACATGTCTCAGCGCCTCCACGATGCGCAGCCGAGCGGCCTTGAGGCCCGGGAAGAGGGCGCTCACCTGGAGGGTCGCCTGCAGACCCAGGGCCACGATGGCGTAGACGGCGGGGACGAAGTGGATGTTCAGTTCGTAGCCGTGGC
The DNA here is from genome assembly GCF_020622065.1 of Geothrix sp. NCBI lineage: Bacteria > Pseudomonadati > Acidobacteriota > Holophagae > Holophagales > Holophagaceae > Geothrix > Geothrix sp. The sequence continues at coordinate 688,497 of NZ_JAHRYQ010000002.1, read as the reverse complement.
TGGTGCCAGGAGGGGCGGGCATCTGGAGGTGGAGGGCGTTGAGCCCCGCCCGCAGCAGCAGCGTGGCCGCCAGGCCCAGGGCACTGCCCATGAAGCCCAGGAAGGCCCCCTCCCACTGGAGCAGCTTCAGCAGCTGCCCCGGCTGAAGGCCCATGGCCCGCAGGACGCCGAACTCGCGTACCCGCTCCATGACCGACATCAGAAGGGTGTTGACCGTGGCCAGCAGCACCACCAGGAACAGCACCAGGCCCATGAAGCCGAAGATGGCGAAGTAGAGCAGCTTCACCTGCCGGTAGAAGGAGGCCAGCTCGAACCAGGGCTTCACGGAGGTTTCCGGAAGCAGGGCCTGGATCCGCCCCTGCTCGGCGGCGGTGTCCTGGGGGCGCTTCAGGACGACGGACAGCCGTGACCGGGCCGCCCCTGCATCCAGGAGTTGCCCCGCGGTGCCCAGGCTTGCGGTGAGGACCCGATCGTTGAGTTCGCGAAGCCCGAGGTCCTGGAGACCCACGACCTCCACATCCACGGCGTTCAGCGCGCCGTCCCGGGTGGTGGACATCAGGGTGAGCGAGCTGCCCACCGAGGCACCCAGGGCCCGGGCCAGGCCCGCGCCGAGGACCACCTCCCGGGCGGAGGGATCGGCAGAGAGCCACCGGGAACCGGTGCCGCCGGGCGCTTTCGCACCATCCTTCAGCGAATCGAGGCAGGCCATGTGCTTCGGCTCCAGCACCGGATCCACGGCCGTGCCGAGGAAGGCCACGCTCTTCGCACCGCTGGACAGCAGGCCCATGAACTGGATGCGGGGCAGCACCTCGGCCACGGCCGGATCCTGGCGCAGCTTCAAGGCCAGCGCCTCCCCGTCGGGCAGGGCCCGCTCCAGACTCTGAGCCTCGTCGCCCTCCAGGGGGCCAGGGGGCATGACCTGGAGGTGGCCCAGGCCCCCGCGGATGGCGGCATCGGATAGCCCCTGGAAGGTCTGGGCCATGAAGCCCCCGGCCAGGCTCAGGGCGAGGAAGCCCGCCACCACCA